>CAYMLQ010000136.1:0-13368 GCA_964390795.1 uncultured Lentisphaeraceae bacterium
GAACCAGAAGGCGCAGGATCTGATGATGAACGCGCCCTCGGACGTCACCGAGAAGCAGCTCCGCGAGCTGCATATCAAGATCCGTGGCAAGGAGACGTTGCCGGTCACGCCCTAAGTCGCATGCTTTCCAAACAACGTAGAGGGGGCTTTGCACGCCTCCTCTTTTTGTTTATGATATTTCGGTCTTACGTGGAGAAAGCTCCTTATGTTTAAAGACAAAGCCTACGTGTGTAACCATTGCCGGAAGGTGATCACGTTCTCGAGTGAGGAGGCCGGAACATCGCGCCCCTGCCCCTTCTGTCGCACCCCTCTCACATTGCCCTCCGTTCAGGGCCGTCGCCCTGTTGCGGGAGCCAAGAAGAAAAGCCGGCTCGCCCGCGGCTTCGTGGCGAGTGTGGCGCTCGCATGCGCTGCGGGAGCCTCTCTGCTCCTGTTGCGAGGGAACGCAGTCGAGAAGACACTACAGTCGATCCCGTTCGTGAACCTGGGCGCCCGCCGCATCACCGTCGCACCTGAACCGGCACGCGCTCGCGGTGTGCGCGCGACCGTTTCGGTCACCGAGGTTCGCTACGCCTGCGCCGACATCTATCACCCGTCGCTCAGGCAGACCTCGCGCACCGAAACGCCCGTCTGCTGCATCAAGCTGGCGATCTGCAACACCGGCAAGAGGCCGGTCGCCTTCCGGTCATGGCGGACGGCCCATACCGCCGGCGAGGCTACGGCGGTCAGGCTGACGGACGGCGCGGGACGCGACTACAGCCGGGTCTCGTTCGGAGCGGAGACCTATCCGCTTGGCATGCGGCAAGAAGCCGAGCTGGCCAGCGGCGACACGCTTTCCGAGCAGCTCCTGTTCATCTCAGGGACCAAGCCAAACGGCGATCTGGAGCTTGTGCTCCCCTGCGAGCATCTGGGCGGCAAAGGAGACCTTCGGTTCCGCATCCCCGCCGCGATGATCCAGTGACCCCGTTTTGCCGCCCCCTGAACGCCGCCCCTGTCCCCGGCCCTCAGTACTCGAAACCAGTCAGTTTCTGGTTCGCGTCCTGCACGGGGCGGAAGGTGTGGCGGTGCTCGGGACAGGAGCCGTATTTGAAAAGCGCAGCCATGTGCGCGTTGACTCCATAGCCCTTGTTCACGGCGAATCCGTATTGCGGGTGCTCTGCGCCGAGTTTGCGCATGAAATGGTCTCGGCTGACCTTGGCCACCACACTGGCCGCCGCAATGAGGAAGCTTTTTGCGTCACCCTTAACAATCGCCGTCGAGGGGCAGGGCAGCCCTTTCACGGCAAGCCCATCGACCAGCGCATGATCCGCCTTGACCGATAGCCCCTCCAGCGCGCGGCGCATGGCGCGATGCGTGGCCACCAGGATGTTGACCTCGTCAATCTCCTTCGCCGAGCACCAGCCCGTAGCGAAAGCGACGCCGGGTGTGTTGGTGAGAATCTCATAAAAGGCTTCGCGCCGCGTCGCGGAGAGCTGCTTAGAGTCCGTGAGTTCCGCGAGTTCGCCGGCATAGAGTCGCTCCGCCAGTTCCAGCTGCATGGAGACGGCCGCAGCGACCACCGGCCCCGCGAGGCAGCCGCGGCCCGCCTCGTCGACGCCCGCGAGAACGAACCCTGGCCAGGCCGCCCAACTTTCTTTCTCATACCTTAACATAACCCCATTATTCCATAAGGGGCCTCGCCATGCAACACGGGTGCGAAGGGTGCGAAGCGGGTGAGCTTCCATTTAGTTTAGTTGAAACACCTAACTCCTAACTCCTAACTTCTAACTTCTCTTGGGAGCCCCCATCCTGCTATACTCCAACCCATCAGCGTTCCCCACTCGATTGACCCCTCCCTGCTTTGCACGCCACACTCCATACGCTCTTCAAGCTTCCCGACTCGGGGCATCCGCTGCTCTTTCTGGCGCCCATGGCGGGCTACACGAACGCGCCGATGCGCCGCCTCTGCCAGCGCCACGGGGCCGCGCTCGCCTACACGGAGATGACCAACGACGTGGGCCTGCTGCACGACTCGGACAAGACGTGGCACCTGCTCGAGAGCTTCGAAGACGAGGGGCCGGTCGTCGCTCACCTCTACGGCACCGACCCCGCCACACTGGCCGAGGCCGCCGCCAAAGCCGAACAAACCGGGAGGTTCGTCGGAATCGATCTCAACGCGGGCTGCCCCGTCCACAAGATCACATCCAACGGCGCGGGCGCGGCGCTGATCAAAGACCCGCAGCGCATCCACGACATCCTCGCCGCCATGCGCCGGGCCGTGTCGCTTCCCCTCACGATCAAGACGCGGCTCGGCCCGCAACCGGACAAGGTCGCGATCTTCGACATCCTGCATGCCGCCGAGGCGGCCGGCGCGGACGCGCTCGCCCTGCACGGGCGCTTCACGTCGCAAGGCCACGGCGGCGAGGTGCATCTCGGCCTGCTGGCCGAGGTCAAAGCCCGCGCCAAGATTCCGATCATCGGCAACGGCGGCGTATGCGCCGCCCACGACGCGCGGCGCATGCTCCGCGAAACCGGCGTGGACGCGCTCATGATCGCACGCGCCGCCATCGGCAACCCTTGGATTTTTGAAGACCTTCGTCTCGGGCTCGCCTCGGGCGAGGAGCCGACCGCCTCCGACCGCACGCGCGGACGCACGCGCCGCGACCTGGGCGTAATCCGCGACCAGTTGGAAGCGCACATGTCCGCCGAGTTGGAGCTGCTCCGCCGCATCCGCGAGCGCTATGACCTGCCGCGGCACGCCATCGACCCAGAAGACTCGCTGGCGACCACGTTCCGCTGCCACCTCTTCCGCTACCTCCACGGGCTTAAGGGCTCCTCTTATGTGCGCAGCCGCCTGCACGAGCTGCACACCCTCGCCGACATCCGCGCCGCCGTGGCAAGCTGCCTCGAGCGCGAGGCCGCCTACCGCGCCGGCGCGCCACACCCGTCCGCCGCCGGGACTGATGGCGAGTCACCCGAACCATGTCCGCCATCCCCCCCCCACTTATGCCGTTAAACTCCGATTGCTGAAGTCTTGGACTTTCGCAATCGCGTCACGGAGCTGTCAGCTGCTCGATCAAGTCGCCGATCCGCCGGCGAAGGTCATGCGGGATGCGGTTGCTTTGCGCGTTGGGAGCGGCGGCCTGCAAGGCGGTCTCGGCATCGCCCGTGCCGCCGACAACCCGGTCCGCCGCCGTGGCAAGCAACTCACGCGCCGCGTGGGCTGCGGCGCTTTCGTGTTGTCCGGCTGGCAGTCCGTTGACGCGCTCGCGCAGGAGACAGAGATACGCATAGTCTTCGCACCCTTCGCGCATCAGCTCCCAGCGCAGGCTGGGAGCGATGTAGCCCGAGCCGCTGGGAGCGGGATAAAAGAGCTGTCCCATGCCCCAGACCGTGCCGCCGCTGAAATTCGGATAGACAAAGACCGGGCCCGACCAGGCTTCGGTAAAGGAGCCCAGCGTCTCATAGGTGAGCCAGCCGCGCGCGCCGAGTTTCCACGTCAGCCAGCCGAGACTGCGCGCGCTGACCGCCGGATAGTCGATGAACATCCGGTAGTTGTCACAAAAGGTGACGACTTCGCCGTGGCTGGCCGCACGCTCGCGGGCTTCTGCGGCATGCTGCAGATTGCGCAGACACCAGTGGTCGATGAGCCCGTTGAGCGCGGGGGCCGGGTCAGCCGTGGCGAAGGTTTTCAGGCCGGGCGCGGTAGCGCGGACAAAGCGGACAAAATTCCCGATCACGCGGTAGTTGTTCTCGGGCGTGTCCTGGGCGCGGGTCTCGTCGTGCAGATGATACGTGTAGGGTTCGTCCATCGTGGTGATGTAGACGCGACCCAGCCAGCCGCGCCGGGCGAGCACCGCATGCATATGCTTGAGGTAAGCGCCGAAAGTGCGCTGGAACTCTGCGGTCAGCTCACCCTGCGCATCGCAGATGAAGCCTCCCATCCACCGCTGCTTGGTGACAGCCGGATAGTGCCAGAGAAAATAGACGCCCTGCATCTCTCCGGTTTTACGCGCGCTCCAGACCGGAAGGAACAGGTGTGTCGCCCGCCCTTCATCCAGCAGTGCCGCCGCCGCCTTCTCCCAAGCGGCGGAATCCACCGTGAGCGCGCCGTCTTTTGAGATCTGCACCACTGGCGACGGAAGCGGGTCGGGCGTCTGGCCGTGCGCCGCGAAGTCGCGATGCAGCTCCGCGAGCGTGTCCGGCTTCTGCAGCCAGGCGGTCAGCGCCTGCGGCGAGGCGACACAGGTGTTGAGGAGCGGCGACGCCTCCGGCAGCGCGAATGGCCGCACCACAACGGTGAGCGGAAGGGTGTCCGCCGTCTCCTTGTCCGCAGGCATCCAGCCCTCGCGCATGAAGTGGAGCTTCATGGTGCCTGTGTAGGCGCCGGCCTTCGTCTCACGCGGCACCCGCACGGTCACCAGAAACTGCAGGTTGCGGTTGGGACGCGCATCGCCGCCATCGCGGAGCAGGGGATCGGGGAACTCGCCCGTGCCGGTTTCGTAGGGCATGGGCTGCTTGATGCGCGTGCCGCTGGGCTCATCCACGTAGATATACGCCAGGCGCTGCACCGTGAGTGAGGAGGCGCTCAGCGCAGCGCCGCCGGGGCCCAGCAGGTCGCCGCACGTCACGCCGACCTTCCGCAGCGGCACCTCGCTGCGCAGCACGAGCACAAACGGTTCGAATTCGCCGCATGCGGCAGTGAGCGTCACGCGGTCGCCTCGGTTCGTCAAGGGAAGGGCTTGCTCCGCCTTGAGTTTCTCCACGGGGTAGAGCGACCAGACGCGATGCTTCCAGCCCTCCACGACGAGTGTGGCGGACTGGGCCGCATAGTTGTCGCCGGAAAAGGACTGACCGCACAGCAGCGCAAAAAGAAATACAAAAGGGAGTCTTTTCATAACACCTATTCACGCTCAAGGGTTCCGCCCCGTGAATAGCCGTGCGGATTCACCCGATTGCTTTTCATTGTGCTGGTGGCGCCGACAACAGTCAACCCCGAATCTTTGCGCCCGACGCCGGCGGGTGTGTGTCAGAATAGTGATTGATTAAGGAAAAAGATCACGGTGAAAGATGAGGGGGTGCCTTACTCTTGATCGATCTCCCTAATCTTTCACCCTAATCTCTCCTGTCTCCCAACGAAAGCCGAGGGCTGGAGTGTCCTCGCTCCTGACAGATTCACCGTATCGTCGATGCGCCGCACTCGTCGCCCGCCGTACCCCCGCCGCCTGCACGAATTCCCGTTTCCCTTCGAGTGCCGGACTTTGTATACTGATGGCAAAGGAGAAACACACATGACCCGCTTCAAGACCGCACTGCTCGCCTGCTCCCTCGCCCTGACCCTTTCTGCCGCCGAGGAGGGCTGGATCAGCCTCTTCAACGGCAAGGATCTCGCCGGCTGGATCCCGAAAATCAAGGGTTCCCCCGCGGGCGAGAATTTCGCCAACACGTTCCGCGTCGAGGACGGCCTCATCCAGGTGCGCTACGACGGCTATGACGGCGCGTTCAAGAACCGCTTCGGCCACCTCTTCTACAAGGCGCCCTTCACCAACTACATCCTGCGCATCGAGTACCGCTTTGTCGGCGAGCAGCTCCCGGACGGGCCGGGCTGGGCCAAGCGCAACAGCGGCGCGATGATCCACGGCCAGTCTCCCGCCTCCATGCGTCAGGATCAGGACTTCCCGGTGTCGATCGAGGTGCAGTTCCTCGGCGGCTCGGGAACCGGCAACCGCTCCACTGCCAACCTCTGTACCCCCGGCACCAACGTCGAGCGCGACGGCCAGCTCTACACGCCCCACACGCTCAACTCCAAGTCCAAGACCTACCACGGCGACCAGTGGGTCACCGTCGAAATCGAGGCGCGCGGCGGCCAGACCATCACCCACCGCATCGAGGGCGAGAGCGTGCTCGCCTACGACAAGCCGCAGTACGACCCCAAGGACGGCGACGCCAAGCGGCTCATCGAAGCCAACGGCGGCACGCTGCTGATCGAAGGCGGCACGATTTCGCTCCAGTCCGAGAGTGCCCCCGTCGATTTCCGCAAGGTCGAGATCAAGAGCCTGAAATAAGACCCTCTATGCACAAAAATCGTTTCTACATTCTTGGTCACCGACACCCAGCCGGACATGTCAAAGAGAGCGAGTCCCCCTCATACGGGGGCTCTTTCCACACCAGTACACCCTCCAAGTTCATCTCGCTTTTCAGCGGGGCAATGGGGCTCGACCTGGGGCTGGAGGCCGCCGGCTTTGAGGCCGCCGGTTGTCTTGAACTCGACAAGAAGGCCTGTCAAACAATCCGGGCCAACCGCCCTCATCTGCCCGTCATCTGCGACGACATCAAAAACTGGACCGGTGACAAGCTGCTTGACGCGTTCAAAGCGCGCCGAGACCAGATCGCCTTCGTCGCGGGCGGGCCGCCCTGCCCTTCCTTCAGCACGGCCGGCAAGCGCCAGTCCTTCCACGACCCCCGCGGCCAAGTCATGTTTGATTTTCTGCGGATCGTCTCCGAACTCCGTCCACCTTTCTTTGTCATGGAAAACGTTCGCGGCATTCTCTCCGCCTCATTGGATCATGTGCCGATGGCCAGCCGTACGCGTCAAACGATTCATGAAAAGGGCGGCGTTCTCAAGCTGCTGAACGAGACCTTCAAGAAAATGGGCTATACCGTGTCTGCCGAATTGGTAAACGCCGCCAATTACGGCACCCCGCAAAAGCGCGAGCGAGTCGTCTTCTTGGGCAGCAGGGACGGTTTTCAACTGACCATGCCCACCGGTGCCTACGCGCAGCACGAGACGCTCTTCTGCCGCAAATGGCGTACCTTGGGGGATGCGCTCAAGGGTCTGCGCGATCCGTCGCCCGAGTTCATCTCGTTCTCAAAAAACCGGCAACGCTATCTCGAACTCCTGAAGGAAGGGGAAAACTGGCGTTCCCTTCCCGAGCATTTGCAGGCGGAGGCCTTGGGCGGCGCCTATACGTCCACGGGCGGGCGGGTCGGCTTCTTCAGGCGCCTGCGTTTTGACGAGCCCGCGCCAACGGTGCCGACCAGCCCTGTCCAGAAGAGCACCTGCATCTGTCATCCTACTGAGTTAAGGCCTTTATCCCTGAAGGAATACGCGCGCGTGCAGCAATTCCCGGACGACTGGGCCTTCCAGGGCTCTGTGTCTGACAAGTACCGACAGATCGGCAATGCGGTACCCGTCGGCCTCGGCTACACAATCGGCACTGCGCTGAAGCGCTTTCTCGTTAATTTCGAAAAACTGGAGGAGGATGCCTGACATGCCGTTAACCTCAAAACAAGTCGAAGCCCATGTGCAGCAATGCCTTGAAGAGTTCTATACCCGTCGGATCGCTAAGCTGTCGACGTTAAAACTCAGGGACGCTTTAAAACGAAAGAACCCTTATCTCTTTCGCGCCATTGGAACGGAGTCGGCTTCTGAGTTGATCTCGCAACTGTTGAGCGCATATATGTCCTCGTCTGATGAAGGCATCTTTGGCGACGCCTTTTTTGAACGCCTCGCACGGCTCGTTTCAAATGCAACGACCGCTGGAGGTGAAGGTGCGGATATTATCCTTGAAACAAAAACCAGCTACACGGCATTTGCTGTCAAGTCCGGGCCTTCCGTATTCAATGCAATGAGCAAAAAACGACAGAATCAAGACTTCATGAGTCTTCGAAGTCGAATGTTGAAATTGCAAAAACACTTCGATGCTGTTGTCGGTTATTGCTACGGGAAGAAACGCCCAACCAAGCAAGCGTCCGACTTTATTTTTAGAGAGCTGGCTGGACAAGCTTTCTGGGAAGAATTGACGGGCGATTCGGAATTCTATTTAAGAATCATTGCCGCCATGAAAACCAAGCCGGCAGAGCATCGAATAACTTTCAATACAGAATGGGATAAGGCAATCAATCGGTTTACACGCGATTTTACAAACGATTATTGCCTTACAGACGGAGGTATCGACTGGGACAAGCTGCTCACGTTCAACAGTGGCAGGTAACAGGAGCGGACTCCGTCAACAGAAACAAGATGAAACCGTGAGTCGGAGGCGCATCCCAGTTTCACTGACTTCAAAAGAAGATGAACAGGGCCGGCGGCTCACCAAGACGGTTCGCTCGCTGTTTACAGGCAAGTCGCTGAGCCGCAGGCGGTAGGGCGAGGCGTCCCTGCCGAGCCGCAGGGCAATGGCGAACGGTACGCTCGCAACGGCTCACCGGGGACGGTTCGCCCTACCGGCTCCGCACGCAAACCCACAGGCAGGGCAAGGCGTTGAGCCTCGCTGAGCTGTCGCACGCGGTCAGTGAAACGGGGATGCGCCCGTGAGTCGGCAGACCACTTATATCAGTTTCCGATCCTTTCGCCTGTAACGGCGGAATCGATCGGTGTGTATGCCTAAGTGTCATGGACGAAGGTTTCCGCACCGTGCGGCGCCTGCCGTGACACCACGCGTATCAACTTAAAGGAGTTTCACCATGATGAAGCGAATCGTATTGGCGGCTGGCGTGCTCATCTGTACACAGGCCATTCGGACGCGGGCGGCGGATTTGAACGACCTCCCCGCTGGCACCAAATGGGTGCTCAATTTGGATCTCAAGGCTGCCCAGGCCTCGCCGATGATCAATTACGCCATCGACAAGATCGCCCCAGCCAAGCGTCGCGAGGCCCAGACCAAGTTCGCGGCGATCAAAGCCCTGTTCGGCATTGACCTGCTCAAGGACATCAGCCAGCTCGTCATCGCCGGGAACGGCAATGCGGAGAAAGGCGGCGTGGCCTATGTCTACGGCGCGTTCGACGTTGATCGGCTCAGCACCATTCTCGCCGCGAACCAGAACTTCACCACGGCGCAGCACAGCGGCTTCACGGTTCTGGGCTGGAAGGATGACTCGCAGAAATACCTGTCTTTCGCCAGACCCGGGCTCGCCATGCTCTCGGGCTCGCAGACCGCCTTGACCGAGGCGCTGGACGTGCTCGCGGAGAAGAAGGCCGGCCTCGCCGCCGATTCGTCTTTCAAACCGGCGCTCTCGGGCAAGGGCAGCGTTCTGACGGTCATGGCCATCGACGTGCCTTCCATCGTCGGCGAGCAGCCCAAGGCCCAGGCGCTGCGCCAGGCCCAGGCACTCTGCCTGCGCGTGAACGCATCGCAATCTGAAACGCTCAGCGCGGCCCTGTCGGTAACGGCCACCTCGGAGGAGTCCGCCGTGCAGATCCGGCAGGCCCTGATGGGCATCCAGGCGCTCGCCCAGCTGCGCGCGAACGAGGCGCCCGAGCAGGCGACGCTAGCCTCGCTCGCAAAAATCAGCGGCGAAGGCAAGCAGATCGGCGTGACGCTCGACCTGCCGAAGAGTGTGATCGAGACGGCCATACGCGAGCGCGAAGCCCGCGAAGCGTCCAAAGCCGCGCCGGCCGCCGCCAAATGAGAAACGCCTCACTTGCCTCACCTATTCTGATGTTCCTTATCCGTGGCTATGGATGAACAGAATGAAGACCGCCTGAGACAGGCCATGCGGTCGGTCGCAGCCGGAGACGCCGACGCCTTCACGCTCATCGCGGAGACGCTGGAGCCCCGGCTGGAGCGGTTCTACGCGCAGCTCGGCGTGCCGGCCTCGGAGCGCGACGACTTGTTTCAGGAGTCCTGCCTTCGCCTTTACCGCGCGGCAGGCTCGTACGATCCGCGGCGGCCGTTCCTGCCGTGGGCCTTGACCGTCGCGCGGCGCGTGATGCTGAACTGGCACCGGGCGCGCAAGCCCACAGTAGAGCTGGATGAGGCGAGGACCGTGGCGGCCGAGCAGCGCTCGCCGGGAGCGGGTGCGGAGGCTGACATCTGGCCATTCGCGCGCGACCGCCTGCAGCCCGCCGCATACGAGTTGCTGTGGCTCTGCTACGGCGAGGATCTGGGGCCTTCGGAGATTGCCGCCGTGACCGGTCGCACGGCCGTTCACGTGCGCGTGCTGCTGCACCGCGCGCGCGCCGCGTTGGCGCGCGCGCTTGAGATGGCAGGCGAAGCTTGATACACTAACGACCGTGAGGTGAAACATGCATATGACTGCTACCCAAAGGACCGCGCTAGAAAAGCGTCTGCGCCAGAGCGCGCCGCCGCTGCGGCCGCCCGACCCTGAGCGCGCAGACCGAGCCTGCGCGCGCGTCGCCTCGGCCGCGCCCGCCTCGCCGCTGCGCGAACCGCGCACCTTCCTCAGGCCCCTGCTGCGCGTGGCCGCCTGCCTCGCCCTGCTGGTCGGCATCGCCCTGCTGATGCGCCCGAAAGCGCAGCCGGCGACGGCCCTTCCTGCGCTGCCTTCCGTCGCGACCTTCCGCGACCTCACGGATCTGATGGAAACCCAGGGCCTGGCGAAGGCCCTGTCCGCGGAGGCCTCCGACCTCGCCGCAGACCTTGCCGGACTGACCACTGCGCTCAATGAGCGCTCCTTCGCCATCCTTTTCTGAGCCCGACCATGCCCTCTAGGTACCTTCTTACCCCTGCTCCCGCTGGGCTGACGCGCCCCGCTGTCGCCATCCTCGCTCTGTGCCTCCTGGCAAACGCTTGCCCCGCGGCGGATTTTTTTGTCGCGCCCGCAGGCAACGACGCGAGCCCCGGCACGCGGGAGCGCCCCTTCGCCACGGTCCAGCGCGCCCAGCAGGCGGCGGAACCCGGCGACACCGTGTTCATCCGCGGCGGCACCTACCTCCTGCGCGAGGCGCAGGTCGCGAAGCGCGAGCGGATCTGGGCGTACGTCACGCAGCTCGATAAGAGCGGCACGCCCGGCAAGCCCATCCGCTACTGGGCCTGCCCGAACGAGCGCCCCGTCTTCGACCTCTCCCAGGTTAAGCCCGCCGGCTGCCGCGTGACGGCCTTCCGCGTCAACGCCTCCTGGATCCACCTCAAAGGGCTGGAGGTGACCGGCGTGCAGGTGACCCTCACGAACCACACGCAGTCCATCTGCTTCGAAAACGGGGGCAGTCACAACGTCTACGAGCAGCTCACCCTGCGCGACGGCATGGCCATCGGCATCTACAGCGTCCGGGGCTCAAACAACCTCTTCCTGAACTGCGACGCGTACCGCAACCACGACCCAATCTCCGAAGGCGGGCGCGGCGGCAACGTCGATGGCTTCGGCTGCCACCCGCCGAAGGGCAGCACCAACAATGTCTTCCGCGGCTGCCGCGCGTGGTTCAACAGCGACGACGGCTTCGACTGCATCAACGCGCACGAGGGCGTCACGTTTGAGAACTGCTGGGCCTTCTGCAACGGCTACTCCCCCGAGTTCAAGAGCCTGGCGGACGGCAACGGCTTCAAGGCCGGCGGCTATGGCTCCACGCCCGCGGAGCGGCTCCCGGCCACGATCCCGCGCCACACCGTCCGGGATTGCCTCGCAGCCCGCAACAAGGCCAGCGGCTTCTACGCGAACCACCATCCCGGCGGCTGCGACTGGTTCGCCAACCGCGCCTGCCGCAACAAGGTCAATTTCAACCTGCTCGGACGCCTCGCGGACAACCGCACCGACATCCCCGGCCGCGGCCACACCCTGAGCCATAATGTCGCCTTCAAGGGCGGAGCGAACCTCAGCCACATCGACACCAACGCCTGCACACTTGCGGATAACCACTTCGACGCGGACGTCCTGTGGAAGGCGAGCGATTTCCACACGACGGACGAGAGTCGGCTGGCCGAGGCCCGCACCGCCGAGGGCGAGCTTCCCGAAGTCAACTTCCTGGTTCTCAAGCGGGAACGATCCGACAGGACGGATTGACGCTTCGCTGTAAACGTCTGCCTCTCTCTCCCAACGTTCGGTAATCATCCTTTGTACTCAATAGGATGGATTACCTGGTTCGCCTTTAGTATTGTATGCATAAAAGCACGCAAAAGCGTCCGTAAACCTCATTTTTGCCTTCCGCATTTCAGGCCTAAGTCATTGCCCTAATGGAAGTTACTCTATCACGTTGTGCGGTTTCAGCAAGTTCCGACCTGGCTTAATCACAGAGGCGCTGGGTGGCGGCCTGAAGATCGAACCAAGTCTGCCTCCCGTGACCGCTCGCGAAGAGGCATCCGGTCAGCCTCCGTAGGCACCGGATCGCACCCATCGTCCGGCGCGTGCGCGGGGTGGAAGGCGGCCGCCCGCGCCCTTCGAGAATGGGCCGCCCCGAAGCTCGTCGGAGAAGGCGCGCGGGGCGACGCCTTCCGCCTCACGCGCACGCGCCGGACAACACCCGCGCCAACCGTGCCTTGAAGGGTAACACCGTGGAGACCTCACAGTCAAGGCGTAGACGCGTCCAGAGGCGCCGGGGCTGCGTCGGACAGTGCGTGGGGGTGTGAGGACAGCCCCCGCCGGGATAATCAATTTCCGCACGGATAATCCGCCCAGGTTCCAGCCCCGAAACAAGCGACCGTTTCACGCACACGCCACCGCTTCACTTCAAGGTGCGCTTGTGCGTGAAACGTCGCACTGCCGATGGCATGTGATGACCAGAGATACTTTGGACGGTTCTCATAGGAATGGATTATCCTATGCAGGATTTACATGGCCGTGACGCAACTCCTCCTCAACCCGCTCGGTTAGAAAGACCTTGAGCAATGATTGGTAAGGCACATCGCGTTTGTTCGCCATCACCTTAAGCGCCACGATAATCGACTCCGGCAAACGCAAGGAAATTGTTTTTGTCGAGGGCTTGAGATTTGGAAACGCTGTCCGCTTAGCCTTTGACCAATCTATAAGATCCGTAGAGTCATGGGTGGCCCAAAACTCTCTCTCCTCATCTTCTGTAGTGAACGTTGGCATTTTTTGCTTTTTCATGATCTGTAAATCCTTCGCTCTTGGTATTGTATGCATAACACGACGGTATCAATACGGTGTCAAATGCCATGGTTTTGCGTTATCGTCGTAACTACCTGTTCTACATAAAGTTAGATTGTGTTTGTCAAAAAGTCGGTGTCAAGCCATCCCTAAACGCGATTTACCGAGAAAACCTCAAACTGTCCGGCCGTCTGAACCGTATGTTTGAAGCGTAACACCGAGGATCGGACAGAGTCAAGGCGCAAGGGGTCTGGGTCTGGGTCTGGGACGGCCTGGGACGCGTCGGAAGGCTTAACACAGGTTAATCACGACTTTTCACCCCGCCGACGGACGCGGCACCCCAGCGCAACTACGCAAGGGGTGCCAGTGGCCGGCGAGCGGGGCAATAACGAAAGATGACTGGTGGAATGCCTATGGCTCATCAGATGGGCTATGCCTCACCGTTGGGGTGACGTTGGGCGGTTCGGACATCATAGGTTGAGCCCGATCATTATGCAGACCCCAATATTATGGACGGCACCCCATCCGAAAGCTCACCATTGCCCTAAGTTCGGATATTATACCACTGACGAAAAGTTTTTAGACTAAAGTATTTTGGACGAAGCGTTT
>CAYMLQ010000137.1:0-13352 GCA_964390795.1 uncultured Lentisphaeraceae bacterium
CCGCCTGCGGACAGGGAGTGCGAAGCGGGTAGGGCGAACCGTCCCGGTGAGCCGTGCGAACGCGTGTCGCGACTTTGCCCGGCGGCTCGGCGGGGACGCCTCGCCCTACCGCCTGCGGTCAACGTGTTTCGTGTTTGCATGTCGGTTTTCACGCGCTTTTGCTGGTGGGCAACTCGTTGCCGACCGCGTTCCTCCCTTACGCAAAGCAATCATGTCAATAAGACGAAGTACTTATATCACGTGGATTCCGGACGGTCAACGGCAAGAAGCGTGATTAATACCGTGATTAATAACTCCGTGCGCTCCGTACCTTTGTGAGAAATGAACAACTGGGTTTATTTACTTGATCTTGTGCTTCCAGAGCATCGAGGGATCGACCGTCTGGCCCCAGTTGAAGGTCACGCCCCCCCCCCTGCCCCTACCATCCTCTGGGCCGCGGAATGAAGTGTTCGGCGATACGTTCTTCGGCGTCTCCCAGATCGCGAGGAGTTGAAACGCTGTCATTAATCGTGTTTTCGCGCGGGCTCGAGTCAAAGTTACAGTCGGGAAGCGGTGCAGAGGCGACCCAGCCTGTGACAAGTTTTCTGTAGACGTTCAAGAAATCCATAAACATCAACCTCCTTGTTTGTTCGCACTATATCAGAGCGTCAATCAAGGTGTCTGTCAGACGCAGTGCTGATTTTCTTGTAGTCCAGCGCCTACAAAATGGCGACTTTGTAGGGGCCGCGAAGAATCAGCAGCGAAGAAACATGATGCATCCCGCAGCCGCTTCAGATATGATAAGCATGTCAATAAGACTTAAGGACATGCGTGATGAGTTTGATCTTGCCAACACTTCCTGCGAGTACGGTTATGATTGTCGATGACGAGCCGGACAACCTGAACGTGCTGGAAGCCGCGCTCTCGCAAGCCGGTTATCGCTTAGCCGTCTTCCCGTGCGGAAGGCTGGCGTTTGCGGCCGCTCAGGCTGTGCCCCCCGACCTCGTGTTGCTCGACATCCGGATGCCTGGCATGGGCGGGTACGACGTCTGCCGCCGCTTCAAGGCTGATGAGCGACTTCACCCGATCCCGATCATCTTCATCAGTGCGCAGTCGGCAGCGGAAGACATCGCCACGGGCTTTGCCTGCGGAGGTGTGGACTACATTGCCAAGCCTTTCCGTGAAGCGGAGGTGCTGGCTCGCGTGCGCAATCAACTCGCGCTGCGCGGCGCGTATAGCGAACTGGCCGGACAGTATGAGCAGATCAAGCGGACGCAGGAGGAGCTGCGCGTGGCGAACGGGCGGCTCAACGGCTTGATCGCCAGCCGAGAGGCAGAGTTGCGTGCGGCCGTTGCTGCGGCGCTGGACGCGAGCGCGGGGGAGTCCCGCCGCATCGGGCAGGAAATCCACGATGGCGTCTGCCAAGAACTGGTGGGGCTGTTGCGGATGGCGGAGGGGCTGGTGTTGCGGAGCGGAGGGGCGGAGGAGGCCCGGTGCCGGGCGGTGGCGCTGTCCGAGCAGGCCGGCCATGTGCTCAGGCTGGCGAGGAGCGTTTCGTACGACCTGACCCTGCATGATCTGGAGACGCTCACGCTGTGTGAGGCGCTGGCCGTGTTCGCGCGGCGTTTCGAGGGCGCGTCGGGCGTGGCGATCGAGCTGAACTGCGGGCTGGCGTGCGGCGCTTTCACTCCGGTTGCGGCTGAGCACGTTTACCGGGTGGTGCGCGAGGCGGTTGTCAACGCGCTCCGTCACGGAAAGGCGCAGCGCATCTGGATCGACGTCGTCCGCGAGGCGCTTCAGGTGGTTGTGTCGGTAACCAACGACGGCTTGCCTTTGCAGAGAGCGGGGGAGTCTTCGCAGGGGCTGGGTCTGCAGCAGATGCGCATGCGGGCCGGCCAACTGGGTGGAATCTTTTCGCTGCGAACAAACACCTTGGGCCAGACTGTCGCGGAACTGGCGGTGCCGAACGTTACGGGGAGAGCGGCCAATGAGCAGTAAGACGCGGCGACAGGTGTTGCTGGTGGACGACCATCCGCTGACGCGCAAGGGGCTGTTGGACGCGCTCAACGCAGAACCTGATCTGGAGGTTTGCGGTGAAGCGGACAGTTGGCGTGAGGCGTTGGGCTTGATCGGAGAGCGGAACCCCGATGTCGTTGTGCTCGACCTGAACCTGAAGGATGGCACCGGCTGGGATCTGCTGAAGCAACTTGAGGTCGATCCAGCCTCGCCGCCAGTGCTTGTCCTGTCGGTCTGCGACGAGGAAGTCTACGCCTTGCGGCTCTTGCGGTCAGGCGCAAAGGGGTACCTGATGAAGGACACTCCGATCGGCCGCGTGCTGGAGGCGGTGCGCAAGGTTCTGGGCGGGCATGTTGCGGTCAGCGATGCGATAGCGTCGGGCCTGATTCAGGCGGCAGCCCACGGCAATGGCCTGCGGCCACAAACGAAGGAGCTCTGCGGGCTGAGTGACCGGGAGCTGCAAGTGCTCGAGTTCTTGCGGCAGGGGCTAGGTAACAGCGCCATCGCAGAGCGCTTGGGCCGCAGCCAGAAGACCGTTGGCACCTATAAGGCGAGACTCATGGAGAAAATGGGCGTGCGCACGACGCCCGAGCTGCTGGCCCGTGTTCAGGCAGGAGAGCCGTGAGTCTGCCTCCTTGTCTCCTCTCGCACATCTGTGCTTTAATATGTCCCGCTATGACACGCCGCCTGTCCATCCTGCCCGCCAGTTTCGCACGGGCCCTGCGCCTCGCCTGGCTGAGCGACCGCCCCCTCGCCCTCAGCCTCGCCGCCCTCACCGTGCTCCAGGCCCTCCTGCCCTTCGGCGCCCTCCTCGCCCTCAAGCATGCCATCGACGGCGCCACCCGCCTCCTCGCCGTCCTCCAGCTTTCGACCTCCGACCTCCGACCTCCGACCTCCGATCTCCGACCTCCGACCTCCGACCTCAGTTCCCTCCTCGACGCCTGCCTCCACAATCCCGAGTTCCGCACCCTCGTGCTCTGGCTCCTCTTCGGCGCGGCCTGCCTCTTCCTCACCGCCCTCACCCGCCTCCTCGCCGCCTGGGTCTCCGAATTCCACACACTCGCCGTCACCGACCGAGTCTACGACCTGCTCCACGACACGCTGCTGCGCGCCGACTACGCCTTCTTCGAGAACCCCGACGACCAGAACCTGCTCTACATGGCCCGCGAACAGGCACTCTCCCGGCCCGCCCGCGTGCTCGCCGGCCTCAGCCAGACCCTCCACAGCCTCGCCGGCCTCGCCGGCGTGCTGCTCATCCTCGCGCGCTTCAGCCCGCTGCTCCCCCTCCTGCTCGCGCTCGCCGCCCTCCCCGTCCTCTTCTTCAAGCTCGACCGCACCCGCCGCTTCTACGACTGGCGCAAGAACCTCACCCCGCTCGAACGCGAGGCCGCCTACTTCCACTCGGTCATGACCGACAACGCCGGCGCCAAGGAGATCCGCCTCTACGGCCACGGCGCGTTCTGCCGCACCCGCTTCGCCGCCGCCCGCGCACGGCTCAAGGAGGAGCGCATCGCCTGGCGCCGCTACGTCCTCACCCGCGAGGCCGCCGGACTGCTCATCGGCCTGCTGGCCACCGGCGCCATCCTGCTCTGGATGACCGGACGCCTGCTCGGCGGCGCCATCACCGTCGGCGCACTCGTGCTCTGCGTCCAGACCGTCCAGCGCGGCCAAACCGCCATCACCGCCCTCCTCACCGCCGTGGCCGCCCTTTTCGAGGACGCCCTCTTCCTCCAGAGCTTCGAGGAACTCCTGCGCCAGCCCTGCACCCTCGCCAAGCCCGCAAGCCCCCGGCCCGTCCCCGACCCGATCACGCGCGGCATCACCTTCGAGAATGTCTCCTTCTCCTACCCCGGCGCGGCCCGCCCCGCCCTCCACGATCTCTCCTTCACCCTCCGCCCCGGCGAGCGTGTCGTGCTCGCGGGCTCGAATGGCTCGGGCAAGTCCACCCTCGTCAAGCTCCTCTGCCGCCTCTACGACCCCGCCGCCGGCCGCATCCTCGTGGACGGCACCGACCTGCGCGACCTCGACCCCGCCGCCTGGCGCGCGCGCATCGGCGCTCTCTTCCAGGACTTCAACCACTACCAGCTCACTGCCGCCGAGAACATCCGGATCGGCCACCCGCAGACCCCGCCCGACGCCCCCGCCCTCGGCCAGGCCGCCGCCGACGCCGGCATGGGCCCGATGTTGGCCGCCTGGCCCCAGGGTCTCCAGACCCTCCTCGGCCGCTGGCTCCACGACGGCACCGAGCCCAGCATCGGCCAGTGGCAGAAGATCGCCCTGGCCCGCGCCTTCCTCCGCCCCGCCCTGCTCTACGTCCTCGACGAGCCCACCAGCGCCCTCGACGGCGCGTCCCAGCGCGAGACCCTCGCGACCATCGCCCGCCTCAGCCAGGGCAAGATCGCCCTCTTCGCCAGCCACCGCCACCTCACCCCCGGCATGGCCGACCGCGTGCTCCTGCTCGACGGTGGCACCCTCGCCGCCGACGCCAGCCCCGCCGCCCTCGCCGCTGACCCGCGCTACCAAGCGCTTTTCGAAACCCACACGTAAGGGCACGGCACCCAACAGTCCCTGGCCCGCAGTGACGGATGCGGAGCAAGGCCAGTCGCCCGGTGCCCTCGCTTGGCTCAACGCGGCCAGTAACGTGCTGGCCGTCACGTCGGTCTTCTGCGGGATGCCGACGAACATTCCCCTTGTTTGCGCTGGCAGCACGTGGGTGCCCGTGCGCCCCGTCGATTTCCGTCGCCAGACACGCCTCCTGGCGGAGGCGCTGTCGGCTGCCCTTGACACGATGGCAGATTGTACACTTATAAAATTATTCTTTACAATTGTACGCCAATTGGGCACTCTTTCGCGCATGGTCAAACGAGTTATCATGAAAGAAGTGCAGGTGTGTGCATGCGAATTCCCCGTGCTCACCATCTTCGGTCCGAGGCAGTCCGGGAAATCAACCTTAGCTGAACTGTGCTTTCCTGACAAACCCCGCCTCTCTTTCGAAGACCCCGACGTCCGGGAGCAAGCGGAGGAAGATCCGCGAGGACTCTTGAACAGCCTTCAGAAGGGCGCGATTCTGGATGAGATCCAGAGGGCGCCCAACATCCTCTCCTATTTGCAGGGCATGGTCGATGCGAAGGGCACCCCGGGCCGGTTCATCCTGACGGGAAGCCATCAGCCCTCCTTACGCGAGGCCGTCACACAATCGCTGGCGGGACGCACGGCCGTTCTGACCTTGCTGCCGTTCTGCTTAGCAGAAATGACGTCTTATCGGAAGACATGGGACGCCTTCGATCTCATTGTGTCAGGCTTTTACCCTCGCCTTCATAAACAGAAGATCCGCCCCGCCTCATTTTTCAGCGCGTATGTGCAGACCTATCTGGAGCGCGATGTCCGCATGATGGTCAATGTCCGCGACTTGCGCCAGTTTCAACAGGTCATGACTCTCCTTGCCGGACGTGTGGGGCAATTGATCAATTATACGTCCTTGGCCAATGATACTGGGGTTTCAGTTCCAACGATCCGTTCCTGGGTTTCGGTGTTGGAGGCGTCTCACATTCTGCTGCTGTTGCCGCCCTATTCTGAAAACATCACCAAGCGCGTCGTCAAGCCGTCCAAGATCTATTTCACTGATCCGGGTTTAGCCGCATGGCTGGCCGGGGTAAGGACTGTGGAGGAGGCCTCAAATGGAATTATGCGCGGAGGCCTCTATGAGAATCTAGTGATTGTCGAACTTTTCAAACAACTGTTAAACGAGGGAGAAACGCCTCATTTCTTTTTCTATCGTGACAATCACGGAAACGAGACGGATCTGATCATCAAGCACAACCGCAAGGTGATACCCGTTGAGATCAAATCGTCAGAAACGTTCCACACCGACTTCCATAAAGGCATCAGCTACTTCCGCAAACTGGTGCCGTCCGCCGCTCCCGGCTATATTCTGTACAATGGCGAGCGAGAGACGAGTATCCACGACACGCGTGTTTTGAACCTCTTGCACACCGCACAGGGCGAGGTGTTCAAGTAACGACCTCTGCATCGCCTCCTCAGTGATCGAGCAAACCTCCACGCTCACCACCTCGGCGTTCGACTTCTCTTCCCATCTCCACTTGAGAGTTGAGAGTTGAGCGTTGAGAGTTGAGCGTTCCCACTCTTCTCCATCCCTCTTCGCCCTCAGCGGCCTGCCCCTTCCCGTCTTCCTTGGAACTTGAACTCGCGGGAGAGCCCGCTCTTCTTCACACCTTGTGAGATCGACAACGTCTCTTTCTGATGCCCTTGTGGTGTTCGCACATCAACTAGGAAGACCTCCCATTCCACAGTTCATGAAGTGTGAAATCTAGTGACGGGCAGGACGTATATACTGCGGTTTTCAGGATGGATCGGGATATCCGGTCGATACCCTAATTCTTCCATTAATCGTTCGAGGTGCGTCCTGATCCGTACTCGCCCCGCGACTCTGCGACCTTGCGAGCCGGCTCCCTCTGCAGAGTATCCCCGATTTCGTACAAGAACTCGGGCGCGAAGTCTGCGCCGTTCGGCCATTCAATCGTTCCTGTTTCGCAATTCACGGCCACTTTTCCAAAGATTTCGCGATTCTGCAGCGGCTCAAACACCCGACCGGATAACTCGCACGCGAGGTCGACACACTTCACAACCCCATCGTCAAACGTGACGATCAGGCGGTATTCACCCGCGTACTCAACTTCACTCACATGTATAAACACGACAGTGTCTCCTACTCTAAAGGTGCAATGGGCTCCAACGGCTCCTTCCGAAGCGCCCGCTGCCAATCCTCACGCAGTTCCTCCCGATGCTCTTCGTACCATTCCAAGACAAGCCGCAGCGCCCTCTTCGACATCCTGCCCGTCACGATGCCTGTCTCGATCTCCACCGTGATTTCCTGATCTCCGTACAAAGCGTGAAAATGCGCGGGCTCGTGATCCCGGTGAAGCATCGCAATCACAATCCCAAAGAATCTGCAAAGCTCAGGCATGGTTTTCACCTTTTCAAAAGCGGCGAGACCATTCCAAAGACGACAAAAAGACTTTGTCCATGTCATTCCAATGGAGGGTGATCTCCTTCAAGCGGAGGGGGGCGATGCATTGCGGAGGAAGCTTCTTCAGTTTCATAGTCGAAAGTCTCTCAGACTGAACCCTTATAAGACATCGTAAATGTATCACACCATCTGCCCTTCGTCGATGTCTCTCCTCGATATGGGAATACGGCTCAGCGGGGACGCTTCGCCCTACCGCCTTCGGACAGGGTGTGTTTCTGGTGCGCAGCGGGTAGGGCGAAGCGTCCCCGCTGAGCCGCTCAAGCCCTCCTGTCTCAAGAAACGCTCTGTGCACACTCTCCGATACTGCCGAATCATCCGATTTCCGCTTCCCCTCGCGCGTACCTGCCACCACCCCTGTCGCTAACCGATTACTGAGCGTTCATCTCTTCCCGCTATCCCCCACCCGCCCGCTTTTGCTATCATTCCGCCATGCTAAAGGCCCCACACTTGAACGTTGAGCGTTGAAAGTTGAACGTTGAGCGTTTTTCAAAACCATGTCCTCTCCGTCCCAGTCCCACACACTCCGCGACAAGCTCGCCGCCCTGCCCGACAAGCCGGGCTGCTACCTGTTCCGCGACCGCAAGGGCACCATCATCTACGTCGGCAAGGCCGTCTCGCTGCGCCGCCGCGTGCAGAGCTATTTCCGCCCCGCCACCCTGCGCGACGCCGCCCCGAAAGTACGAAGCATGCTCAACAGCGTCGCCGACCTCGAGGTCATCACCGTCCGCAACGAGACCGAGGCGCTCCTCACGGAGAGCACCCTGATCAAGCAGTACCGCCCGCGCTTCAACATCGTGCTGCGCGACGACAAGCGCTACCTCGCCCTGCGCGCCGACCCGCGCGACCCCGTGCCGCGCCTCGCCACCTGCCGCATCGTGCGCGACGACAACGCGCTCTACTTCGGCCCCTTCCCCTCCGCCACCGTGGTGCGCAGCGTGCTCGACTTCACCGAGAAGCGTTACGGCCTGCGCAAGTGCAAGCCCATCCACCCTAACGCTGAAACCTATAAGCACTGCCTTAACGACATCATCCGCTTCTGCTCCGCCCCCTGCGTGGGCCGCGTCTCGCCCGAAGAGTACACCGCACGCTTCGAGGAGGCCTGCGCCTTCCTGCGCGGCGAGCGCCTCGGCGTGATCGAGGAGGTCAAGGCCCAGATGCGGGCCGCCGCCGAGGCCCGCGATTTCGAGAAAGCCGCCGCCCTGCGCGACACCTGGATCGCCCTGCGCGAGATGGTCAAGCGGCGCGTGCGCGTGACCGCCACGCCCGAGATGCACGCCGCCGAAGCGCTCGCCGGCCTCCGAGAACTCCAGCGCGTCATCGGCCTGCCCGCCCTGCCCGCCCTCATCGAGGGCTTCGACATCTCCAACCTCTTCGGCACCCACTCCGTCGCCAGCATGGTTGCCACCGTCAACGGCCTGCCCGACCGCCGCCTCTACCGCCGCTTCCGCATCCGCACGGTCGAGGGCGCGGACGACCCGCGCTCTATGGCCGAGGTCATCGGCCGCCGCTACGCCCGCGTTCAGGCCGAGGGCAAGCCCCTGCCCGGCCTGATCCTGATCGACGGCGGCGCCACCCAGCTCCGCGCCGCGCGCGCGGCGCTCGCCGGCCTCGGCCTAGGCCACGTGCCAGCCGTCGGCCTCGCCAAGGAAATGGAGGAGATCGTGCTGGACGACGGCCGGCCATCCCTGCTGCTGCCGCGCGACTCGGACGCCCTGCGCGTGCTCACCCGCCTGCGCGACGAGGCCCACCGCTTCGCGCTCGACTACCACCGCCGCCTGCGCGGCCGCCTCATCCGCGAGTCCGCGCTCGACGAGATCCCCGGCATCGGCCCCGCCAAGAAGGCCGCGCTGCTCACCCGCTTCGGCTCGGTCTACCGCCTCGCCCGCGCCTCGCTCGAGGACATCGAAACGGTGGCCGGCATCGACCGCAGCCTCGCCGAGGCTATCCTCCGCGCCGTCCAAGCGTGACGTAGGCCGGAGATCAGAGGTCAGCTACTACTTGAACGTTGAAAGTTGAGCGTTCAGCGTTGAGCGTTCCTCACCCCAACTCCCGTACCACCGCCTCGTACACCTCGATCGAGATCCTGAAACCGTGCCGCCTCACCAGCGCGTCCACATGACCTTTGGCCGCCCGCTTCGTGAGCAGTTTTTTCCGCACGGCCAGCAGCAGCACCCCGAGCGTGCCCATCGGACGCACGCCCTCAAATGACGCCAGTTCGCGCAGCAGCCGGTCATCCGTCAGCAACAGATCGGCCTTCCGTTGCAACGCCAGCGCCAGCGTCTCGTGATCCGCCCTGCTCAGCGCCGCAGCGTGCCTCCTCGCGGTCGCCACGCTTTCCACGACCACCACATTCAGAAACCGCGCGATCGCTTCCGCCTCGGCCGGCGTGATCGGCCCCGCGATCATTTCTCGCCGCACCGACTCCGTCAAACAAATCCCCGAACCGAACAGCCGTTCGAGCAAATCCAAACACTGGCTCTTTGCCAAAAAGATCAGTGGGCATGCGTCCGCAACCACGGTCATGGCTTGAGATCCTCTTCAAACGCCTGCACGTCATAGTTCAGTTCGACACCCGCCGACGGCAGCCTCGCCACCAGCTCGCGCAGGGACAAACCCGCACGCTCCGCCGCTCGCGACAGGGTGATTCGCCCGGCCCGGTAATCGGCGCACGCACGCGCGAAAAGGATGTCGGCACAGCCCTGCCGCAAGGCCAACTTGAGCAGAGCCGAACGCTCCAAGCCCGTTTCGTGCGCGGCACGCTCCAAAAATGCAGCTTCGCTTTTGGGCACTCTCAACGAAAGTGTGGTTGTTTGCATCTGTTTACAATTCCTTCTTTTGTAAACTATCTCACACCGCCTCCCCCGAGGCAACTCCAAAAATGGACAGCCTACCGCCGCAACCCCATGTTTTCCACAGGCACGGGCTGGAAGCCGGGTATGCGCTGAAAGACGGAGGATTCCGGCTTGAGGCGGAAGTCGCGGGTGGCGAGGTTGACGAACCCCGGATCGTCCGCCGTCACAAAATCCGTCTCGTTCGTCACCCAGCGGCCGCTCTTGATGTCGCCGCAGCCGACGAACAGATTGCGCACCGCGATGTTGTCGCGGGCTGCGCCGGGCTGCGGCTCCATAAAACCAACCAGCTCGACATAGCGCTCTGTGAACGGAGGTTTGGTGATATCCACCTCTTTCAGCAGGCGATCCTGCCACAGGGGCGCAGCGATGAAATCTTTCCACCGTTTGTCGTTCCACGGCGCGGAGCCCAGCGCCCGCTTGCACTCGATGAAGATGTTGTTCTCCGCCAAGTTGCCGTGGCCGCCGTGCGAGAAAACCGTGCCGAACGACCCCTTGCCGGGATCGCCGCAGCGATAGAAGATATTTCCGTAAACCGTGTCGCCGCCGTCGCCGTCGTCGAAGTACACCGCCGCGTTGCCGTGACCGCGCGGGCTGCCGATCTCGCTCCACAGGTTATAGCGGACCACGTTGCCGCGGCACGACGGGTTGCGACCCTTGTAGAACGCCGCCGCGTCGTCGGAGGCCATGCAGACGTTGCTCACCACGTTGAACTCGAAGAGGTGGTCGTTGCCGGACACGCTCACCGCCTGGTGCGGCGCGTCGTGAATGAGATTGTGCCGCGCCACGTTGCCCACGCCTGAGAAGTGAATCGCGCTGGCGTAGGTGAGCTGGTGCATGGAGAAGTTCCAGATGTGCGTGCTCTCCAGCACCTGCCCCGCAGGCGTCAGCGTCTTGCGGTCGCCGCCGCCGAGATGCACGCCGCCCGTGCCCACGTCATGGATGTCGCACGCCGCGATGCGGTTGTTTGCGCCGCCGTCCATGTGGATTGCCTTCTTCCTGATATTGCGGATCACGCACCTTTCAATTTTCACGCTCCGGCAGTCGCTCACGCGCAGCGCGTCACCCTGCGTCTCCTCGAACGTCAGCCCGCGCAGCGTCAGGTTACACACGTCTTGCAGCGTCACCAGCGTCTCGTCGCGCGTAGCCAACGTCACGCGAGCCTTGTCGATCTTCGTTGGCGGCCAGAAGTAGAGCCGGTTGGTCTCGCGGTCGATGAAATATTCGCCCGCGCGGTCGAGTTCTTCGAACACGTTGACCGCGCGCCAGCGGCGCGGCGAGGGGTTGCCTTGCCGCACGCCGTATGTGTGACCGACTTTCAGCGCGATTTCCTTCTTTGCAGCATCGATCGACTCCACGCGGATCGCGTCGTCGTACCAGTCGAAGCACCAGAAGCCGTGCAGCCACACGCCGGTCTCCACCTTCCAGCGCGACGGGCGGTCTCCCTCATACGTGAACACGCCGCCCTTGTTCTCCTTGGGTCGCTGCTTTTTGGGATCCGCCGCATCGGAGACCGACCCGTCGTTCTTCATCGTACCCTTGTCGATGATCTTGGTGATCGTCGCCCACCCCTCGTTCGGCCAGCACGCCAGCGTCATACGCGTCCCGTTGAAAAACAGCTCCGGCACCGCGAACGGCAGGCGGAAATTGTCCGGCACCTTCGGCGGCGGCGGCAGGCCCAGCGCGCTCAGGTCGGCGCACAGCACCGCCGCTTGCGCCGACGGCTCCAGACGCGCCCGCATCCCGGCGTCGCTGACCGCCTGAAACGCCGCTGCGGGAATCGTCCGCGCACCGGTCACCGCGACCTCCGCGCCGGCTTCCGCCGTGACCACCACCGGCGCGCCCGCGAGGCCCGAGTCCTCTGCCGTAAATTCGATTTTAGCGGACGTCGCGTAACGCCCCGCGTGCAGAACCACCTCCGCGCCGCCGGTCAGCGGCCCCGCCGCCCGGGCCTCGCGAAGCGCATCGCGCGCCCGACCGAGCGTCGCGAACGGTTTAGCCGCCGTGCCCGAGCCCGCGTCGTCGCCGTCCGGCCGCACGTGGAACACAACCTTCTCCGCGCCCAGCACCGCACGCCGGATCGCCTGACCCCAAAACTGGCCCAGAACCTTGGAGCCCTGCTCGTTCGGATGCAGGAAAAAGACGCCCTGCTGTCCCTCCTCGTGCCGCATGTCCGCCTCGTGGTTGCGTTCGAAATGCTCCCATCCCAGCTTGCTGCCCTCGAATACCTGGCCCGGATGCGAGGCGTCATAGGCCGCCGCCAGCGCGGCGATTTCAGGCCAATAGGAGCGCAGCCGCCGCTGCCCCTCGGCGAGATAGCAGGAGCGGTTGTAGGTGTTGGTGCTGTACCAGACCGGGTATTGGAACACGACCTTGGCGCGCGGGTACGCGGCCAGCAGGCGGTCGGTGATGGCCTTGAGATTCGCCCGGTAAGTGGCGGGCACCATGGGCGCGCCGTTTGGCCCCTTGCAGGCGCTGTCATTGGTGCCCAGCATGATCGAGAACACGAGTTCGCGGTCGGGCGACACGAACGCGTCCGCAGCCGCCTTCACGCCCTGCGCGTCCTTGCCGTCCGCAGGCAGAAAGTCCAGCGTGGTGTGGCCGCTGTGCCCCTGATTGGAGACGCGCACGTCGCCCACGCCCCCGCATGCCTTCAGGTAGGTCGCAGCCGACTCCACCGGCGTCTTCGGCTGCGTGATGCTGTCGCCGATGAACACGATGTCCAGTTTGACCGGCGCCGGCTCCGCCGCCTCCGCGCAAAACACTGCACTCGCAAAACCGACCGCCAGCCAGAATACCCACTTTTTCATGACACTCCCCTTCGTCTATCGCCCATCACTTATTGCCCAGTTAGTTTTGCATATCGCTGTCCGAAACGCAATCCCAGCCCCCTAAACTGCGGGAGTTGAGGCGTGCCGCGTAGTATAGGGGTCGCGTAGTATAGGGGTCGTATCGCGACATCGAGACATGTAATTTCAACCTCACGCCAATTGCAGCCGAGACCTTCCGAAAAATCGACTTCAGTTTCCGGTCGCCTGGCAGGCGCTCTTTCATGCGCTGGAGCGCTTTGGAAGCGGCGGACGACTCTATGCCCGCAAACGCGGCCAGCTCCGGAATCGACAGCCAGCAATGAAATGCTCCCGGTCGCGGTCTGCGGAAAAGATCTCCCTCCGCCCCATACCGCGCGTGGTGATATGGTACCAGCCGCCCTCGACGTTGTGTCTGATCTGTCTTGGCATGTTCTAGTGTTACAAAAACGCCCACTCCAAAGCAATCTCGTTTGTCTCGATGTCGCGATACGACCCCATTACCCTGCTCGTTTGTCTCGATGTCGCGATACGACCCGTTACCCTGCTCCAAAGCAATCTCGTTTGTCTCGATGTCGCGATACGACCCCTTTACCACTGCTTTGGAAGCGGCGGACGACTCTATGCCCGCAAACGCGGCCAGCTCCGGAATCG
>CAYMLQ010000138.1:0-6633 GCA_964390795.1 uncultured Lentisphaeraceae bacterium
AGCGGCCGGTTCAGCAGGTCGCGCCGCGCCGGCCCGACCAGCCGGATGTCCGGCGGGTTACGGAGAAAGTCGTAGACCGGCTTCAGGCACCCCGCCTTCGCGTCCGCGATCACCGCCTCCATGCGCCCTTCGGCCTCGCCCAGAAACACGCAGTCCGCGTGCGCCTGCGTCTCTTCCGAGTGCAACATCGTCGCGATGCCGCCGAACATCACTCGGATGCCCCGCGCGCGATAGGCGTCGGCGATCGCCCACGCTCGCGGCATCTGGCACGTCAGCATCACCGAAAGCGCGACCAGGTCCGGCGAATCATCGAGCGACAGCGGCTCGACGTTCTCGTCCACAAAGGTGACATGAACGTCCGGCGGCAGCGTCGCCGCAAAGCAGACCGGCCCGTGCGGGGGCAGGTGGAACTCCGTCTGGTGCCTCAGCTTCGGCCATTGGGGATAGATCAGTTTCAGATTCATTCGTTACCTTCTTTGCTAAAACACCACGCGTGCGCTCGCCGCCTCCTGCGTCGCCTCAAGCAGCACCACCGCCTCCGCCAGCCCGTCCGCCAACAACCCGCGCGCAGCCCTCAGCGCGCACGCGTCCACCCCTGGGAAGACTCCTGTCCCCGTCGGTCCCGGGAGCGGGGACACTCCTGTCCCCGCAGCCCGCACACTCCCCGCCCCGCCGTCCGTCCCGCCGTCCGCCCCCGCCACATACAACAGCGGCCCGGTCAGCCGGCAGGCGATCGCGCACTCCGCCGCCACCGACGTCGGCAGCGTGTAAGCGAACATCTGTCCCCGCCCCAGAAGTCTGCCTGCCCCCACGTAATCCGAAAAATAGGCTCGGTTGGCCACCTCGCTCCCGTCGCAATCAAAAGCTACGATTCCCACACGCTTGCTCAAGAAACCCTTCGCGTCCGGCGCCAGCCCCGCCTCGCTCAGCGCGTGGGCCACCGCCTGAAAGGCCTTCCGTGCCTCGGCGCTGAACCGCCCGAAATTGCGCGGCGGAATGAACCCCGTGTCGGCAGACGGCGCGCTCGACAGCGACGAAGAGCCCGCGCCCAGCACTTCAGCGTTCGGCGTTCGGCGTTCGGCGTTGGGCCTTCCGTCCGCCTGCGGAAACGGCCCCAGCGCGAGCGCCAGCGCCGCGTTGACGCCGCCGAACCCGGAGTTCGTGGTCAGCACCACGCCCGCCTGCGGAACCGCGCACGCGGCCTCCGTCACCCACCCCTGCGCCTCTTCCGAAGGCCGCCGCAAGCCCCCTGTCGGCGGAATCTGACCGCGTCGCAGGAACTCCAGTGAGAGCAGCGCCTCGGCCAGCCCCGCCGCGCCCAGCGTGTGCCCCATGCCGCCCTTCACCGAGAAGACCGGCAGCGACCGCTCGCCGAACAACCGCCTGAAGGCCAGCATCTCCATCTGGTCGTTGTACATCGTGCCCGTGCCGTGCGCGCAAACCGCGGCGACCTGCTCCGGCGCGTACCCCGCCATCGCCAGCGCGGCACGCGCCGCCTCGGCCAGCGGCGCGCCGTCGCGCGACGGACCGGTCAGGTGGTTCGCGTCGCAGGTCATGCCCCAGCCTCCAATCACACCCAGGCACGCCCGTCCCTCACGCTCCGCGCGCTCCCGGCTCATCAGCAGCGCAAAGGCCGCCGCCGTGCCCAGCGTCACGCCGCGCCGGTCGGCGTCGAACGGCCTCGCCCCCTCCGGGTCGAGCGCCATCAGCGCGGAGAAGCCGGAAAGCACAAATTCGGAGGCGAGGTCGCAGCCGACCACCAGCGCGCACTCGGACTCGCCCCGCCGGATCGCCGAGGCCGCCAGCGCCAATGCCGCCGTCGAGGACGCGCACGCCGATGAGACCGCCTGAGCGGACGCCCCCGGCAGCCCGAGCGCCTCGGCGACCCGCTGCGCAAAGCGCGTGAGGCGACTCTCGCCGGTCGGCGCGGCCCCCGCAAGCACCTCCGCCTCCAGCGCCCCGATTTCCCCAACCGTGGTCGCCACGTACACGGCCGCATCGGCCGGTACCGGCCCTGCGTCCGCAAACAGCCCGCGCACCAGCGCCAGCAGCCGCGAAGACGCGGGCTCGTCCCCCGCAAGCGGGAGAGCCCCTACGGGCAGCGCCGCCAGCGCCGGCGGGAAGGCCTCGCCCGCAGGCCGGAACGCGCAGCGGCCCTCCAGCAGACCTTCGGCGCAGCGCGCGACCCCCGGGCCGTACACGGAGTCCAGGCCCTGCGCGACCAGCACAACCTCGCTCAGCCGTGCAGGCATGCGAACTCCCCCCGGCGCCACCGCGCCAAACAGTCGGTCCAGATCCGGGGGGCCGCAAAGCAGACCGCCATGCTCGTGACGTCCATGAAGACCTGCACCGTCCGCGCGACGACGCGCAGCGCATTGTCCGGGCCGTGAACCTGATAGGACATGTTCAGCCGCGACGCCTCGGTGCCGTGGAGCCGCGCGGTGACCGTCAGAACCTCGTCCAGCCGCGACGGCTGCAGGTATTCGACCTCGTACGAGACCACCGGCGGCTGGACGCCGGCCGCGTAAAACGCCGCGTGCGACAGGCCGCACTCGTCACGCAGCACCGCCGAAGCCTCTTCAAAGAACACCGTATACCGGCCGAACCAGACGATGCCCATCGGGTCGACCTCCGAAAAGGCGACGCGGTGCGTCACGGACGCGCGCAGCGTCGGATACTCCGGCGCCTCGGGAAACTGCAGGTACTTCACGCGCCGGCGGCTCATACCCTGCCCCCTTGTCCCGCTTCGGCCGCCGCCATAAAGATCATCTCGGCGACCTTCTCCGCGCCGCGCGTCCAGCGCCCGCTCACCTTGTAGCGCTCAGGGCCGTCGGCTTCGCGCACCGCTTTGAAAGCGAACCCGACCTCCTCTTCCGGCAGCACCGCGCTGCTGAACTTCACGCTCGCGAGGCGCTGCAAGCGAAAGGGCCGCGCCATGACCTTGGATACGATCATCACCGCCGCGTCGATGAGGACGACGCCCGGCAGCACCGGGGCCTGCGGAAAATGCCCGGCGAACACCGGATCCGCGCCCGAAAACCGCACGCTCGCTCCGCCCGCCTCGCCGTCCCGTGTGAGCTGGCTCACTTCCATGCCGTCGCCTCCGTCCGTTCTCGCAAATCGAAAAAGCGTATAGGCTTGCGCGACTGGGGCACGTACACGCGCCGCCGGATCGTTTCCTCGCTCGCCGTGCAAACCTCCGGGCGCACGCGCAGCCGCGCCTGCAGCAGATCCTGGAGCTTCGCCTTCAGCTCCGGCGCATCCGGGCTCAGCGCCACATGCACGCGCACCCGGTCCGACAGCCCCTCGCTCTCCACTTCCAGATAATACTCGCTGACCTCCGGCACGCCGTTCAGCACCTCGAAGACCGTCGCCGGATAGAAGGTGGTACCGCGCACTTTCAGCATCTGCGCGCGCCGCCCGAGGATGGGGCTCAGCCGCGGCGTCTGACGCCCGCAGGCGCACGGCCCGTCGCTGAAATAGCCGATGTCGCCCGTGCGGAACCTCACCAGCGGCATGCCCTCGACCCCCAGCGGCGTAACCACGATCTCGCCCGCCTCGCCCGGCGGCAGCGCCCGCCCCGCCTCGTCGACGACTTCCAGGATACCCAGGTCCGGCGAGGCGTGCCCGCCGCACCGGGCCTCGCACTCGCAGAACGACGTGACGATCTCGGAGGACGAATAGGTCGAGAAGGCCGGCGCGCCCCAGAGGCTCTCCAGTTCCAGCGCCAGGGCCGTCGGCCGCAGGGACGCATCGCGCAGCGGCTCGCCGATGCAGATCAGCCCCTTGACGCCCAGTGGCGCCTGGCCCGCCGCGTGGAGATAGCGCCCCAGCTTGCGCAGGAAGCCGGGCACGCCGACCAGGAACGTGGGCCGCATCTGCCCCAGCACCGCCGCGTGCCCCTCGACCAAGTTGAGTCCGCTGCGCACGCTCGCGGCGCCGACCGCCTGCGCGCCGAGGCAATAGGCGTACCCCGCGACGAAGCAGCGGTCCAAGGTGCAGGTCAACAGCACGCGGTCGCCCCGCCCCATGCCGCACCCCCTGAAGCAGACCGCCTCGTTGTAGGCCAGCCGCTCCAGATCCCGCGCCGTATACATGACGCAAGTCGGCATTCCGGTGGTGCCGGACGACTGCACGATGTCGCGCACCGCCGCCCGCGGCACCGCTAGGAACGCCTCGTTCTGCGCCTCAAGCTCCGCCTTGGCGGTCAGCGGCAAGCCGCGCAGCGCCTCCAGCGGAAAGCGTTTGACCCCGGGCGCGACGAGCCCCGCAAGCGCCCGCCGGTAAAAGGGCGCGCGCAAACAGTGGACGAGGTGCCGCGCCAGCAGCGTCTCCTGCCGCGCGCGGATCGCTTCCGGCGGACAGAAGGCGAGGTTGAATGAGCGGCGGAGCGGCGTCATGCGCTGGCCCTCATGCGCTCGACCTCGTGCTGAATCAGGCGGTACACGTGGTTTTTCAGGCGGAACGGAGTCATCTCCCCAAACTCCTCCCAGGCGAGCGGGTCAAGGCAACGCACGCGGACGGTCGCGGGCTCCAGCACGACAGAGCCCCGCGCCGGCGAGCGCTCGTTGCCGGCGATGCACATCGGCACGATCGGCGTCCGCGTGGCGAGGGCCAGCCGGAACATCGCCCCGTGAAACGGCCCCATCGGACCCGCGCCCGACCGCGTCCCTTCGGGAAACGCCACGATCGAGGTGCCCTCCTCCAACAGGCGGGCCGCCGCCGCATGGAACGCCTCCGGCGTCATCGCCCGGATGTTCAGATACCCCGCCCACCGCGCGAAGATCCCCCACACCGGCAGCTTGAACGGCCACAGGTTCACGACCTGCACCGTCGCCTCCGGCAGCAGCGCCACGAGGAAGGGGTCGGACGAGGAGACGTGGTTCGACACAAAGATCTTGGCGGTCCGCACCGGGCGCGCGGCCGACTCGTAGACGACGCGGATGAGGGGCCGGGCCAGCCCCCGGATAATGCCGTACCCATACCAGGCGATCATCCGGCGGAAGCGGCGCCCGTTCTCCTGGCGCGAGACAAAAAGCGAGCCCAGCGCCCCGGCCGGCGTCAACACCAGCACCGCCGCAGCGGTGTACGCCACCAAGAGCGGGTAAAACACGAAAGCATAAAGAATGGCGACAGCCCGCTTCAAACGCCCTTCTCTTTCTGGATGGCCTCGATAAAGGCGTACACGTCCGCCAGCGTGCGGATCGAGCGGACGCGCACGTCGTCGCGGATCTGTACCGCGAACCGCTTCTGGATCGCCACCACCAGATCCACCGTGTCGAGGCTGTCCAGGCCCAGGTCAAGGAAGATGTTGGCCTCGGGAACCAGCCGCTCCGGCTCGATCTCGAACGCGTCGGCAAACACCTCGTTGATGATCGGCACAATCTCGTCTCTCGTCATATGCACTCCTACCGTCAAATCCTGCACACCAGCGAGGCGTTGATGCCTCCGAACGCGAAACTGTTCTTCACGAAACACCGCGCCGACGTCGCCTCCGGCGCCGTGACGTGCCGGAGGCCCTCGCACTCCGCCGCCACCTTCGTCAGGTTGCGCGTCGGCGGCAGCCTGCCGCGCCTCAGCGCCGCAATCGACGCGATCAGCTCGATCGCGCCGGACGCGCCGAGCGTGTGCCCAAGGTTTCCCTTGAGGCTGCTCACAGGCACCCCGCCGCCCAGCACCTCGCGGACCGCCGCAGCCTCCTCGCCGTCGCCCTGCAAGGTCGCCGTCGCGTGCGCGCTCACGTACTCCACGTCGGACGGCGCGCACCCCGCGTCCGCCAGCGCCGCGGCCATGCAGCGTGCGATGCCTTCGCGGTTTGACTCGCTGATATGCGACCCGCCGCTGCACGTGTGAAAGCCCAACACCTCCGCATACACCGTCGCGCCGCGCGCCAGCGCCCGCTCGCGCTCCTCCAGAAACAGGATGCCCGCGCCCTCGCCGCACACCAGCCCGTCGCGCGCCGCGTCGAACGGCCGCGAGGCCTCGCCGGGCCGGTCGTTGTACCCCGTCGAGGCTGCCATCAGCATGTCGAACGAGCCGGTCACCGTCGGGTGCAGCTCCTCGGCCCCGCCGCAGAACACCGCGTCCTGCCGGCCCGAGCGGATCAGGTCGAACGCCGTGCCGACCGCCTGAAGCCCGGAGGCGCACGCCGCATTCGTCGACAGCAGCACGCCCTGGAGCCCCAGATACTGCGCGATGTTCATCGCCACCGTGTGGGACAGGCACTGGAAAAACTGCATGGACTGCAACTGCGAGAAATCGCGCTCGGGCAGCATCGTCTCATACACGTTGGACAGCGTGATGGCGCTCGGCGCCGTCGACCCCGCGACACACCCCACGCGCCCGCCCCCGAGCGCGCCCGCCTCGCAGCGGGCGTCCAGCAAAGCCTCCATCGCGGCCTGCGCCGCGAAGACACTCATGCGCCCCATGGAGCGCCGGTTCTGCCGCGGGATGGCCTTCTCGTTCTTCAGCTCGGCAGGCGCCGCGACCAGGCTCCGCAGCCCTTTGTACGCCGCCCACTCCGGCATCGCGCGGATGCCGTGGCGGCCAGACTCCAGCGCCTCGGCCTGCTCCGCGACATTTCCGCCGAGCGGCGACACCACGCCCATTCCTGTGATCACAACCCGTTTCATT
>CAYMLQ010000138.1:6733-13315 GCA_964390795.1 uncultured Lentisphaeraceae bacterium
CCGCCTGTCAAACTCGTCCTTACCCACCATCTGCCGGGCGACGAACAGCCCTGACATCATCGCCCCGAGCACGCCCGGCAGCAGCGCACTCTGCCCGGCCGCATACAGGCTCTTGCCGGGCAGCCGCCCGAACAGGCCGTACTGGCCCACCTTCTGCTGGATGCCGTAGGCGCTCCCGCAGGGCGAGTGCAGATAGTCCCTGAACGTCAGCATCGACGCCGTGTCCGCCCAGCGGACGCGGTCGGCATACCCGACCAGGCCCTCCAGACGTGCGCGAATCGCCTCCGCGCGCTGCCGCTTGTAGGAGGCGTAACCCTCGGGCCGACGCCCAACCCGTGAACGCTCCCATGATACCACATCCCGCGCGAAAGACAACTCCAGCGCCGACAGCGAGGGGGGCGTACCCGCAGCGGCGTCGCCCGGCACCTCGATCACCACCAGCGGCCGCTCACCCGCAGTCCCTGGATCCATCATCACGTCGAAGTCCGTGTCCGGAAACTCGGAGAAGATGGAGCGCGCGAACCCCGGCACCGGCGCCTCCCCACCGACCACCCCGTACGCGACGAAGAAGCCCACCGAGGGCTCGAACGCGCCAACACGCTCGCGAAACGCCGGCGACGGGCCCACCGGCTCCAGCAGGGCCAGGATCTGCGCCGGGGCCACGGTCAGCAGGCAGCGCCCGAAGGCGACGCTCTTCCCGCCCGTCAGCACCGCCTCGCGGGGCTGCCCCGCCTCCACCCTGGCGAACGCCTCCAGCCCGCACCCGCAGCAGATCTCCACGCCCTCGCTCGCCGCCGCCTTCGTCAGCGCCTCCGCCAGCGCGTCGCCGCCACCCGCGATGCCGCCCACGGACTGGTGCATCCCGTACGCCACCCGCGCGTGCGCGGCGAACGAGACGCTCGCGGGCGGCGACCCGTGGCACATGGCGAAGGCGCTGATCACGCCCTTGAGCACCGGGTCGCGGAAGCGGCTGTCCAGGACGGACCGCAGCGATACGAAGTCCTCGTCGATCATCCCGAAGGTCGTCAGCGGCTGCCCCGCGCCCATGCCCATGGTGCGGTCCGCAACGGACCTCAGCGCCCCGAAATACCACGCGATCGCGTCAGCCTCCTGCGGGAAAAGCGACTGCCAGTGAGCGCACGCCCGATCAAGCCCGATCGGGACGTCGATCTCGGCGCGCGGCTTCGTGAAGAGGAAGCGGTGCGCGCACGTCTCGTTGTAGGGTACCAGAGCCACCGAGTCCCTGACGCCCAACTGCGTCAGCAGGTGCTCGAACAGTTCGCCGGGGCGGACGCTGCCCGTGAAGTGGAACCCGGTGTCGAAGAAGACGCCGTCGCGCCTGAACCGCCGCAGCCCGCCGCCCGGCGCGGGAGCCTTGTCGACCAGCAGGACGGAGCGCCCGAAGCGCGCCAGCAGCAGCGCGGCCGTCAGGCCCGCGACGCCCGCGCCGACCACCACGTCGTCATAGCTGTTCAGGCGCGGCCCGCTCATACAGCCATGCCGCCGTTCACCCCGATCACCTGCCCGTGTACGTACATGTGCGGCTCGGCGCAGAGAAAATTCACGACCGCAGCCACCTCTGCGGACGTCCCGAAGCGGTGCAGCGGGATCAGCGGCAGCACCTGCTCCTTCGGAATTCCCGCCGTCATCTCGGTCTCGATCACGCCGGGCGAAACCACGTTCACGAAGATGTTCTTGCGGCCGACCTCCCGCGCAAGGGCACGCGCCGCGCCGATCAGCCCCGCCTTGGAGGCCGAGTAGTTGACTTGGCCCGCGTGGCCGAGCTGGCCGGAAACCGACGAGATGACGACCACGCGCCCCTGCTTCCTGCGGATCATCTCGAAGATCACCGGCTTGGCCACGTTGAAGAAGCCGTCCAGGTTGGTGCGCAGCACCGCGTCCCACTCCTCGTCCAGCATGAAGGCCAGCAGGTTGTCCCGCGCGATGCCGGCGTTGTAGACCAGCACTTCCGGGCAGCGCTCCTGCACGAGCGGCGTCAGCGCCGCGCGCGCCGCGGCCCGGTCTGCCAGATCGAAGGCCAGCAGCCGGCAGCTCCGCCCCAGCGCCTCGACCTCGGCACGCGCCTCCTGCGCCGCCGCGTGGTTCGACTGATAGGTCAGCCAGATGTCGAAGCCCGAGGCCGCCAGGCGCCCGACGATCGCCCGCCCGATGCCCCGGCTGCCTCCCACGACCAGCGCCACCTTGTTCTCTTCAGTCATACCGTTTTGTCCCTACCTTCTGAGTTCGGCGTTCGGCGTTCCAAACATCAATCCAAGTTCAAAAACAGTTCCAATTTTAACATGACTTTTGCCTGACGCAACCGAATATCTCGCCCGCAAGGCGCGCCGGGTGCGATTCAGTTTAGTTGAAACTGAATCGCACCAAAGGAGGATTTAGGAGTTAGGAGTTGAATACGCAACAACCCGCGAAAACAAGGCATGCTTTTGAGTTTTTGCCGCGTATCAGCGCGGTTTTGGCGTGGGGATTATCGTGTCCTCATCATGAAGACACTATGGAATGTCGATTATCAGATCTCATAAGTTCTTTGCGTTCCAGGTATTGCAACTCCTAACTCCTCCCTCCTAACTCCTCCTTTCTTCTCCCCTCTCCCCCGCAGATCCAGCGGGCTTTCCGCCGTGCTGTCCAAACCTCGGATCACATGCGTGTAGATCATGAGGCGTCAACGTCATGCAGATCAACGGGTTGCGTCGTATTCATATCGCTTCTCCCGCGAAGTGCGTCATTTCGATGCCACAACGCTGCTGTCTTTCGGACGGTTTTCCGAATTAGCTGACGAGACTGCTTTTCAGCAAGTCTCTGTTTCTTTTGATACCATCCAATGGCCTAACGGCTTAGATCTAGATCCAGAGTATCTTTATTCAGCCTCCGTGAAACAGAGCCGCTCAAAAGCACAGCAACCGACTTGAGGCGACGGGATACCGCCGCCTCAGTCGTGACGTTCGCCGTAGAAACGGCAGATTCGACTTCAACTGAAAAAGAAACGACCGGATCAGCCGAACTAGAGTATTACGCTGGTACGTGGCATAATGCTGAAGGGCGGCCCCTCGTCACACAGTTCATGACGAGGAGACCGCCAGCGTCACGCTGCTTGCTGGCGAAATCCGGCTGATTGCTTGACTTGAGAAACACCCCGTGTTGATGGTATAGTCTTGGCGTTGGAGGTGTTATGGGCAAATACGCGAAGGTGTACGAACACATCATGACGCGGCGCTCGGACTCGAATGTGCCGTTCGACGATCTGTGTTCGTTGCTGACCCGTTTGGGATTTGGAAGCCGGGTGCGGGGCGACCACCATATCTTCACTATGGAGGGAGTCGAAGAAATCATCAACATTCAACCCCAGAACGGGATGGGCAAAGCCTATCAGGTCAAACAGATTCGCGATTTGCTGCTGAAGTACAAGCTGCGGATGGAGGACTAAATCATGCATCACAAATATGAAATCATCATCTTTTGGAGCGAGGAGGACAGCTCCTACGTGGCGGAAGTTCCCGAACTTCCGGGGTGCATGGCGGACGGCACGACCTATCAGGATGCACTCTCAAACGCGGAACAAATCATCCGCGAGTGGATTGAAACCGCGTCCGCTCTTGGAAGAGCGATTCCCAAACCTCGCGGACGCCTTGCCTATGCTTAGATCATGCCGAACAAGACGGTGGAGGCGACACACCGAACCCTCTACTGGTGTCCTAAATGCAATACGACGGTAGGAATTTGCTGTATCGGGTGGTGGAGTAAATGCAGAGCCTGTGGAACTCGGCAGGGAAACCGGTACTCCAGACCGACTCCATCGATCATGGATGTCAAATTGCCGCTCCCTCTTCCCCCCTCTTCCTGCTTGAGTTCCTGTTGCCTATGCGGCATTATCCACGACGCGTATCAAATCTTTGGGAGGAGTGCTTTGAGCGAACGCGATTATGTCTCTGTTTGTCCCATGCCGGCGTGTACGAGTTTCCTTGAGGGCACGTCGATCGAGATCGTTAGGCCAAGAACGCTCCGGCAGGTGCCGAAACACGCCCTGTTCGATTTCGACGGTACCCTGAGCCTGGTCCGCGAGGGATGGATGGAGATCATGATCCCCCTCCTGACCGGATACCTTCTGCCATTTGCCCGGTCTGGCGAAACCCCCGAGTCGGTGGCCGCGCTCGTCAGAGCTTTCGTCACCGAACTCACCGGCAAGCAGACGATCTACCAGATGATCCGGCTCGCGGAGGAGATCCGCCTGCGCGGCGGCACACCCGCCGACCCGCAAGCCTACAAAGCGGAGTTTCACGACCGCCTCATGGCCCGCATCGCTTGCCGTCGCAAGGGGCTGGCCGACGGCTCCGTCCCTCGCGCGTCGCTGCTGGTTCCCGGCTCGCTCGAAATCCTGTCTGCCCTCCGGGCGCGCGGCACCGCCATCTACATCGCGTCGGGCACGGACGAGCAGTATGTGCTTGAGGAGGCCCGCCTGCTCGGCATCGACGAGTTTGCCCCCGGCCGCATCTACGGCGCACAGGCCGATCACGCGAGTTTTTCCAAGGAACTGGTGATCCGGCGTATCCTCAAGGAAAACGCGGTCGACGGCGAGGCGCTGGTCGCGTTCGGCGACGGCTACGTGGAGATTGCCGACTGTAAGGCCGTGGGCGGACTCGCGGTGGCGGTGGCGAGCGACGAGGTCGGGCGCTCCGGCCGGTGCGACGCGTGGAAGCGCGAGCGCCTCATCGGGGCGGGCGCGGATGTCGTGATCCCCGATTTCAGCGAGTCGTCTGTGCTCTTGGACGCGATCTGGAGTCTTCGGATATGAGCGACGCTCTGAAGTCATTTAACGCGACCCGTCTTGAGGCGCTCACGGCGCGTTTCCGCAAGGTGCGCGTCGCAGTGCTGGGCGACTTCTTTCTGGACACGTATCTCGAGGTTGAACCCACCTTGGCAGAGCCCTCCCTTGAAACGGGCCGGACCGCACATCAGGTGGTGGCGGTGCGCCACTCAGCGGGAGCGGCGGGCACAGTGGTGAACAACCTCGCGGCGCTCGGCGCCCGGCACATGATCACCCTCGGCGCCACGGGGAACGACGGCGAGGGCTGGGAGCTGCGCAGGAGTCTCTTCGCGTTAGGGTGCGACCTCACACACCTGTACACCGATCCTGACCGTGTGACTCCGACCTATCTCAAGCCGCGCGACCGCACGCGCCCCGGCCTCGAAGGCGAGCACGACCGCTTCGACATCAAGAATGTTCTGCCAACGCCGGACTGGCTCGTTCAGGCGCTGCTGGACTCTTTGGACGCAGTTCTGCCCGGCGTGGACGCGCTTGTCGTGATGGATCAGGTGCGGGAGCCCGACAGGGGTATGCTGACATGCGCACTGATCGATGCGCTGGCCGAGCGTGCGCCGCATTTTCCAAAGACGATTTTCTGGGCGGATTCGCGGGGACGTATCCGGCGCTACCGCAACGTGATGGTCAAGGTCAACCAGTTCGAGCTGGCGGGCGAGGACAACCCCGCGCCCGGCGCGTGCGTCTCAGACGAGGTGATCCGCGCGGAAACCGAGGCGTTCGCCGCGCGTTTGGGCGCACCCGTGTTCGCGACCGCCGGTGAGCGCGGCGTCCGCGTGTCCGGCCCCGCGCCGCTGACCGTGCCTTCGGTGAGGGTGTCCGGCCCCGTCGACCCCACGGGCGCAGGCGACTCGTTCACGGCCGGCGCGGTGCTGGCGCTCGCGGCGGGGGCGACGCGTCCCGAGGCGGCGCTGGTCGGCAACCTCGTCGCCTCGGTGACCGTGAGGCAGCTCGCCACGACGGGCACCGCCGCAGCCAGCGACCTTTTTCCAGCGCTGGCGCTCTGGAGGGAGCAGAATCCATGAACCGGCTTTTCGACCGCAACAGCATATCGGTCAAACCCCTGGCAGAGCGTGTGAACAAGCTCGACATCCGGCGCGACCAGATCGACCCCGAGTCGTTCCTGCCGGAGCTGGATGACGCCGCGACGGAGAGCGTGGCGCTCGCGGCTGCCGAGGTTCGCGCCGCTCGTGCGAAAGGCGCGCACGTCATTCTGGCCTTCGGCGCGCACGCGATCAAGAACGGCCTGTCCCGCGTCCTGATCCGGCTTATGGAGGGCGGGTGGGTCACCCACTTCGCCACCAACGGGGCGGGCGTGATCCACGACTGGGAGTTCGCCTATCAGGGCCGCTCCGGCGAGGACGTGAAGCGCTATGTGGCCGAGGGGCAGTTCGGGATCTGGCAGGAAACCGGCGCGTATCTGAACTTGGCGATCGCCGTGGGCGCGTACCGGGGGCTGGGCTACGGCGAAGCGGTGGGCGCGTTGGTGGCCGAGGACGGACTGCTCATCCCCGGAGGCCAGGAGCTCGCCGCCGCCATCGCGGCGGGGGCGGAGGCGCGGGCGGACGAGCAGGCTCTCGCGCGTGCCGCCGCCGCCGCCGATCTGGCCGCGCTGCTCGGCCGGTTCAGCGTGCCGCCGGGCTTTCTGCGCGTCGAGCACCCGTTCAAGGCGTACGGCCTACAGGCGGCGGCCTATACGGCGCGCGTGCCCTTCACGGCGCATCCCATGTTCGGGCACGACATCATCT
>CAYMLQ010000139.1:0-13315 GCA_964390795.1 uncultured Lentisphaeraceae bacterium
TCGAGCAGTTCTGCTCGTGGTCGGCGTGCAGGATCAGCAGCACGTTCAGCGCCTGCACCACCTCGGGCTTGATCTCGTAGGGGCAGACCGGCGAACTGAACATCATGTTCAGAAAGTTGGCGCAGTACTTGAGGTCGTGGCGCGGGTAGACGAAGGGCTCGCCGATCGACTTCTTGTAAGAGAACGCCGCGATGGTCCGCAGCTTGCTCATCAGCCGCGTGGCGGCGATGTTGATGGCCTCCTCAGGTTCGTCGGGGCGGTGCTGCGAGAGTTCGGGGTAGAAGGTCGACAGCGACACGACCATCGCGGAGAGAATGGCCATGGGGTGGGCGCGCTCGGGATAGCTGTAGAAAAAATGGCGCATGTCCTCGTGCATCATGGAGTGCTGGTTGAGCAGGCCCGACCACTGCACGCGCTCGGCCGCGTCGGGCATGTGGCCGTTGATCAGCAGGTAGGCCACCTCGACGAACCGGGACTTCTCCGCGAGTTCCTCCACGGGGTAACCGCGGTACCGCAGGATGCCCTGCTCGCCGTCGAGGAAGGTGATCGCGCTCTCGCACGCCCCAGTGTTCAGGTAGCCGTAATCGAGCGTGATCGCGCCGGTTTTCTTGCGCAGGCTGGCGATATCGATGCCGACCTCATTCTCCGCGCCCACGGTGACGGGCAGTTCGATGGTCTGGCCGCGGAAGGTGAGCGTGGCGGTTTCGCTGGAGGTTTGCGTATTTCTGTGCATGGTATGCCTTAGCGGCGCTTCATCTCTTGAATGGTGTCGTGGAGGTTCGCGAAAAGGGCTTCGAGCATGTCGGAGGGCACGGCGGAGAAGGCCAGCCGGATCAGGCCGGCGAGCACGATGACGCCGGTGCTTTTTGCGGACAGAAGCTGTTTACGCAAGGCTTCCGGCTCTACGCCCAGCGGCTTGACGCACATGAAGTAGCCGGAGTTGAAGGGCATGGGCTGGAACGAGTCGGCGTACTCGGGATGTGCGGAGAGGATCGTCTTGATGCGCTGGTAGCGGTGCTGCAAGATCTCGTATTTCGCCTGCTTCTGTTCGGCGTAAGCGGGCTGGCTGTAAGCTTTGAGCAGCAGGTGCTGCGCGAGGCTGGAGGCGCTGGAGATCGAGCCGCGCACGACGCCGGCGGCCTTGGCCTCGAGCGCCTTGTACTGGGCGGCGGTTGCGCCGTGGCAGCCGAAGGTCATGAACCCCGCGCGGAAGCCCCAGACGTAGTCCTCTTTGGTGGGGCCGCAAAGCTTGACGGCCAGCACGTTGCGGTGCATGTCGGCCAGATCGGTGAAGAGCGACTCTTTGCTCACGCCCGGCTCGTACACGAGGCCGAAGTAGGCGTCGTCCAGAATCACGACGAGCTTCTTGCCGGCCTCCGCCGCGCGCCGGAGGGCAGCGCAGATGGCGTCGGCGTCCGCATGCGTGGCGGTGTATCCGGTGGGGTTGTTTGGGAAATTAAGAATCACGATCTTCTTATCGCCGGGCGTCAGCAGCAACTGCTCCAGACCGGCCACGTTGAAGCGCGCGCCGTCGAACATCGGGAAGGTCGTGAGCACGCCGCCGTACGCCTCCTCGAAGAGCAGGTCGTAGTTGTCCCAATACAGGTCGGGCAGGATGATCTCGTCGCCGGCGTCAACAAAGAGATGGCCTGCGACGCTCAGACCGTGCGTCAGGGCGTGGGTGACGACGGGCAGGCTAAAGGACTTTCCGGCGAGGGACGGGTTCTTGGCGAGCAGCATGCTGCGCCACATCTCGCGCAGGCCGGGAAGTCCGAAACTGGGGGCGTAGAGGAAGGCGGTCGAGGGCAGCTTGACCAACTCCTCCAGGCACTCTAGGCAGAGGGGCGAGCCGTCCTCCTCAAAGGCCGTGCCGATGGTGGCGTTGATGGCGGCGTCTTTCGCCTCGGCGCTCTGGCCGAGGATCCCTCGCGACGGGAAAAAGGCGCGCTGGCCTTTCAGCGAAAGCATCGAAAGAAGCGGGCTGTCGGCGGTCGCCAGGTCGGCGTTCAGTGCGGCGGCGAGCGGATGCGTCGGTCGGGGCATGTGCGTCTCCTTGTGGTCTAACCGAAAAATACGGGGAGGATTTTAGCCAATATTCGCGGTAGGCGCGTGACTATACAGAAAAGGGGGGGCACCCGTCAAGCAGGGTGTTACGAAAAAATAATCGAAAAAATAATCGGTGGGTTGGTGGGTGAGGGCACGGGGACCGGCGGCGGGTTACGGGGAACCCGCCCGGTGCGACACGACATGCTCGTGGAACGGATGCGCGAAGCCAGGTAGGGAAGCCTCCCCGCAGGCGTCCGCAGGGCACAGAGACTAAGCAGTTGGACTAAGCGTATCCGACGAAGGGTGGGACTAAGGGTATGCGACAAGGTTTTCCGGTATGCAGCGCTTGTACTTCATGTCCTCTTCGAGGATATGGTGTACCAGCCACGAGCGCAGAAAGCTGGTAATTTGCGTGCAAATCGTGGGATCGGCCAAGTCCTGCTTCGATAATTCAACAGCCTTGTCGAGGAAGACCTTGTGCTCGCGCTGCTGCGTCGTAAGCTCCGAGTAGCCCGCTTGGGACAGCAGGGATTCCTCCGCCTTGAAGTGGACAAGCGCGTAATCGAACATGCCCATGATCGTGTCAAAGGCGATGCCCGCGTCATCCGTCGCGCGCAAGCTGTTGATCAGGCCGATCAGCCGCTGGTGCTGGGCGTCCATGGCCGGCACGCCCACGCTGAACCGTTCATTCCAGATTATTCCTTGCATGTGTGACATTCTTGCTTTTTTTGGCTGTTCCGTCAACCAGAACCCTTACGGGCTGTTCAGGCGGACGCGGTAGAAGCGGGTCTTGTGAAGGGGTGCGTTGGTGTCGGACCAGACCATGGTCGTCTGATCGTGGGTGGCTTCCCACGGCCCGTTGGTCTGCAGGGTCGCGAGAGCGACCAGCGAGGTTACGGAGAGAATCTGGTAGCTGCGTCCGCTGGTCACGCTCCAGGTCAGGCTGGCGGCGTTCGTGCCGGTCTGTGCGCCGAGAAAGCGCAGGACGCTGAGCGCGTTGGTCGGGTCGGTGCCGGAGAGGTACTCCGAACGGTTGTCGAGGCAGTCGCCGTCGCTGTCTGCTCCGGGGCTCATGCCGCCGGGGAAGTAGAGCGCTTCCCACGCGTCCGAAACCTCGTTTGCGTTGGTGTCGGTCGGCACCAGGTAGGCGGTGCCCAGATTCATACGCGCGCCGGTCTGGAGGTTGCTGACCGCGCCGGGGCGCGTGTAGGTCTGGTAGCCCGTCAGGGCCACCGACAGATTCCAGTTGCAGGAACCGAGCGTGATGTCTGGCGGCAGGCGCCCGTCTGCGGAGCTGAGCCAGTTGGTACGGTAGCTTGTGAGGATGACGCTGCCGTCGACGACAATGCCCGTGAGGCTGCCGCTGGCAGCGGTGAAGGCAATCTGCGCGTTGCCGAGAAAGGCGTGCGTCCAGGCGTCCCGCACCACGCCGGAGGTGACGGCCACGGAGGAGAGCAGCTCGAAGCCGGCCAGCGACCAGCTGCCGCTGATGGCTACCCGGCGCGGGTTCGCGTAGTAAATATTGGTCAGGCTTTGCACCTGGAAGGGTGTGTTCGGATCCTCGCGCGGCATGAAGTTTCCGGGCACGGGCAGGGTGACGAGATAGGAGCCGTTGGTGAGCCCGGTGTAGGTGACCGTCTTCGAGCCGCTAAAGGGCTTGGTTCCCCGGCCGTCGACGGTGACGGTTGTGCCGGTGGGCAGAGCGGAGGAGTAGACGCCGTCGACCCCGAGCACGATCAAGGTGCAGAGCCCGTCGGCCGCGGGGATGTCGACGCTGAACTCGTAGGCGCCCACGGTATTCGTGCCTGCGGCGTAGGGCGTGATCCGTGCCCAGTACCAGCCGGACGACGGGTAGTCGAGGCCTGTGTATTCACCTGAATCGTGGCCCTCCTCGTCGATGTGGTCGAGCGCTTCAATCGTGCCGTCCGATAACTCGCGGTAGAGGTCGATCACGGTGTCGAGACTGGTGCTCAGGTGGTAGGTCTCGATGTCATAGATAAAGTTGGTGACGAGGAAGAAGCGCACCCAGTCCTCATCGGCGGCGGTGAGGAACGTGTGAAGCTGAGCCGGGCCGTTGTAGAGCGAAGCGTCAGAAAGGGTGTCGTCGGGCTCATAGGCGTCGGCAAGGATGACTTCGGACTGGACGGGATCGGAGCGTTCGCCGGTGCTGTCCTCGGCGATGAAGGTGAGCCCGTAGCTTCCGGGAAGCGTGAAGTCGGCGCTGGCGGACTCATAACGGGCGGAGAGGGCGTCCCAGACAAGGGCGATGGCAGGCAGGTCGTTGGTGCCGCTGTAACCGGGAGGAGTGACTAGGCACCAGACGTTTGAGACGGGGTACATGCCGGCGATTTCGCTCGCCCAGAGGGTCACGGGGGCGCCGGGGGCGGCCAGGACGGTCAGCGGGGTGACGTCCCCGATCACAGGCGCGTCGGCGCCGGTGACGAAGGCGGAGCCTAGGTACGTTTCGTCGGCGAGGAGTCCGTCGATGTCCTTTTCGTTGGGTTCCCCGTTGAGGTTGTCATCGAGCTGCGCCTGCTGCCGGACGCTGCCTGAGACGCGGCGGATGGCGCGCCGGGCGTCGGTGTAAGCATCGCCGAGCGTGCGTCCCGAGATGACGCCGGAGAGCAGGTATTGAGAGAAACTGACGGTGCCGCCATTCGCGAAGAGCGCCTCGCGCCCGGCCCGCGCGCTGGCGATGGCGATGCGGGTGGCGGCGGGAGAGTCCAGCGCGAGCTGCGGGGCGGCGAGGGCGGGCAGGAAGGCACCTGCGCCGGAGAAGTCGAAAATCAGGTTGACGGGAACCGGATTGGCGGACTGGAAACCGTTGACCCAGGCCGCGAGCGCGTTGGTGGAAAGCCCTTCGCTGCCGTTGAGGCGAAACTCCCCGTCCGCGTCTTCGCCGATCAGGTAGAGCGTGAGGCGGTCGGTGGCGTTTGTGAGCGCCCACTCGCTGAGGGCGGCTTGCAGGCTGGCGAGACCCGATGCCGCGGCGACGTCGTTCGAGCCGTCGCCGTCCAGGTCTGCGAAGCCGGTTGGCGAGAGCACGCGGATGTGGTCCGGCGTGAACAGGCGCAGGCGCAGGGTGGAGTAGGCCAGCCGGGTGAGCGCGTCGATGGCGGGCCACGCCGGGCTGTTGGTGTCGCCGCCGGCGACGAGGATGACGCGGTCGTCATAGCCGATCTGCGCGATGAAAGAGGAGCGGGGCGCGGAGACGTTGCCCTCCACGTCCTGCACGTAGAAGGACACGTTGTAGGTGCCGGGCGTGGTGAAGCCGTCGTAGGTGACGGAGTAGTGTCCGTTGTCTCCGCTGTAGGCGAGTTCCAGTTGCGGCAGGTCGGTGACCGGGTTGTCGGGGTCGGGGTCGTGGCCGGGCGGGACGATCAGGCACCAGGCGCGCGAGACCGGGTGGGGGGAGGTGACGCTGCCGATCCAGAGGGTGGCTGCGGTTTCGTCAGCGAGCACCTGGTTGCCGCAGACCTCGCCGATCTGGGGCGCGTCGCCGGACGCGACGAAGGTCGGGCCGATATAGGTGCCGGTGGCCTGCGACCAGTCGTTGGTCGAATAGATGCCGTCCTTGTCATCATCGAGCAGCGCGGCCTGGTAGGTGGACATGGCGCTCTGGGCCATGGTGAAGCACTGCATGACATCGTAGCCGAGCATGACGCCGGAGAAGAAGGCGCCGGAGAAGCTGACCAGACCGCCGGCCACGAAGTAGCTGGGCTGGTTGGTGCCGCTGGCGGCGATGACGATGCGGGAGGCCGCGCCAGCGTAGGCGAGTTCGTGCAGGAAACTGCCCGCATAGCAGAAGTCGAGCAGGACGGTGACGCGGGTGCCGTGGGCGTCCTGCAGGGCGTCGAGCCAGTCGCCGAGCTGCGCGGCGGTGATCGTCTCCGAGCCGCTGAGGCGGAAATAGCCGTTGCCGGAAGAGTTGCCGCCGTGGTCGACGAGGTAGATGAAGAGACTGTCCGTATTGGTGACCACGGTGGTGAAGACCTCTTGGGCGCCAGCCAGCGTGGACAGTCCGTCGATGTCGTCGAGCCAGCCATTGCCGTCGACGTCCTGCGAGGGCTCGGGGCTCAGGTAGCAGATGTTCTCTTTGGAGAACCCGCGGTAACGCAGGGTCGTGTAGGCGTTGTCGGCGAGGTAGTCGGTGGTGGGCCAGAGCGTGTCCTCTGCGGAGGTGCGTCCCGCGATGATGAGGGCCTTGCCGGCCAGGGCTAAGGTTTGGGCTCCGATCACGTTCAGGGTGGCGCGGCCGAGCGCGTCGCTGCTGTCCCACGCCTCCACGATGTCGGTGCGGCCGGTCTGGGTTCCGGCGGTGTGGTACGCCAGAGACCCGCCGTAAGAGGCGAGGGTTGCGCCGCTGCCGTTCTGGACGTAGCCCCAGTTGAGTGGCGAGGTGGTGTCCGTGCCGTAACCCGAGCTGTAAGTCGCTGTGCCGATACCCGCCCCGCCGCTGAGCAGGACGGATTCGCCGGCGGTCAGGGTTTTGCGGGAGGGGTTGATCGGCAAGGTGGCGCTCAGCACGGTCTCGGGACGGGGAACAGGGGATAAGGCGGAGAGGTTCATTTGGATGCGGTCGTCGTCGGAGGAGGTGACCATGCCATCGAGATTCGCGTCGGCGCGTCGGTAGCAGGCGGTCGAGTTGGTCAGCGAGGCGCGGATGCTCTGGTCGATCGGGAGGACGGTGCCGTCGCCGTCGATGTCACCCGAGCGGAGTGCACAGAAGGTTGCGTTTCCGCTGGACACGACGGCACAGCCGTTGGAGCCGCCGAAGTAGGCCGAGGCGTTCGTGGTGAAATCGTAGCTCAAGGCCTGATTGGTGAAGGCGACGGGGACGGCGGACATGGCGGCGACATGGTTGCGGTGCTTGACGACCACGTAAAACGCGCTGTTCGGCGGGAGGTCGGCAGCGAGATTCGTGGAACCTGCATCGCTGACGAGCCAGCCGTCAGAGCGCAGAAACATGCTGCGGGACAAGAAGGCGGGGCCGTTGGTCGCGTGCCGGAACTGCACAAGCACCCAATCCGTGGTGTTGGAGGGGATGCGGGGGGCGGTGCGCGGGTCGTCTGCGTAAGGCGACTGGAGCGGCAACGCGCCGCTCTGAGAGAGCGCGGCGGACATGAGGCTTGAGCCGGAGAGGAGGGCGCCCTGAAGGTAAAGCCGTAGCGAGGAGCGCACGTTCAGTTCGTAAGCGCCGATGTCGGCGGTCTTGCTCGCGATGCGCGGGTTGCCGTCGGCGTCGGTGGTGTCAAACATCCAGAAGCTGATCACGCCCGCGTCGACGCAGGGCGAATTCGCATGAAGCCGAAGGTTATTGTTCCCGAGGCTGACAAAGAGGCTGTCGGCCGAGAGGCTGTTCTTGTCCTGGCCGCTGGCGGTTCGCCACAGTGCGAGAGAAGCGACGGGGAACTGACTGGTGCCGTTGGTCTGCCACGCGCCTACGTAGCCACCGGCGCGGGGGTACAGGTTGTTGAAATCCGAATAATGGAGCGAGCCGGGATAGGCGACGAGACAGGCGGACTGGGCGTTGGTGGTCTCGACGATGTTGTTCCTGAGGATGTTCTTGTTGCGGCCCGTTTTCGCGTTGAGGATCTTGATGCCGGTTCCGCCGTTACAGACGGTGTTATTCTCGATGACGAACAGGCAGTTGCTGGCTGTTGCGGCGCTCTCCAGGGCGAGACCCGCGCCGTTGTTGCAGACCACGTTTTGGAGGATCTGATACTCCTCTCCGGAGAAGGCGCCGTAGGGTCGGATCTCGATGCCGAGCAAGCTGTTGTTACGGCAGATATTGCCGACAAGGGAGACGTGGCGGGCCGACGAGGCATTGACCGAGATGCCGATGTCGGCCGTCGCGCAGGTCAGGCCTTCGACACTGAGGAAGTCGGAGTGGATCTCGAGGCAGCGTCGGTTGCTATCGCCGGTTTGGCGGTTCAGGATCGTTCCGCCGCGCGTGCCGATCATGCGGATCGGCGCGTCGGAGGCGCCTTTATGGGTGGCATTGATGACGATGGTGGAAGGCAGGGTATAGATTCCGGTGTCCACGTAGACGGTGTCGCCGGGGCGCAACAGATACCGTGTGAACACGTCCGACAGCGATGCGAGCGGGCGGCTGGGTGCGTCGCCGGCGTTGTTGGTCGCGCCGGGAGCGGTGCAGTACCAGTCGCTGTTGGTCAGGCTGTCGTTCACATAGTAGGTTGCCGAGATGCGCGTCACGAGGCCGGCACTTGCGGTGGCATCGGAGACGGAGGCGTCCTGATTGCACACCACGCGTAGGAAATAGGTGGCGGTGGCGGTGGTGGGGTTAGGAACGGACCAGGCGAACGAGCCGGTAGGGGGGATGGGTGTGGCCAGAGCGGTCCAGGCGCCGCCGTTGGCCGAGTATTCGATGCGGCACGTGTCGTTGCTGTTCCAGCCGCTGCCGGAAGCGCTCCACGCGAGGGTCAGAAGGCCGCTCCACACCTCGCCGCCACGCGGGGTGAGCAGGGTGAGTTTCCGGTTCGGCGCGCTGCGTGAGGCCTCGCGCGTGTTGCCATAGGCGCCCAGGTTGATGCGGTTGCCGTTGGGCACGGGCTCGTTGCCGTAGGCGGAGGTCGTCTTGCCGGCGTCGATGCAGGGGCTCGTCGCGGTGTCGGCCGCCCAGGCGCCGTTGTGCCAGGAGCCTCCGAGGCTGCGCAGGTGGTAGTCGCCGCTGGCGGGAGAGACGAACAATGGGTCGCGGCTCATGCTGGAGGTGTCGAGCGCGCTCGCGCTCTGCCAGGCGGGGAGCGTGAGCGCCGTGCGGTAGGCGTTGTTCGTCATCCAGCGTGCTGCGCTGGCGCCGCCGTACGGGTAGAGGTTGTTGCATTCGGAGGCTGCGAGGACGTTCGTCGTGTCGACGGACAGGCAGGTGCCGGAGCCCTTGGCCACGACGATGTTGTTTCTAAGGGTGGTGCCCCTCCACCGGCCGCTGCAGGCGATACCCGTGCCGTTGAAGACCTCGACGGTGTTGTTCTCAACGGTGAAGGAGGCGAGGTGGAACCCCGTAGAGTCTTGCAGACTCAGCCCCCCCCCATTGTTGTAGACGAGGTTATTTCGGATTTCGTACGTGTCGAAGCCGTCGTTGATGGTGTCAGAAAGCACGCGGATGCCGAAGCCGCTGTTCCCCTTGAAGGTGTTGTGCGCGATACTCGCGTTGCGGCAGGTGGAGGGGTCGATGATCAGGCCGGATTCCGCGCCATGGCAGACGAAGCCCTCGATCCGGGCGAAGTCCTGGTTGACTCGGATGCAGCAGGAGCCGGAGTAGGCGTATTGCCTGCTCAGAATCGTACGCCGGTCAGCGCCGACCAGCCTGAACCAGTTATTCGAGGGGCCGCCGCCCGCGCCCGTGTTCGGCAGATAAAGGTCGCTGTAAAGCAGGTAGGTTCCCGCGTCGACGTAGATTGTGGAGCCAATACCTGGGGCGTAGCGGTCGATGACGGACTGGATGGTGTCCAGAGGGGTGTTGCTGCTGAGTCCGTCATGGGCATAGTCGCCCACCGCGCCGCACCAGAGGTCGCCGACTCGGCTGCCGTCGTTCACATAGAACACGGTGGGCGGCGGCACATAGGTGTTTTCCAGAAAGGCTTCGTCGCGAATGGCGGTGTTTTGGAGGCACGAGGCCCGCACCCAACAGCCGCTGGGCGAATTGAGACTGTCCGGCGGGCGCACCCAGCCGAAGGAGCCGCTGGATGACGCGAAGGCAGCGTTGGCGATCCATTGCCATTGGCTGCCGCCGTCCAGAGAATACTCGAGTTTCACTGCGTCGTTGGTGCCCCACCCCTCGCCGGTGGCGTTCCAATAGATGAACTGGGTGCTCTGCGGGCTCTGCCCCTGGTCGGGTGCCATGGTTAAGAGGTGTCGGCCGGTCGACGCGCGCGACGCTTGAGGGGTGCCGCCGAAGGCGCCCAGATTGACGCGTCCGCCATTCGGCGCGGATTCGAACGCCAGACTGTCCCACTCGTTAAAAGGATCGCCGGCGTCGACGCAGGAACTATGGACGGCATCGGGCGTCCATGCCTCGTCGTGCCACGAGCCTCCGAGGCTGCTCGCGTGGTAGTCCTGGTTGGCGGGGGAGACGAACAGGGGGTCGCGGCCGAAGCTGTGGGCGTCGCGGCTCATGCCGTAGTGCTTCTGGGTGAAGCGCTGCCACTGCGCAAGTGTGGTGAGATTGGTCTCAGCGCCGACGGCCACGGTGATCCTGGCCACGGTGCCGCCGTTGCGCGTCCAGAGGTTGTTGTAGTCGGAGGCGAAGTGGTTGGCACCGGAGAGGGAGCCGATGCAGGCCGCGTTGCCGTCCGCTACGATGATGTTGTTTCGCAGGAGCGAACCCATGTAGTAGCCACCGATGAGCAAACCGAACCCGTTGGTCACCACGAGGGTGTTATTGACCACCAAGAAAGAGGCGCTCATGTCCGTTATGTGCGCATTCAGGCTCATGCCGTCGGCGTTGTCGTACAGCAGGTTGTGCCGGACCTCGATGGAGCCATAGGCGCTGTTGGCGCTCGGCTCGACGCGCAGGGCCACGCCGCTGTTTCCGAAAAAGGTGTTGCCGATCACGCTGGCGTTGGCGCAGAACGAAGAGTCAATGAAGAGTCCGGTTTCGGCGTCGGTGAAGGTCAGGTATTCAAGGCGGACGTAGTTTGCGCAGACGTGCAGGCAGCAGTCGCCTGCGTTGTGGGACTGTCTGCGCAGGACGGTCGCCCGGCCGGCGCCCTTGATGGAGAATCTGGCATTCGCGTCGCCGCTGTGGCGGGCCTCGATGACGATGTTGGAGGCCAGTTCATACGTGCCTGCGTCGACGAAGACGGTACAGGACGGGCCGAGCGTGTAACGGTCTAGAACGGCTTGCAGGGAGGCGACGGGCGTGGACGGACTGAGTCCGTCGTTGGCGTCGCTGCCGGCGGCGCTGCACCAGAGGTCGCCGTCGCTGCTGGCGTCGTTCACATACAATTCGCTGGGGCCCGGCGGCGTGTAGGTGTTTTTCAAGAAGACCGCGTCGGTAACCGAGACGTCGGCGAGGCTGGTCACTCGGACCCAGCAGCCGCTCGGGGAGCCGAACGTGGCCAGCGGCCTGAACCATTCGAGCATGCCGTTGACCGCATAGGTAGGCGTACTGTTCGTGAGCGCTTCCCAGTTCGCGCCACCATCCAGGGAGTACTCGACGTTCACGGTATCGTTGACATTCCACCCGTCGCCGGTAGCGTTCCAGTAGATGAGCTGCATCAACAGGGGGTCTTGCCCCTCGTCCGGAGCCATGGCCAGCAGGGCGCGGCCCGGGAACGTCATGGAAGCCTCCGGCGTGCCGCCGTGGCAGCCGATATTCAGGCGCGCCCCGTTCGGCACGGGTTCGCTGTCCAGCAGTTCTGTGAGCGCGTAAGGGTCGGCCGCGTCAATGCAGGGGCTGTGCATCTGCTCGTCGACCACCCAGACGCCGCCCGTCCCGTTGTTCGCGTCGGGCAGCCAGCGTCCGCAGGACGACTTGAGGTGGGCGTCCGCGCCTGCGGGCTCGGCGAAGGCGGGGTCGCGGCTGAAGCTGTGCGCGTCACGGGCGCTGTAGAAGGCGGCGTGGGTGTAGCGCTGCCAATCGTCCAACGACGCGAACACGTTCGTGCTGCCGTTGTATGACACCTTGGCGATCGCGCCTCCGTCCGGGGCCCAGAGGTCGTTATAGTCGGACTGGAAGATGCTATCCCCGGTGAAGGCCGCGAAACAGGTGCCGCCCTTTGCGACCACGATATTGTTGCGCGCTTCCGAATAGGAGATGCGTCCGCCCAGGGTCACCGCGGTTCCGTTGGTGACGATAATCGTGTTGTTGAAGAGCTTGAACTCGCCGCCCATCATGTCGGTTTTGGGGTCGAGCACCAGTCCGTCTCGATTGTTGTAGAGCAGGTTGTGCGAGATCATGAACTGACCGTAGAACGCGTTCGTGCTCGGCTGGACAGAGAGGCCTGCCTTTATGTTGCCGAAGAACGTGTTGCCAGCCACCGTGGCGTCGCTGCAGAAGGAGGAGTCGATGGAGAGCCCGACCTCCGCGCCGGTGAAGGTGAGATTGGAAAGGGTGACGTAGTTGGCGCGGTTCACCAGGCAGCAGGCGCCCGCGCCCTGGGAGTTGCGGTTCAGGACGGTGGCGCGACCGGCGCCCATAAACGTCAGGCGGTTATCCCACGTTCCGCCATGGCGGGAGTCGATGACAATGTTGACGGTCGAAACATAGGTGCCCGCGTCGATGTAAACGATATCGGTGGCGGCGGTCAGCGTGTAGCGCCCAAGAAGGGTGCCTAAGGAGGCGACGGGAGCGTCGGGGCTGAGGCCGCTGTTGCTGTCGAGGCCTCGCGCCGTGCAGTAGAGGTCGTTCGTGGTGTTCCCGTCGTTCACGTAATACGGGCGGGCGGCAGCCTGATGCGTGGCCATGAGGGCGCAAAGCGCGGGCACCGCTGCCCACGCGTGCGTCGCCGAGAGTCGCGCGAGGCTGAAGGGCTGGTTCGTTTTCATGGTTTGTCCTCCGCCTTGGGTGTGACGCGTGTGGGCGTCGGCTTCGCCGGCGCGGCCGCGAGTCGGCGGCGCAGCGCGTCGAGCCGCTGTACGGATGTTCTTTGAAATTCTTCGTCGGGCGCCGCATCGCGCGAGCGAGCGAGTGTCGCGAGCGCGGCCGGGCCGTCGCCCAGCCGCTCTTGTATGTCCGCCAGCTGCCACTGAAGGGCGGCGCGCTTGCGGGGATCCCGCTCGCCCTGCGCTGCTTGCCTCAGCAGGAGTTCGGACTCCTTCCACTGTCCGAGGCGTGCGTACACGCCGGCCAGATACGCCTTCGGGTCGGGCTGGCGGCGGGAGACGCGCACGGCCCACGAGAGGGCTTGAGCCGTCTGGCCGCTGTCGGCATAGAGCGTGACCAGCCGCGGGGCCACCACGGTTTCGAAGGCCGTGTCCCGGCGCAGCAGACTTTCATAGGCGGCTGCGGCCTCGGCTGTGCGCTGAGCGCGCTCCGCGGCCGTCGCGCGGCGCATCATCGCCTCCGCGGTTTCCTCGGCGCGCGGAGTCTCCGCACGGCCGGACACAACCGTGCCCAAAGCCAGCAGGCTGCCGGCGAGGCCGCACGTGAATAGCCGTATGCCCTTCAGCTTCATCAAAGTCTCCGTCAAGTTCAGTGCTTAAGTTTAAGCGACTCCATCTGTGCCGTCAACAGGAGTCGGGCTAAAAATCAGGGCAAACGCATCTAAATTCTTCATTCTGTCGATTGATCTGGACCGGAACT
>CAYMLQ010000140.1:0-13311 GCA_964390795.1 uncultured Lentisphaeraceae bacterium
CGGGGCTCTGGACGACCGCGAACGACCAGCTCAAGTTCTACAAGATGCTCATGAACCTCGGCGTGGGCGAGAACGGCGTGCGTATCCTCAAGGAAGAAACCGTGAAGGAGATTCTCGCGAAGTCGACCCGTCCGAAAGGCCTGGGCGGCTATTCGCTCGGGCTTTCCGCGCCGGAAGAAGACAAGGACGACGCCTGGTTCGGACATGGCGGCGCGTGGGGCACGAACTGCATGGTCAACTGGCACCGCAAGGAACTGAAGCTATGGGCCGTGCAGCTCTGCGGCAACCCGCGTCCCTGGGACAAGGCACGCTCGGCGGCAGAGGACACGTTCTTCAAGGACGCGATCGACAACTCCGGCGCCGACGCCTACACCGGCCGCGTCAAGTAAGCCCCTGAAGAGGCGTTCATCTGTTTGCCTTCACGAAGCGAAGCATGTCGTCATAACACTCGTCGAGCTCGGCCTTCTGGAGATCCGTGAGCTTAAAATCATCGAGTTTCCACTTCGTGGTGTCGCCGACCGCCACCATGCCTTGATCCTTATTCTCGGCCTTGAGGTAGACGCGCGACACCGTGGTTTTGAACACGCCCTGACGCTGGAGGTAATAGAGCGAATAGCCTCGCAGGCCGCCGGGGAAGTCTCGCTGATCGATCAGGAGGCGGAGCAGCGCGTAAGCGAGCGTCAGCTTGCCGTCACGGTCGCCGTTCTCCATCTGCTTCCAGATGCACCCGAGCAGCGGCGCATACGCGCAACGCTCTGTGACGAGCCCCTCCGACCCGCAGCGGCGGCTCTGGTAGAGCCACTGCCAACCGCCCCACGCGCTGAACACCGTGTGGATGACCGGCTTCGCGGCGTTCTCCTTGATCATGTTGTCGTTCGCCTTCACGCCGCCCGACTCCTCCTTGATGTACCCGTAAATCGCCGGGTACTTCCTCGCGAGGTCGATCAGCATCTCGACCGTCGGGGACGGGCAGGTGTTGTTCACGACCGTCTGGATGATCACCGGGCGCTGCGCCACCTTCGCCAGCGCCTCGTAGTAGGCGCGCACGTCGTCGAGCGTCTTGCCCGCGCTCGGCGGGCGCGTGATGATCGCGATGTTCGTCCGCGGGTACTTCATTGCGATCTTCTCGACGGCCTCTGTCTCGCGGACCAGCTGCGCCGTGTCCACGCCGTTGCATCCGAACGTCATCACGCAGGCGACGTCCTGCATCGCCTCTGCACACGCCTCATACCCCTTCACCTTCTCCTCGAAGGTCAACAGGTCGACCGCGTCGTTGGACTGACACCAGATCACGCCCGGGCACGCGCCGTCCGCCGTGAAACGCACGCCGCGTTTGAGCGACTCGTAGTCCACGCTGCCGTCCGCGTTGTACGGCGTGGAGAGGATCGGGAACGGGCCGCGCATCCGTTTGTCGCCGCCGCCGTCCGCCTTTGCAACGGCGGGAGACACCTTCTTGGGCATCCCCGTCGCGCATCCCGCGAGCGCCGCGCTCGCCAACCCCAATGACATAAAATCCCGTCTCTGCATGGCCTTCCCCTTTCTTGTCAGAACCTTGTTGCTCTGCCCTCTCACTTATAACTTGAGCGTTGCACGTTGAGCGTTGAGCGTTGAGCGTTCCCCTTGCCCCCTTGAACCGTTACCCCTTTATTTCCCAACCGGCCCGATACGTCGTCTTGAGGAACGCGTTCGCGGACTCGTCGTTCGTGATCGAGGTGCCGTCCCACTCAAGCTTTTTGATGCCCGCGCGGGCCGCCACGTTGCCGAGGAGCACCGTCGTCGCGAGCGGCGCGGAATACGCGAAGTTGCAACCGGCCGGACGGTTCGGGTTGCGGATCGCGCGCAGCCAATCCTGCTGATGATCCATTCCCTTCTCGCGCGGGATCGTCTTCGGCGGCTTCGGGAGTTTGTTCCTGAGATCGTCCGGGACGAGCTGGAGCCCGTCCCCGTGCGGGCCGATGGCCATGACGCCGTTCTCGCCCACGAACACCGTGCCGAGACAGCCCAGGCTCTGTCCGTGTTTCTTCTCGAGTTCCTGGATGATCGGCGGCAGGTTCTGGTAGTCGCGCTTCAGACAGATGCCGGTCTTGTTCACATGCGCCTTGTCGTACGGGATTCCGTCCTTCACGCCGTCATACCAATGCAGCGTCATCGCGTCCATGCCCTTGCGTGCAGGGAAGCGCCAGCGGATCGTGTTGCGCCACGTCCAGCTCCCCGCCACGCCCCACTGAAGCTCAGTGGCCTCCACGCTCGCGGGATGGATCTCGCCGAGGCGAAGCGCCCAGAACGCAGGGTCGAGGATGTGTGTGCCCATGTTGCCGATCGCGCCGTTGCCGTACCCGACCCACGCGTGCCAGTCATGCGGATGCATGCCGTTATGGTCCGCGGTGCCTGCATAATAATCGCACACCGGTGCGGGCCCGCACCAGGCGTCCCAGTCCATGCCCTTCGGCGGCTCGGCCTTCGGCGGACGACACATCATCGCGTTCAGGCGATCGTCGAACGCCCAGACGTCATGGATCTGCCCGAGCGCGCCGCTCTGAATGTACTCCACGAGGCGGCGCATGCCCTCGTCGCTGTGGCCATGGTTGCCGACCTGCGTCACGACACCAGACTTCTTTTGCGCCGCGTGCATGCGGTACACCTCCTCGATCGTGAGGGCCATCGGCTTCTCGACATAGACGTGAAGGCCCTTCGCCATCGAGAGGATCGCGGCGGCCGCATGGTGGTGGTTCGGCGTCGCAATCGCGACGGCGTCGATCTCGCCCCCCATCTTTTCCAACATCTCGCGGTAATCGTAAAACGCCTGGATTTTCGAGCTGTCCGTCGTCGGCTGATGATACTTCACCACGGCGCGAATCATGTTCCAATGACTCGGATCCGGCTCGGCCATACAGACGATCTCCTCGTCCGGGCCACACAGGTTGTTCAAAATGCCGTACTGAATGCCGAGTCCCATGCGGCCGCCGCACCCGATGAGGCCCAGCCGGATTTTATTCCGGCCAGAAACCTGCCCCCCGATGGAAAAAAGCGGAATCGCCGCACTCCCTGCCGCTATCTTCAAAAAATCACGACGTAACATCTTTTCTCCCCAAAACCGAGTTCAGGAACATCCCCTACTCCTACCCGGCGATATACGTACGCCCCAGTTCGCATTCATTATGCGGGGAGGAGTAAAAAGGGTCAATCCTGAATACCCGCGGGAAAAAGGCGTGCTTCAGAAAAACCTGAAAGGGTTTTACACCGCAACGCGTATGACCTGTCCCGTTGTTCCCAACACGCCGCGCTAGCGAAACAGATAGCCGAGAAGACTCCCAACAGAAGAGCGACGTTTTTCACTTTTTCCCTCCGGCAAAAGCGGCGTCAGCTTGATCAGCCGCACGCTGTGTCCCGCCATCTCGATGTCGCGCTCGAACCGTCCCGGCCCGGCCCGAACCGCCTCCGACGTTTCGGTCGGCTGAGACAACCGGGCATACTTCTCCCTGTTCTTGCGGAACACGTCCGCTCCCGGCCTCCCGTATAGGAGCGACACGCTCCCTTCGTAACGCCCGGCCTGCGGCAGCGGCCGCACGCCGGCCGCCCGGCAGTCCGCCGCTAAGGCGTACGCCCACGACGCGTGCTCCGCGTCCACGAGCGTCTCGGAGAGCTGCCACGCGGCGCCTTTCTTCATCCGGCTGTCCTGGACCACCAGATGTACCGCTTCTGGCACGGAGGGACGCCGCAGCGCGCGGTGGTTGTAGAGCAGCACATAGAGGTCGTCACCCTTGCGGCAGGCGACGGCCCCGCAGTCGGCCGCCGAGGTGGCTCGAACCTCCGTCTCCAGGCGCTGGCCGTCGGCCATGCGGTCGAGCATCGCGATCACCTGCGTCCGCGGATGGAGCACCCCGTCGGTGGTCTGCGCCCATTCGTAGACCTGCCGGATGCCGGTGCGGTAGACGCGGTCGGCCAGGCCGGCATAGAAGCTGGCGGCCCACTCGGTCGTGTCTCCCGACCACAGGCGGCGTCCGCTCTCGTCGTGCAGCACGGTGAACTCGCCGATCACCAGCGGCGTGTCGCGGAGCTGCGGGTAGCGCCCGAGCCGCTCGCGCATCAGGTTCACGGCCTCGTCGAAGTCTGACAGGGGTCTTCCGACGCGCGCGTACCACGAGCAGGAGAACCAGTCCAGTCGCGTGCCGATTCCTCCGGTGACCGCGTTGGTGCCTTGCGCCGCGTGGTCGATGATGTCCAGACCCCACAGGCCGCGCGTCTTTGTGCCGAACTGGCCGTCCCGCGGGTTCAGAATATTGCCGGGGCCGATACGGGCGGTCGGCAACAGACCGGTCACGGCCGACACGGTGTGGTCGTAGTGGGCGAAGTACTGCTCGCGCGTGCCGGACCAGTGCCCGGGCAGGAGGTCCGGCTCCGTGCCGACGCGGAACCACCACTGCGAGACGCGCTCTTGACCGAAGGCGTCGATCATCGCGCGCACGGCGGCGTCGACGTAACGCGCCCAGAGGCGCTCGTCGTCCGGCGGAGCGGTGTTGCCGTAGGTGTTCTCCTGCGGCGGATGGCTCATGGCGTAAGGCGTGTTGTCCAGTACGATCCATGGCGTGAAGCCGCCATCGAGCATCGCCTTGAGCTGCGCGATCATCCCCGAGAAATCAACATCCAATTTGCCGTCCGGATGGAGGCCCCGGTACCAGACATTCTGGTCCGCGTAGCGCCCGCCCAGCAGATACACTGCGTTGATCTCGCTGATGAAGGGCTGCCCCCGGTTGATGCCTTCCGCATACTTTGGATTCAGAAACCGGTGGGGTCCGTTGCAGTTGGCCACGGTCCAAAACCGGTAACACGTGCCGAGCGGACGGTCGGCCTTGACCGTGATCTTCCGCTCCCCTGCTTTCAGCTCAGCCACCGCCTCCGAAACAAGCAGAGGACGGGTCGAGAGCGCCAGGCGGCGCACCTTGCCCCGCCACGGGGCACCCCCGTTTTTTCCGCCCAGCTCGCAGCGCTCCGGCCACGGGTCCATCACGCGCCCGAGTCCGTCGCCTGCGGGCCGCCCGTCGGCCACCAGCGTAAAGGCGACCTCGTTCGTCACCGTCTCTCCGGCGTCGTCCTGAGCCAGCCGCCAGCCGAACTGGATCCGGTGCCACGAGCCGGCGGCCCACTTCGCGGCCTCGGGCATGGTCACAGAAGCGAAATGCTCCTCCCCGCCTTTATAGACGGCCCACAGCGCGCCTCCGCGAAAGAACAGCGTGGCATGCACGTGGGCCTTTGCCTGGGCGTGGAAGAGCGCAGCATCCTCGCCGGAAGGCCAGTCCGCCGGCATCTGGCATTCGACGTCAATCATGCCCTGCGTCGCCGTCAGCCAAGGCGTTGTCGGGGCCTTGACGATTCCCGCCGCGAAGTCACGCCCGTCCGGCGAACCCACCGCCAGCTCCCCTCCCCTCAATTCGGGAGAAGGCGGTTGCGCGCCTACGCATAAGAACGGGAGCACGAGAGCATAAAGCACAGACCGCATCATATCCCCACACCTTCTTTACTGCACCCCGATGAGCGTACCGCGTTGGACGCTGTAATACAGGAGGTCTTCGGGCGTCCGGATACCGCTGGAGACGCGCCAGCAGTCGAGCAGTCCGTCGAAGCTGTCCGTGCCGCCCGCGCGGCCGCCGAGCAGGAAGCGGGGGCTCTCGGGGTTGACGAAAGGCGCTGCGGGGTTGACCGCCGAACCGGTCTCCCGCCCGTCCAGGTAGAGCGTCCACCGGCCGCGATCGCTCACGTCGGGGTCATAGGTCAGCGCGACGTGACGCCACCGGCCGGCGAGTTGTGCGGACGGCAGGACCGCGAGATCCGCGTCGATGACGACATCGCTGCCCGTGAACACGTTGGTAACGGCGGTGTCGCACGCGATGTGGAACGCCGCGTCGGCACCTCGCGTCTCTAGGGTCAGCAGCCAGCCGGCGGGAATCCCGAAGCGCACGCGGTTCCCGGTGCCGACAGGGGGCAGCAGAAGACCCGTCTCCGTGTCGAAACGCGTCCCGGCGAGCGCCTGGACAGCGCGGGCCGCGCCTCCGTCCCACTTCATCCAGCCTTCGACCGTAAAGGGCGTGCCGAGTTCGAGTCTGACCCCGAGGTTGCCGGTCGTCAGCGCCGTGCCGTTCGTGAACAGGAGCGAGCCCGCGTTGGCCGCCGGGTCGCCGATAAAGGCCGGCGTGGCGTCGTATTTGCGCAGCGTGCCCGCGACTCGCTGGAGGCTGCCTGCGGGAGATGCGGTGTTGGTGGCGACGCCCAGCGCGTGGCGCGGGTCGACCTGGCTGGCGGCGTCAGCGGACACCCCGTCACGGTCGAGCTTCCAGTAGGCCAAGGTGGCAACTGCGCTCGTCGTGGCGGCATAGCCGCCCGCGTTCAGGAACTGGTTGGTCGCCAGTACGCCCTGCGTCACGCGCACGAGGTCCATTGAGCCGCGTAGCGCGTCGGTATTGGTATTGACGCGGCCTCCGACACAAAAGTCCGCCGGTGCGGTTGAAACACGGGTCCATGCGTTCGAGTACTCGATACGACCCAGCGTGTGTCCGTTCAGGAACAGCTCCCACGCGCCCTGATAGCCGGTGCCCGAGGCGGGGTCGAAGGTCAGCGCCAGATGGTGCCATGTGTTCAGCGCGGTCTCTCCGACGACGGACAGCGGAAACGCAACATAACTAGGAATGGCGCCGATGAACAAGCAGTAGCGCGTATTGATGCCGTCGGCCTGATGGTTCAACAGCATCCAGCCGGCACCCAACCCTTTGTTCTGCTTGGCGTCAAAAATAACCTGACGGCTTACGAGTTCCCGGAAGTTGACCCAGCCCTCCACCGTCCAGGCGCGGTTGGTGTCGAGCTGAGAGGCCAGCCCCGTCGTGTTCAGCAGGTAGGAATTCCCGCCGGCCGTGCCCGAGTTGAACGTGATGCTGCCCACGTTGGCCGCGCGCGTGCCGAGGAAGGGCCCGGACGGGTTCGGATCGCAGGGCACGGACCGAACAGCCTGTGAAGCATTGGCGGTGAGTTGGGAGGAGGCATTGCCGGGGGGCGGCGCATTGAGATGCCAGGCGTTCCCCACGCGGTTGGAGAGGTCGAACGAGCCGCCCACGTTGACGTCGAGCCGGTAAAAGGCGAGCGTTTTCGGCGCGGTCGAGGCGGTGCCCGCGTTGAGGAAGCGGTTGGACGTGAGCGCCTCATCCGAGACGCGCCAGTAATCATACGCCCCGGCGTCGAAGTACTGGGAGCCGGTGCCGTCGCCGCCCAGGTGGAAGCCCGCCGCCGGGCCCGGCGCTGCCGGGCGGCTGTTGTTCGTAACGACGCCGTACGATTGTGAATTGACGAAGATCTCCCATGTGCCCAAGCCCCCGCCCCCGCCGCCGTCATACACGAGCGCGAAGTGGCACCATTTCTGGAAGAGGGTGGCTTTGGAAATGGGGGCCGGGAAGCGCCTGTTGAGGAAGTTCGGGGCGCGGTAGTCCGAGATCAGGAAGTACAGCGTGTTGGTGTCGTCCAGATTGTGCAGGCTGAAGCGCCAGCCGTCGGCTTGGCCGAGCGAGAAGAACGGGGTGAAGTTACCGATGTTAGGCACGTACCAGTTCTGACGCCAGTGCCAGCCTTCGACGGTGAAACTGCGCGCGGGGTTGTTGACCGCGGCGACGACACCGGTTGAGCTGAACAGGATACCGTGCTCGTAGTAGACCGCATTTGTGCTGAGCGTCGAGTCCAGCAGGCCCTCTGTCAGATCCGGGTTCGGCGGCAAAGGCACCCACTCCTGGCTCTTGCCGGAAGGCAGGGCCGGGCGCGTGGAGGGCGGCTCCTTCTGCTGGCCCTGGATGACGACGTCAAAGTCGTTCGCGGGGTCGATCAGACACCGCGCGTTCAGCCCCGTGTACGGCGAGTAATCGAGTTTCCAAAGCGCGACCGTATCCGCGTGCGCCGTCGAGAAAGCGCTGCCGCACATAACGACAAGCAGCAGATCCAAGTAACCCGTTTTCAGATTCTCTTTCACCGTCATCCTCCTTCGGCATAGACGCCTATCAGCCGCACACCTCTGCCAGCTAGACTTAATATACGCGCCATTCACCGTTTGTCGATAGATTTTTTGCGTATCTTTTTTCGACTCTTTGCGCAGTCTGCCCTTGTCTTATATGACCCGCTGACGCTACACTGTCCACATGGTTACTGTGTCACGAAAGAACAAGGTTCCGCATGTGGTCATCTTGACCTCCACGATTGTGAAGGGGTTGCGCGAGATGCTCCAAGGTGTTCTCCAATACGCGCAGGAACACGGCCCCTGGCGTATCTACCAGCAGGAAAAACGTCCCTGGGCGTACCACCTGCAGGATTTAAAACAATGGGGTTGTGACGGCATCATCGCTGCAGACTATCACTCCGTTGAAGAGGCCCGGATCGTTGCACAGGCAGGGGTTCCGGTCGTCGTGCTGCTGCAGCCGCACCCCATGCGGCAGCGCACCTATCCGCTCTTTCGGTGCCCGTGCGTTGTGTGGGATTCCGCCGCCATCGGGCGCATGGCCGCAGACTATTTTTTGGAGCGCCACTACACGCAGTTCGCTTTCGTCGGCGACACACACCCCGAGACGTATTGGTCTGTGGCCCGCGAGCGCAGCTTTCGCGCGGCTCTTCGCGCGGCGGGACACCGCCTCTGCCACGTATACGGCGCCTGTTCTGCGGATGAGCAGCGCGACTGGGCCGTGGAGCGCCCGCGCATGGAGGCGTGGTTGCGCGCATTGCCGAGACCGACCGCGCTTTTCGCACCGAACGACAGGCGCGGCAAACAAGTGTTGGATGCCTGCATGGATGTGGGCATTTCCGTTCCTGACGAAGTGGCGGTACTGGGCGTCGACAATGACGAGTGGATCTGCGAGGCATCGGTGCCCACGCTGTCCAGCATCCAGTGCGACCCTCGGCCAGCAGGCTACAGGATCGCCGAACACCTCGACCGGCTGATGAAAGGTGAGCGGTTGAAGAAACGCGAATATCGTGTGGAACCGATCCGTGTCGTCACGCGCCAGTCGACCGAATGGACCGCCATCGCGGATCAGAAGATGGCGCGTGCGTTGCGGTTCATACAGATCAGCGCGCACGATCCCAACCTCCGCATCATGGACGTCGCGAAATCAGCGGGGCTCTCGCGCCGGGCGACCGAAATCCGGTTTCTGAATGCCACCGGACGCACCCTTCGGGAAGAGATTGAGCATGTCCGGCTGGAACGGCTCAGAGCGCTGCTGGTCGAGACCGACCTGAAAATCGGCGACCTCGCCCTGCGCTGCGGCTTCGCCTGCGAAACCCATCTGGGACGGCTCTTCCGCAAGCGCTTCCAAATGACCATGGGACAATTCAGGGCCGCTGCCCGCCGCAACTCCCTCCCCGAACCGCGCGGGCATTGACGGCTTTCACTTCTCGTCGACGGTCTCGTCTCTCTGGTAGATTGGCAATTGGCGGTACGGCACGGTAAAGGCGAGCACCACCATGGCGGTCTGGTAGTAACGGTCCTGCTCGTTGCGGTCCCAATAGCCGTCCTCGTTCTGCTTCGGGATCCACGTGTCGTACATCCAGCGCGAAAAAGTCTGCCACTCGTTTCCGCCCAGCTGGAACAGCCCCTGCGCCGCGTAGTACATGCCGTAGAAACAGTACTGCTGCTTCGGCAGTTCCTCGTACTTCTGCATCAGATAGCGAGCCGCGCGCCCCACAGCGGGGTTGCCGTGCTCGCCGCACAGCGAGAGGCAGAGAATCCCCGCCCCCGTCAGCGTCACCGCATGCGTCTGCCTGTCCGTGTAGCCGAAACTGCCCTGGTTCTCGTCGTGCCGCCGCAAAATATACTCCACCGCGCTCTTGATCGCCTCCGGCGGGACCTGCGCGCCGTTGAGACGCGCCGAGCGCAGCGCCATCAGAGCCCAGCCGCTGCAAGAGAAATCGCTGTCCCGCGCTTCCGCCGTGTAGCGCCAGCCGCCCGCGTTGTTCTTGTCCTTCTCGATCTTCTGGGCGTCGAGGATGATCTTCAGCGCGCGCGACAACGCCTGATCGATCTTGGTCTGCAACTCGGGCTTGACCATTCCCGAAACCTCGGAGAGGAAGAGCGTGGCGATACAGTGCGAGTACATCTTGCCGTCGTTGCCGCCGAGATACCCGTCCGCGCGCTGGACCTCCGCCAACTTGGTGACGATGCGCTCCACCACGGGCCCGTAAGGCTCGGTGCCCGGCATATGCCCACGCGCCAGAAACGCCATGCCGCACAGCGCCCAAATACCCGAGGTGTTCTGCGCCTGCCCGTTTCCGAACGCGCCGTCCGCAAGCTGGCCACGCGCGATCCACGCCAGCCCGCGCTCGACAGACTTATCCACCTCTTCGTCCGTCACCTGAACGCGCTCGGCATCCCCTTGACAGCACGCGGCCACCAGCACGATTCCCGAAATTTTCCGTATCACACGCATCGCTTCGCTCCTTCCCCCGCGAGATCACTTCATTTTGAAGGCTATCATACACTGTGAGCCGTTCCATCAGCAATCCCAATCCCATCAGGTCGCTTGTTGCTTGTTTTCGCCTGCCTTTTTCGCCGCTTTTTTTTGCCTCGATAATCGGGTTTGACTTAATTCGCCTCCTGCCTTCATAATCAAAGCGAATCGTGGAATTCGGAATGATGCCCATTCACGTCAGGGTGGCGTGTGGCGCGTTCCGGTTACGAGATGCCGAGAGCGAGGACAGAATATGAAACGGGTTCTTTTTATCTCTGGTTTGGCCGCCTGTCTGACAGGCTGTTCATCCGTCAAACAAACAGCGGAATACACGCCCCTTGCAACGCTTGAGCCCCTGCTCATGTCGTACGCTTCGATTGGGCCAACCGCACAATATGACCGCCTTGTAGACGAGATGCGATCGGTGGGTGCTGCGCTTCAGGCCTACGCTCGCGACCACAACGGCCAGTTCCCGCCCAGGCTCACGAATCTCGTCAGCGCCGCCTACCTGTCGGCGGGCAGCCTGATTTCCAGCGCCGACCCCTCCAGCGGCAAAGAGGGCGGCGTCCCCAACAGCTACAGCGAGTGGGGCCAGGCGGCGGAGACCGACGAGGCGGGATCGAGCTACCTGTACGAGTTCAGCGAGGCGGCCTGCAAGTGGGATTGGACGTCGTATCTCGGCGACAAGCCCAGCCTGTCGGACGTGGACGCCAATAAAGATGGGGCCGCGTCGTGGTCTGAAATCAAGAACTGGCAACTGCTGCACGGGGACGTCGTCCAGAAGCCCAAGAACGCGCCCTATGCCATCAGCCAGTTCCCCGTCGTCCGCTGTTATTGGTATCAGTATCCGGGCGCCTACACCAATATCGCCGGACGTTCCGTCGTGAACCTCGCCGCCGATCTGAAGACGGTGTTCCTCTCACAGCCCCAGTGGGAAAAAGACGTCGAATAGGCGAGTCTCCCCCCTCGGCAGGGACGGCTCCCCGAGCCGTCCGCGGAGCGGGAACAAACGAACGAGATAACTCGAACGCTGAACGCTGAACGCCGAAGTTATTGACGAGCGCGTTGATCGGCATGTTGAGCGGCGGGCTCTTAGCGCCCGCCGTACGGCACCGACATCCGAAACGCACGTCCCCCGCTTGCCAGCGTTCGGCGTTCGAAGTTCGACGTTCGGCGTTTCTCCCCTCTCTACTCGAGGCGTTGAGCGTTGAACGTTGAGCGTTGACCGTTGAGCGTTATTGTCGAAAATGCGCTCGCGTCCACACGCACGCCGTCACGACTCCTGTTCAAGGATACGCACACCCGCAGCCGGCCGCAACCCACCCGACGCAAGCGTGTTTGTCTCGATATCACGCTACGTCCCCGATTATATTATCTGCTTTCCGACAATTTCCCGGGCAATTTCCCGTTGCCTTGTCTGCGCTCTAGGTGCTACTCTAATTGCCGTGAAAGCGCTCAAACTCATGAAGATTGAAACCGAGCGGGAAGAGGACGGCCGCTGGCTTGCCGAGCTGCCCGGCCTGCCCGGCGCGATGGCCTACGGAGACACGCGCGAGAACGCCGTAGCTAACGTGCAGGCCTTGGCCTTGCGGATCGCCGCCGACAGGATCGAAGCGCACGACCGGGCTCCCGAAATCGCACCCTTCACAGCCGTCTTCGCATGAGCGTCTGGCCGTCAACCAAGGCCAAACGCGTCAAAGCCGCGTTATTGCGCATCGGCTGGCAGGTCAAGCGGCAATGCGGCACCTCGCATTGCATTTTATGCCGCATTGGCTATCCCGACTTCGTGTTCGCTTTTCATGACTCCGTTGAACTCGGCCCCGCCATGCTGGCCCGCATCGCCCGCCACACCGGCCTTGCGCCCGCTGACCTGTAAGCCCTCCGGGGTTCTACCCTTTCCCGTTCTTCCCAACCGGCTCGGCGTTCGGCGTTCAGTGTTCGGCGTTCGGCGTTCAGCGTTTCTCCCCCTCTCCACTTGAGAGTTTAGCGTTGAACGTTGAGCGTTGAGCGTTCATTCTCCTCTCCTCCCTTTCCCGCAGCGGTCTGCTCTTCCCGTCTCCGCAAGCGACACCCGCACGGGAGAAACGCTGCTGTACCGATTACTCACTTCTGGAAGTGTGCAATGACACAGCTGTCGAAAATGCGCTCGTGTCCACACGCACGTCATCACGACTCCTGTTCAAGGATACACACACCCGCAGCCGGTCGCAACCCATCCGACGCGAGGTGGCGGCTCGCCCTCGGCGACGTCCAGGAGTTCCACCCGACGACGCTGGTGAATTTCAGGAAACGGCTGGCCGAGAACGGCAAGGCGAGGCTCGCGCTCGACGCGTGCCTGGAAGCCATGCGCGACGCCGGATATCGTCACCCTTCAGATGCGCCCCAATAAAAAAAAGCAGGCGGGGCGCGCATTGCGCCCCGCCTGCCGTTTTTATTGAATCAGTCCGTCTTAGTTGAAGACCTCGTCGAGCTGGCTCTGCGCCTCGGCCTGAAGCGCCGCCATATCCTCTTCGCTGATCGGCTCGGTCAGCGGCACGAGCTTGATGTGGCGGTGCAGCGGGAAGCCGGTGCCGCCAGGGATCAGATGCCCGAGGATCACGTTCTCCTTGAAGCCGCGCAGTTCGTCCACACGGCCCATCGTGGCCGCGTCGGTGAGCACGCGCGTCGTGTCTTGGAAGGAGGCCGCCGAGATGAAGCTGTCCGTCTCGAGCGAGGCTTTGGTGATGCCCAGCAAGGCGGGCTGCGCCTCGGCCGGGCGCTTGCCTTCCGCAACGATCTCCTCGTTGATCTCCAAGAACTTCTGACGCGAGACCTGCTCGCCCCACAGGAAGTCGGTATCGCCCGG
>CAYMLQ010000141.1:0-13233 GCA_964390795.1 uncultured Lentisphaeraceae bacterium
CGCGGCGATCGCCCGCCGCCAGCACTTGCGGCGGGAAGCGACCGCGCCTATAGATTTTCTCGGCGCGGCACACTTCGCGCCGTCTCCGACGGGAGCCGGTTAATTCGATGCAACGCGAAGTCGAGCGGGCGGAAGCTGTAACGTCATACGCGTACCTCGCGAATGACGCGCCCGCCCGCGTGCCAATAGTTGGCCCGCTCCAAGGCTGCCGAGGATTTCCAGCGCTTTATGAGCGCATCAATCGTTGGCCATAGTATAGGGGAGCGGGGGGGCGAGGGCATTGCCCGGCCACCATCAACGCGTATGCGGCCGTAGGTTCGGGTCGGATTTGTCCATCCACCTTATAGAGTTTGCAAAGTGTCGGCCGTCACCATGCTTGCCATGCTCAACCCGAAGATCAGTAATAACAAAACTCGTTCCTGTCTCATTGTATTTCGCATACTCTTTCTCTTTTAATTATTTAACAACTACTCGTTGTGCTGACTGCACTGTAACCGGGCCAAGCAGACCGGCCGGCAACAGCGGAGCGCCTTTGCCCACGACGGAAGAGAGCAAGAAGGTCAGCCGTTTTTCCGGCGGAAGATTCGCATCGGCAACGAGCCGGTTGTTCCACGGATTCACGACCTCAATCTCCAGCAGGTTCTCTCCGACTCGGGCCGCCGCCGTGATGTCCACGCACCACGGGGCCAGCCAGAGCGTGCCCAGCCGCTGGCCGTTCAGGCGCACGGTGGCAAGATCGCGCACCGTGCCGAGATCGAGAAAGACGGAGGACAGAGGACTGAGGACGGAGGACGGAAGGTCAAACGTCTTGCGGTAGACCGCTGTTCCCGAGTAATACTTGATTCCGGTTTCGCTGCGTTGTGTCCAGTCCTGCAAGGTCTCGAACGTGTAAACGCCGTCCTCTGCATTCTGACCTCCGTCCCCCAAAGCCAGCCATTTCGGGTCGAAGGTGACTTCCCACGGGCCGGAGATCGCCAAGGGCGGCGTGAGGGATGGCACGCTGAACGCTTGCTGTTTTCCGTCGGCCATTTGCAGCACATAGTCTCCTGCCTGCCAGACACAGGCCTCGGCGCCGCCTTCCGAGCCGCGTACGACGTCGATGCTGTTAGGATGAGTTGGTGCGGTCGGGCAGGGCATGGTGCTCGCCAACTCCATGACTTCAGCCTCGGATAAGGGGCGCGCAAACTGCTGGCAGTTGCCGAACTCGCCGCGAAACGGCATCACGCCGACGCCGTGTCCGATGCCGGGGTGTACAAGAAACGCGCTGCGCAAACCCGTGTGGGCAAATTTGCCGTTCAGATATAGACTGGGTTGACCGTCGTGATAGACCACGGTCACATGCGTCCACTGGGTTAGCGAAACGCCATGGGTCAGCACCGGCGCAAAGCACGTCTCCGCACTCTCAAAAACCATCACGCCGTTGCAGGCAACGGACAGCCCGCAGCCCGCATGGCGTGAATCGCCGAAGCTGCTGCCGGGCGGCGGGGTGATGACGTCGTTGCGAGGCTCGCTGCACACGACCCGGTTGGCTTCCGCCAGGAGGGGCGTCGAAACCAGCGGCTTGGCCCAGACCGCAAAAGTGAAGTTGTTGGTGACGGCTTTACAGGCGGAGGGCACCTCCGACTCCTGCGGCAAACGGACTTTCGTGTCGAGCACCGCTTCGCCGTTACGTGTCACAGAAACGATGCGGTTCGCTGCGCGCAGCCCCGGCGGGTTGAACACGACAAAGACGGAGCCGTTCGGTCCGAGGTGCAGGGGCAGGTTTATGACGCCGTCGGCATCGTCGTAAACGGACAGGCGCTCGATGCGGCCGTCTGTCGGCCGCCAAAGCGCCGGAGTCTTGCCGCGAACGCGGAACGAGGCAGTCGACGCCACCGCTTCAGACGACGGATTCGCAACAAAGTAGATGTCCGTGTCACCGGCGAGGCGGTGGGTGTAGCGCAAGCGGGTTTCGCTCATAAAATCAGGCTCCACTCCCGCATCACCGAGGACTTCGCTCAGTCCTTTTCCCCAAATGACGCGGCCCTTGCCAACCTTCTGCTCGCCGCTCGCCGTTCTGCGGGCATCACCCCACAGTTCGGCCGTCAGCTTCCGCATCTCAACGTCGCATTGCGGGTAATTTTTCAGACTCGGCGAACGCGTCGGTGGCGGACCGAGTACGGTGGCGCCGGCCTTTACGAGGTCGCGGATTTTGCGCACAAGTTCCGGCCGCATCGCCGTACGCTCCGGTAGCACCAGCACACGGTAGGTCGTGCCGTGAGGCAGTGAAAGCAGCCCGTTCTTAACGCTAAGACTCTGCTGGATGACCTCGGCGTTGATGTAGTCGAAGTCACGTCCCGGCGGTAATTCGGGCTGACGGGTGCCGGTCATCTTCGGCGCGTCTTCGCCGACAAAGTAGGCCACGTCGGCGATGCGGTTTCCCTGCTGCAGAAGGAAAGAGCAGCGGCGCACGTAGTCTACCCACGCGCCACCCGCATCGAACCAGGTGTTGTGTCGGTTGAACTCGGTAGGCCACGGCGCGTTGACGCCCGGCTTCCGTTCATCCCACGGCTGATGGAGAAAAACATGCAGCACGAAGTGATTGATGCCCTCGCAGAACGCCCAGTCGCCCAAGGCTTTCAAGCCCCAGGGCGAAGTCTGGAATTTAGGACCGCTGGTAAACGACTCCGCCGCTGCGATCGGCTTGCCGTAGGTGTTGGCGCAGGAGGTGGCCGCGCGCACCTCGATGCTTCCCAGGCCCTTAACCGTCCAGAACTCGCCAGCCACACAGTCCGACTGCCCGCCGTATTGAAGGAACTCGCCTGCAAACCCCCAGTGGCCGTAATTCTCCAGCCACAGCTTCAGTCCGTGCTCATGACACAGCTCGCGCAAGCCGCCGACGTAGTCTGCGGAGATGCGATCCGCCACCAAGCGGCGCAGATCCCAGAGAAAGCGCTCCGACTGGTCCGCGCTGCCAACGAGCCGCCCTGTGAGCACTGGCAGCCACGGCTTCGGGTCATAGCCGTAGCGCGTGCGGAACGTGTCGGCGAAGCCGTCGGTCCAGTTCTCCGAGCCGACTTCGTAGCTGTCGGCCACGACATGTTTGAACGCCTTGCGATCTGCGGCTGGCATGCGCCTCAGCACCTGGCCGATGAAGGCGTCGAAGTGAACCTTGGCCGCGGCCCGATTCATTTTGTCCACTTCCAAGCCGGTTGCCTCGGACGAGGCGGGAGTATTCTTAATTCCGGTCGGGGCCATGCCGGTGCGGAGAATAACCCACTTGCCCGGAGGAACGTCCCACCGCAGCGTGCCGTCGGCGGCAAGTTGTGCGGAAATGTCGCGCACGTCGCCGATCGGAACCGTGAGCGTTGCGGAGTCCGGCTCCGGCGGCGTCGGCCACTGGTAGCTGTCCCACGCCGGCATCGGAGTCGGATGCATCTTGCCAAGCTGCTTTTCCACAACCGCCTCCAGCCGCGCCGCACCGGACAACTCGATCTCCGATAGGGTGGCTTGGGCCGACAGCGCCGAGCCTTGCAGGCGGCCGAAGTAAAGTCTGCTGAAAGCGAGGCGGAACTTACTCGCCAGCGTGGGGGCAAAGGAAACGGTCACAGGCCCGTTGGGCATCGGGCCGACTCCGGGGTTCATATTCGAGCGGTCGAACTTGAAGGTCCGCAAGGTTTGCCAGGTGCCGTCCGCGCTCTCGGCTTCGAGCACGCAATCCGCGCCAAAGGCCTCGCCCGCCGGATGCACCGCCAGGCTCCGTGCGGTGAACGGCTCTGCGACATTAATTTCGACGAACAGCGTTTTTCCGCTCTGTCCCGCCCCCGGAGGAAAAGCCACCGCCGCATCAAATCGTCCATCCACCCATTTGTCTGCATCGGCTACAACCGGTGTGCAAGTCACCTTCGGAGCGTGTGAGGCCAGAGAATCCGCGTCACCCTGCGGTGCCGGGAAAGCCAGCACGGCGACATCCTGAAACTGCGGCTTGGGCTGCGGCAGACGCTGCGCGAACGCTGACGGGCCGGTGACGCGCACCTCCGAGGAAACGAGGTGGCGCATCGACTGTTCCGGACGAATCCACGGCCCGCCGGACATGCTCCAGCCGGGGCAGTTGAACAGGCCGATGTCAACGCCGACCCGCCCGCCTTCGCGAATCGTGTGTTCCACCAAAGACCACCATTCCTCACTCAGGACTTTCACATTTCCAGCCGGATAGTCCGGCTGGAAAATGTTGGCCATTAGCGCCTCGCCGATGCCTACGCGCGCCATCGCCTCAAGGTCGTGCGTGATGCCTTCCTTGGAGATGTTGTCGTTGAACCAGTACCAGTAGCACCACGGCTTGGTCACATGGGGCGGGTCGGCAAAGCCTGTCTCAAGCGTACCGGCAAAGGCCGCGAAAGATACCCAGCCCATGACAAAGAGCGGCAGCAGTCCTTTGATCATTGTAACTCCCTGTCTACTGACTCCTGAATGTTCCGTACGGGCGGAGCACCACCGGCCCCAGCAAGCCGGACGGGCGGTTGTGCTCCGCTTGGTCCAGGCCGTCCTCCAGCAGGTTCGGAATCTCAAGCTCAAGCGTGTTCGTGCCGTCGCGGAGAAAACCGGTCACGTCGATCCGGTAGGGCATTGTCCAGCTTGTGCCGACGGATTTTCCGTTGAGCGTGACGTGTGCCAGCTCATACACTTGGCCCAGTTCCAGCACCCAGCCGAGGTCGGCGCCGACCGAATCTTTGGGCAGCTCAAGCTGCGCCGTGTAGGTGACGATTCCCGCGCACCTCTCCAACAGCGGCAGATCGCGCCAAGAAACCAGACGGTCGAGCGTGAGGTCCACCGACGTCGCGAGGCCCTGGCACCGGCTCTTGTCGGCATGGAGCGCCCACGGCCCGCGAACGGGAAGGGCTTCCGGCAAAGCGGTTCGTTTGGTCAGTCGCGGTTTCGCAGCCGGTGATGAGACGCCGGGCCGGTCGCTGAAAACGACCAGCGTCGAATTGTACGGCTCCAGATGCAGCTTGACGAACGTCCGCTCGGCTTCCCTCCGGACCTCGCCGGCGACCTCGGTGCGCCCTGTGTCGGCATCCCAGAGTTCGGGGGTGAGCAGGGGGTGGGGGAACGAGACTTCGCCGTCGAACAACTGGCCGTGATTGACAAGCAAATAGAGTTCGCCGCCTGACACCCGTCGATGCTGGAAACTCAGAGCCGCCGCTGCCGGGCTCCAGGTAACTGAACGGACTTTTTCCAGCGCATTTTTCCAGGGAACATCTTGGGCGTCCAAAAAGGTGCCGGTCTTTTGTGCCGTGCGCAACCGGTTGAGTGCCAGACTGGCCCATTCGGTGTCGCGCGTCGCGGGGCATTTGAAAGCGTCCCACGCTTCCGGCAGGGAGGTGCAGCAAACGACTTTCGCTCCAGCATCTACAAGCGCGAGCAGGTGCTCTACCTCCGCTCGGCTTTGAAGTCCGTCAATGAGAACCAGATGGTTGAAGTCGTAAGAACCGTCCGGGCGGCCTTTATTCAGCTTCCCGAAGAGTGAACGGCACAGGCCATCAATGGCGTTGAGTGCCGAGACCGGCTGTTTGTCGCTCAGTTCGCCGATTCCCTTTTCCGGGGGATTTACGGTGACCGGGTAAACGATGGCATCGGCGACCGGTATTCCCGATTGCATGACGAACTGGTTACGCGCCAACCAGGTGCTGAGCATCCCCATGTAAGGCCACCAGACCACGTTGCGGTTCAGGTGGATTTCGGCATACATGCGCCAGCCGGGAAGCTCCAGCCCCGGCGGCGAATAGCCAAAGCTGTGCATCTGGACGCGGTTGATTCCGGTCGCGAAAATGAGGTTGGCGTGACGGCGGAGCAAATCCGGGTTGACCTGCCACGGGCCAAAGGCCTTGCCGAAGTCGCCCAACAAGTAATTGTAGTGCGAAAGGAAGGTGAAGGCCTCGATGCTGACGACCGGCTTTCCCAAACAGTGCGCGACCCAGGCGGCCTCAGCGGGAACGGCTTCTTGCTCAACTTCAGGGATGTCGCAGTGGGCATAGGAGTCGAAAAAGTCGCGGTAGAGCCCCCGGCCGCGCGGCTGCGGGCGATGCCGTAACCCGCGCTGATTAGCAAAGGAGGAGATGAGCTGAAAGTAGTGCCGCTGCACCAGCGCGTTCTCGGTGCGCTCCAGATCGGCCCGTACTTTGTCGGCGTCTGGCCCGTACCCTAGCAGCACATGCATGGACGGGGCCAACTCGTACCCTGCGACGTTCTTGAACTCCTCATCAAGCCTCGGGGTCCAGGCGGGCCGCCCGTCGTATTCCCAGCTGTCGCTGGCAATATCGGTCAGCGTGCTCCCGTAGTATTTGCCGATGACCGGATCCAGGCGTCTGAAAATGTGGTTCAAATGAAAGCGCATCGCCTCCTCCGAACCGGGGTCGGCCGGATAGCCGACGGCCTTGTCCAACGATCCGCCCAATCCGACGCCGAAGAAACCCACGACCCAGTCGCCTGCGGGGGCGTCCCAGCGCAGGGTCCGCTTGTCTCCGCTCAACGCGCCTATCAGGTTCACGAACGAGGCGGGATCGATGGTCTTGGCCCCGGCCTCCGCGAGCCGCCAAGCCAGAACGTGCTCCGGGCGCTCGCAGGATTGGGGGACCGCGACCTCCAGCAGGCGATGGCCTTCAAGGGGGGCATGATCTTGACGAGTGAATTTCTTGGGGACCGCGATGTCCACGGTCTTGCCGCCTTGGATGACCACCTGTTCGCACACGAGCATCTTTGAGCGATGCGGCTCGGTGATCCACGTCCCGCCGGGCGGCCAGCCCATTCCCAAGTTGAGCCCAAGCTTCAACCCCAATTTACTGGCTGTCGCACAGGCGTGCTCCAAGCACTGCAGAAATTCAGGGGAGAGGTACTCCAACGGTTTATGGCTGGTTTGAGGCAGCTCGGTCTTGAAGCGGGTGCGCAGCCACTCCGCATTCACGCAGCGGATCTCCGCGCCCGCGAGGCCCGCCGCCGCCATCTCTTCCAGCTCCCGCGTAATCTCGTCCCGCGTCACCGCGTTATCCCACCAGAACCAGTACACCCAAGGCCCGGCCTCCTTCGGAGGCTTGGCAAATCCCTGACGCAGCGAGGCGAGATCCATGGCCCGGTAACCGGCTATCGGCGTCGGCGGAATCGACGGCAAGCTCTCCGCCTCAACCGGCCGCAGGAACAAGGCCAGGACCAGCAGCGCCGAGCTACTACAGGTCGATAGAATTCGTCGAGTTTGGCAGCTTCGCGACCGTTTCAGCTTCATTCGCAGTTCTCTTTCCTTGTCTTGCCTCAACGTTGCCCCGCTCACTTTGGGGAGAAGAACTGGATTGCCTTTTTCCCGTCAGGAGCGGGTACGATTTTGAAATCTCCGAAGACCGTTCCGTTACGCCCCACCTTCAATGCAGCCTTCTTATTGTCACTCGCCCTGTTGATTTCTTGGAGGCTGGCTTTCTTGAGCTTCACAATGCTGGCGGCATCAAGGAAATAACTCGTTGCCTCATCCCGGGCCAAACCTGCCGTTTTCCCGGCTGAGATTTCCTCGTCGGTGCGGGGCCGGTTTGAAATGCGCAGACTCTGAATGTTGCATTGGGGATACGTCAGGGTGCCAATTCCCAGCAAGTCCGTGTCGGATGGCTTGGGGTTGCCTTCAATGGCGCAAACCCGTTCCTTGACCTTCTTGCCTTCAAAATACATCGCATAGCAACACGTCTTGCTCTCAAATTTCCACGTTGCTGCCAGATGATGCCACTGATTCTCCTTAATCGGCGCGTCGTTCATGCCAACCCGGAGCCCTTCGTAATCGTTCCCCTCATTTTTGGGCAGCCGGCCGGCATAAAGAAACAGCAAAGAGTCTTCACTGCTGAGACGGTGGACTGCGCCAAGGAAAAACAGCGGGTTTGTGTGGGCCTCATACGAAAAAGAATAGGGCCTGCCGGACGCGTTGTAGAGCATGGGGAAGGCCGCCGTGATCGCAGCGGACTGATCGGGAGGGACTTTGAACGTGTCGCCAAACGAATGGGCCAGGCTGAACACCACCTCCACCGTACCTTGATTCAGGTCGATGTGCCCCTTTGCAGGAAAGAAAACAACGGTTCCGGGCGTCGGCCCGTTGTTTGGTTTCTCACGCGTTGTGAAAACGGGCTTTTCTTTGATAGTGACGGCTGCGTCTGCCTTACGAACCAGGCAACAGAAACTCGTGACCGCCAGACCCATCCTGACGGCCCGCTTTAACCCTCTACACCTGGGCACTTTCATCGTTCAGCCCCTTTCTCAAACAAGTGCCGGGTCACTTCCCCGGCGGCAGCGGCTGAGGAATCTTCAGCCGCTGCCAGTTCTTGGTCTTTTTCGCCAGCGCCTCCGGCACTTCGCCTTCATATCCCTGCAAAACGCCCCGCCACTTGCCGCTGCCGTCTTTCCACAACGCCACATCGGCAGGTGTCGCCAGCTCGATGGTCGTGTCACCGGCCTTGAACGTCTTGAGCCCACCCGCCGCCAGCGCTTCGACCTTGCCGTTTTTGTCCAGCCGCACCGCAGCAAGGCCGATAGCGTCGAAGGTCACGTCCAGTCCTTGAACCTTGATCGTTTTCCGGATCGGATCGCCCAGGGCATCCTGTTCACCGGAGGCGAGGATCACCGTGCCGTCCGTCAGCCGGCAGCGTCCGGAGGCGGGCAGGTCGACCGAGGTCCGGCCCATCCCGTTCCACAGGGGGAAGGTGTTCGTCGCACACGTCTGCGGCTCAACGCCTCGGCTCCGGAGTTCCGCGCTGACAGCGTGGGCGCAGGAGGCGACATCCGGCAGTACTTTCATGGAGGCCGGAAGAGCCGCGTTGCCGACGTACGGTTCGGCGTTAAAGGTCCGGGTCCAGTCGCCCACGCGGTAGAGTGCGGTCTTCCCCTTCGCGCACTTCTGGAAAAATCCAGCGGTCTCGGCATTTTCGAATTCGGGCTGATACAGCACGACCGCTTCGTAGCGCTGCTTCCCGTACCAGACGTAGCCGTCCTTGCCGACCCGCAGAGCCTTGTCGCCGATCTCGCTGGACGGGATCAGGTCCACGTAAAATCCTTCGCGCCAGAGGGTGTCCGTGAGTTCCGTGCCGGTATCGTTGTAAGCCGGTCCGGCCCAGTTCATCGCGCTGGCGTGGCCGAATATAACCGCCACAGGGCAATCCACGGGCGCATCCGAAATCAGGTTCAACAGCCGGATACGGCAATCAACGGCAATAACTTGGGTGCGTAAAAGCGCCACGTTCATTTCGGCGCCAGATATCGGAAGCGGATATAAGACGTGGAAATTCATCCGGCCGCCGGACAGCGCGTAGCTCCAGATTCCTTTCACGTAAGATTCCGGCGTCGGTTTGTACCACTGGTTGTACCACACGGCGCCGCCGAACTTTTTGGCCATAGAGGTTCGACAGCTGTAAGGCGTCGTTTCGTCGGTCTGGGCAAAGTCGCGGGTTACGCTCCACCAGTTCAGCCCGTCCCGCTCGAACTCGCGGGAGTCGAGCACCGGGAAGGTGGTCGCATGCGTGCCAACAAACGCTTTCTCCCCAAAAGTGGCCTTCGCGGCGCGGTAGTACGCCTGCTCGATCTCCGTGTTGCGTGCCCAGTGGAGTCTCATCACATGATTGATGGCCAACTGTCGCTCGCGCTCCCTTCCGACCTCGCCCGCCCACATCAGCAGTGAATCGCGAACCAGGTCGCGCCCGCCGGTCGCCTTGGAGTAGGCTTCCGCCTGGAAGCGTGAGAACCAGTACCCGTTTTTCTTCGGATTCCCGTCGTGTGCAGCGGGAAAACCCCATTCGTCCTTCATCAGTCCGGCCAGCGGCGCATCCGCATACTGCTTGATGGTTTCGGCCTCGAATGGAATCAGATGAGGACTGAACACGGCCGGGTAGTCCATCGTGATCCGCGAGATCACGCACACCTTCCGTCCCTTGTCTTCCGCAGTACAGGGAATAGCGACCGACATTTTCGAGAACCAGCGCTCGCGCCACTGCGTGGACTTCTTGACGCTGCAGAGCGGCGTGATGTCCGTGACGCTGGCCGGATCAAGGCCCTGCGGCGTCCGCACAAAGGAATACGCCCGCTCCAACTTGATGGACTGCATGGCCAAGTTATCGGCGATGGCATCTCCATGTCCCCCTTTATAATCAAGTTCAGCGGTGATTTCCCCTTTCTCCGCCAGGTCGAACTCCTGCAGCCACAGACGCTCCTGCATCTCGTCCGGATACTTCTTTCTGAACGTCTCGCGCGAATGCCGGATGTCCAGTTCCAGCGCCAGCCCCATGCCGCGCTCTTTGGCATAAAGGGCTGCAGCCTTGAACCAGTCGTGGACCACCGGGTCAACCATCTCGCGATAAGGGTCGCGCATGGTGGTCGTGAGCAGGGTGAAGTGCGAGTGCGCCGCGGCCGCGTCCAGGAAGCCGCGGTAGCCCTCGCGCTCGGCGATGGCAGGCTCCTGCGGAAACCAGGCGCCGATCACCGGCGGTACGCCGTCTGGCAAACGAAACGAGGAGGCTTCGGCCTGCTGCCCGCCCGCCGCGCTCGCCGGCAAGTGGGTTAAAGCCAGGGCGAGCAGCGTCGCGCTCGCACAGGCTGACATGAAGCGGTTCGATTGAATAAGTGTCATGATTTTGAATCTCTTAATTTCACTTCTTCGATGTGACGGCATAGACGTTCGCGCTGCGCAGGTAGAAGCGCAGGCTGATTCTCCGTCCCGCCAGCTCATGCGCAGACGTGCCGCTCCAGAGCAGCGGCAGATCAATCTGGTCGCCGGTCTTGATCAGGCACTTGTCCTGCTCGAACCCCGGAAGCACCGCGCCTTTCTCATCCAGCACCGCCACCATGACATAGGCCTGCTGCGTGGCAAAGGGACGGTCAGGCGACGGCACGGCGGCATTCAGCAAGAGGTCGCCCTGAGGCATCGTGAAGGCCACCGTTGAAACCTCCGCGTTGGCCCGCGCGCCGACATAGCTGAGGCGGTCCTGTTTAATCCCCATCAGTTTGTTACCCCAGCGAAACAGGGTCATGCCGTTGAGGTTCATGGGATTGTGCGTGATGCAGTAGCCTTCGGGAAAGGTGTCGCCCAGCGCATTGAGGCCGCGATAGGGCCGCTCCCAATGCAGTCCGTCCCGGCCGGTCCACCACTCCGTGTCCAACTGCGGCCCGTGCTTGAGTCGCGCGAGCGGGCTGGCGGCATAATTCAGGGTCATTGCGTAACAGCGGTCATGGTACCAGAACCCGATGCAGCGGTAGAACTCCAGGTCGGGCGGATCATAGTCGTCCGGCACGAGCATCATGTTCCTCGGCACGTGATCCTTCTTCCCGCTCCGATCCCACAGGTCGTGCATGGACACGTCCGGCTCCCACTGCAGGCCGTCGCGGCTGGTGCGGACAACCTGCACGCGCCGGTCGCGCAGGGCGCTGTTCTTGAGCAGCGACGTCCGCCCGCCGTGATCCTGGAGTTGCTTGATGACAGGCTGGAGGCTTTTGCAGACACAGACCAGACGTTCAAGCTTCGGACTCCAGAACAGGCTCATGGAGTCGCCGTCATAGAAGAGCGGGTCGTTGGAATGAAGTGTCCAGCTCTTGCCGTCAGGGCTGAAAAACGCGCGATAGCCCATGCCGTTGGGATCGACGATGATGCGCAACAGCAGAAACTGCTTCTTGTCCGGATTGTAGGCGATCGCGCAGTGCGGCGTCCAATTCGCCGGCGCGGACGCGAACACTTTTTCGATGTTCTCAAACCGCACGCCGTCGCGGGAGGTGGCGCGGACGAGATCCCACGTGTGCTTGACCCGTGGCATGTCAGCGAACGTGTTCGTGTAGCTTTTTATGTCCGGGTCCTCATGAAAGGCCGAGCCGTAAACAAGGCACGAACCGGCGCTTTGAGGAATGCTGTGAATGACTTCAAAACCCGGGTTCTCGCAGGCCTGCAGCTTTTGCAGAGCCGTGGCGCCGAAGTGGATCTTGCCCCAGGTGTTGGTGATGTCCCGCTGGTCGGAAAAGAGGAGCTTGAACGCCTCGGCTCTTGGCGGAGCGTCCGCAACGGCCGCTGTCGCACATACCGCGCCGACACCACAAAACAAGAGCACGCGTTTCCCCATCGTGTTCATCGGCCCCCATTATTTATTAGTGTTTCCGTTTGTTTTTGTAATCCCTTCAAAGCAGCCCCTTCGCTGACGCACAGCCTGACCGGGCCGAGCAGGCCAGACTCCAGCAGCGTATCATCCTTCTTCCACAGCCGCCACATCGAGAATGTGTAGCGGCCGGACGGGCTGGGCTTGCCGTCCTTCAACCACTGCGGCCACGCCTTGATCAGGCCAGAGGGGTGGTGCTCGTGCAGGGCGATGGATTGGCGCTCGCTGTCCTCGGGTAGTAGCTCGTCGCCGATCAGCCGGTTGGGCCAGAGATTGACAACGCTGATTTCGAGCTGGTTGTCGCCGGGTTTCACAGCGGCCGTGATGTCTACGCGGAAGGGCGGCTTCCAGATGACGCCGACATTCTTGCCGTTGCACGTGACTCTCGCCATCACGGCGACGCGGCCGAGGTCGAGGAAGAGCGAGGAACTCAGGGTTCGGGGTTCAGGAAGATTGAAGACCTTACGGTAGACAGCCGTTCCGGAGTAGTACCTGATCCCGGGATCGGAGTGATCCGACCAATCGGACAGATCTTTAAAGATAACAGGCTTGGCCGGCCCGCCCCACTTCGGATCGAAGGTCACCTCCCACGGCCCCGCGATCTTCAGCACCGGCTTCGATTCCGGCACAGAACACTGAACCCCGAACCCTGAACCCCGAACCTTGAAAACCACAAACACCGACCCGCGCGGGTCGAGCCTTAACGTCACGCGCGTGCACCCGTTGGTTTCCTCATAAGCCGACGCTTGCTCGATGCGGCCGTCTTCCGGCCGCCACAGCTCCGGCAGCTTGCCCGCCACACGGAAGCTGCAGGTGACGGCAACTTCGTTCGACTGCGGGTTTGCGACAAAGTAGATCTCCGTGTCGCCGTCGCGGCGATGGATGTGGTTCAAGGGCTGCGTGCTTGCGAAATCCGCCGGCACGCCCGCTCGCAGAAGTGTTTGTTCCGGCGTCTCGCCCCAGGCCACACGGCCTTTGCCGAAGCGGTGTTCCTTGATGCGATCCCCATCGCATTCGCCCCACAGCTCGCCGGCCAGGCGTTTGACTTCCTCATCGCAGGCCGGATAATCGCTCAGGCTGGGCGAGGTCAGCGGCTTCGGGC
>CAYMLQ010000142.1:0-13221 GCA_964390795.1 uncultured Lentisphaeraceae bacterium
GCCGCACAGTTTACAAAACCCAATGGCTTTTCACACGCTAAACCCGGAAGCGCCCTTTATTTATTCAGTTACGAATTAGGAGGCCGCGTATGATTAAGCGTCTGTCTGTTGTTTTCGCGATGCTGTTGGGTTTCACGGGCTTGGCCTTGGGTGCGTTTGAGGTGCGGACCCTGGCGGACTTGCAGAAAGTCGGTTCTGGCGTGGACGGCTGGACGCCGAGCGCCGCCTATGTGCTCATGAACGACATCGACGCGACGGCGACCGCGACATGGAACGGCGGGGCTGGCTTTGCGCCGATCGGGAATTTGGATGCGCGATTCTCCGGGTCGTTCGATGGGCAGGGGCACGTGATTTGGGGGTTGACGGTCAACCGGCCAGAGGAGAGCTACATCGGCTTGTTTGGCCGTGTCGCGCAAAACGGCGCGATCCGCAATCTGGGGTTGGTCGGCGGGAGGGTTCGGGGCGGCTGGGGTGTGGGTGGACTCATCGGCCGCTGCGAGGGTGCGGAGTTGGAGCATTGCTTTACCTTTCTCAGCGTTGAAGGCAGCGCTTGCGCGGGAGGGCTGATCGGTTATTTCTATTCGGGCCAGGTGGCGCAGGGTTACGCGTTGGGTTCAGTAACGGGAACGGATCGGGTGGGTGGGCTGGTCGGATGGCTCGACCATGGCATCTTGAATCAGTGCTACTCGGCTGGCGCTGTCGCTGGCGGCGAGTGGGGGAGCGCGGGCGGGTTGGTCGGAGAGGCGAACGGGAGTCCCGACGGTTGGGGCTGCTATTGGGATGTCGAAACGTCCGGCCAGGAAGGTTCCCCGTTAGGAGCGGGGTTGACGCGGGCTCAAATGAAGCAGTCGGCCAGCTATGAGGGGTGGGATTTTGAGAGCGTATGGCAAGTGGACGAGGAGTCCAGCTATCCGTACTTTCGGGGGACGGGTACGCCTTACCTGCTAGCTCTGACGGTGCAGGGGCCGGGGCGGGTGACGGCGGTGCCGCCGCTCGCCACTTACCCGACGGGTACAGTGGTCAGGCTCACGGCCGCGGCGACGGCGGGGCAATCCGAGTTCGTCGGCTGGGAGGTGGATGGGGCGGTCAGCACGGCGTCCGTGGTTCGGGTGACGGTGGACGGGCCCCGTTCCGTCATCGCCCGGTTCCGGTCGGCGCGCGGGATCGGCACGGTCACGGATCTTCAGAAGATCGGCCGCGACGCTGCCTTCGGCTTGGACGGCCGCTACTGGCTGACGCAGGATATCGACGCCAAGGCTGCCGCGGCGTGGAACGGCGGCAGGGGCTTTCTTCCGATTGGCACCTGGGATGCGCCTTTTACCGGGTTATTCGACGGCCGGGGAAAGGTGATCAAAAACCTGACGATCAGCCGTCTCATTCTTGTGGATGAGGATTCGCTTGCCATCGGCCTTTTCGGCTCGGTGTCGGGCGGGACGCTGCAGAATATCGGGCTGTCGGGCGTTCGAATACGTGCGAACGGTTGGGATGAGGTGGCGGGCGGGCTTGTCGGTTCGATCGAGGGTGGCACGGTCCGGCAGTGTTTCGTGACGGGCTCGCTGGAAGGGGCAGACAGCGTCGGCGGTCTGGCCGGCTCGAGCGTTGGCAGCCTGATCGAGAGGTGTTACGCGGCCGTTGGGATTTTGGCCGCTCGGTCGGTCGGCGGCTTGGTCGGCTCGGTGGAGGGCGGCACGGTTCGGCAAAGTTTCACGACGGGGATCGTGGCGGGCGATGACGGGGTCGGCGGCCTCATCGGCGTGCAGCACGAAGCTGCTGTGGAGCAGTGCTACGCGGGCGTGTCCGTCGTGCGGGTAGGCGATGAGGGCTCGGTCGGCGGGCTGATCGGCAACAGTACGGGCGGCTCGGTCTCTGTGACCGGCTCGTATTGGGATCGCGAGTCGGGCGGGGGCGCGACGTCGGCCGGCGGCGAAGCCCGCACCGCCGCCCAAATGAAGCAACCGGCGTCCTTCGCCGGCTGGGATTTCGGCTCCGTGTGGGGGATTGCGGCGGGCAGGAGCTACCCGTATCTGCGCTGGAGTCCGCCGCCGCTCCAACTCACTTCGGTCTACCTTGGGGAGGGAACGATTACGACCAGCCCCGCCGGGGAGGCGCTGGCGAGTGGCACGGTTGTCACGCTGGCGGCCTCGCCCGCGGCCGGGTACGTGTTCACCGGCTGGTATGGCGTGGATGGCGCGACGAACGCGCTCAAGTCAACCGTGGTGATGAACCGCCCCCGTGCGGTGGCCGCCGTTTTCCGGCGTGCGATCCGCTCGATCACCGACTTGCAGAAGATCGGTAACGATCCGGGGTATCCGCCCGACGCGTACTACGTGCTCACGAGGAACATCGACGCCTCGGCCACGGCGACGTGGAACGGCGGGGCCGGCTTCCAGCCGATCGGAACTCGCGCGGCGTGGTTCTGGGGGACGCTCGACGGGCGCGGCTTTGCCATTCGGAACCTGACCATCAACCGTCCGGACGAAGATAACGTCGGCTTGTTCCGTTACCTTCTTGGCTCGGCTATCGACCTGAGCTTGGAGAATTGTGCGATCACGGGAGGGAGTGAGGTCGGCGGTTTGGCGGGTGAAAGTTATTCTTTGATTCGCCGCTGCACGGTCAGGGGAACGGTGAAGGGGCGTGACGTTGTCGGTGGGATCGTGGGGTCCAGCGTGGGAGAACTCCGCGGCTGTTTGGCGGTTTGCGACGTGAGCGGAACGACCGACGTTGGCGGTCTTGCTGGTGTGAACTGGGGCGTGGTGCAGGGCTGTCATGCGAACGGACGTGTGAGGGGAACGAAGTCTGTTGGTGCGTTGCTCGGCAGCAGTGAAGCAATGTTTTACATTGATGGATGGAAGGTGCGTTCGTCATCCGCCGCGTGTTCGGTGTCGGGGAGCGAGCAGGTCGGCGGGCTCGTGGGGAGCTGCGAGAGTACCGATATTTCGGCGTGTTTCGCGACGGGCGCTGTGGAAGGAGAGTCCGATGTCGGCGGGCTGGTGGGGTATTTCGCTTGGGGTTCGCTGAGCGGCGCGTATGCGTGCGGACGGGTGGAGGGCGTGGTCTCGGTTGGAGGACTTGCCGGACGCACGGACACGGATACGGCAAGCAACAGTTTCTGGGATGTCGCGTCGAGCGGGCAGGCGGCCTCTGCGGCCGGCGAGGGCCGGACGAAGGAGGAACTCAAGCAGGCTGCGTTCTTCTCAGGTGGGGAATTTTCGAACCTCTGGGACAGGGTGGAGACGGTCAGCTATCCCTATCTGAAGGCGTTTCCGCCGCCGTTCGGGTTGTATGTGGCGACGCAGGGCGTGGGACGCGTGACGGTGACACCCCTGCGGTCCGCCTACGCGCCCGGCGCTGTGGTTCAGTTTTCGGCCGAGCGTGTAGCGGGGCAGTCTGAGTTTGTCCGGTGGATCGGGTCTGGCCCGAATGCGACTGCGGCGGTCGTCAGCGTGACGATGGATGCGCCGCGCTCGGTCATAGCTGTGTTTCGAACGGCGTGGGCGCTCAGCCGTGTTGAAGACCTTCAGAAGATCGGTCGCGACCCCGCATTCGAGCTGGATGGCCGGTATTGGCTGACGCAGGACATCGACGCCGCCGCCACGGCGTCCTGGAACGGCGGCAAGGGTTTCGCGCCGCTCGGCAGCGAGGAGCGGCCTTTCACCGGGACGTTCGACGGGCGCGGCTTCGCGGTCAAAGGCCTGACGGTCAAGCGGCCCGACGAGGAGCGGGGCGGACTGTTCGCCGTCGTCAAGGACGGGCTGATCGAAAACCTCAGTCTGACGTCCGTGTCGGTTCAGGGGGATGTGCGGGTCGGCGGACTGGCGGGTGTGGTCTCGGGTGACTATGCCTGCGTGCGCAACTGCTCGGTGTCTGGCGTCGTGTCGGGTTCTGACTACACGGGCGGCCTCGTCGGCTATCTCGGCGGCCTCGTCGAACGGTGCTACGCCGTGTGTGTTGTGTCCGGCTCCGAACGTGCCGGCGGTCTGGTGGGGTGCGTACAGGGTGGCGTGGTCGCCTCCTGTTTCGCCAACGGAACGGTGACGGGCCAGCAACAGATCGGCGGCTTGGTGGGCTACCTGATCCCCGCGCCCTCGATCACCGATGGAGTCTGTGGGCCAGGGGAAGAGGACTGGACCTCCGTCACGGGCGGCCGCGTGGAGGCCAGCTACTCGTCGGGCACCGTGGAGGGGCTGTTCCTGGTTGGCGGCCTCGTCGGGTATAACGACAAAGGTGATGTCAGTGCCTGTTACTCCACTGCGTCTGTGGCGGGAACGGATGCCGTCGGCGGCCTGGTCGGAATGAACGCCTCTGAGGGCTATGAAGGACGCGGCCAGGTCTTTTCGTGTTACGCGGAAGGGCGTGTGCGGCTGAGGGCATCGGCCGGGGCCTTCGGCCATCCGTATGCAGGCGGCTTGCTCGGCTGGAACGGTGGCGATGTGGCGGACAGCTATGCGGCGGGGCAGGTTCTGGCTGAGCCGCAGGATTCCGATTTCTGGGCGGTCGGTGGCCTGGTCGGCGGCGGAGAGAGCGAGCGCGTGAGTGTCTCCTATTGGGACCGGCAGGTCAGCCAGCTCGAAACTTCGGCCGGCGGCGAGGGCCGGTTCACGGAGGAAATGGGGTGGCAGTCGACCTTCGCCTCGTGGGATTTTGAATCCGTCTGGGGGATCGACGAAGGTGCCGACTATCCCTATCTGCTGGCCTTCAACAGATTCGGGTTCGGCCAGCCGAGAGTGGAGGTCTGCGAGTCCGAGCGCTCGGTGGAGATCACGGTTGTCGGCGGTCTCACAGACAAGGCTTCTGCGATCACCGTGACGCTCGTGCCGGGCACGGCCGGGCTTTCCGACTACACGGTGCCGGCCGCGGCCGCGCTGAAGCTGAGCTGGGCTGCGGGCGAGGTTGGCCCCAAGACGGTGACGATCCCGCTCAAGCCGGATGCGCTGGCAGAGGGTGACGAGGTGTTCTACGCGGTGTTGGGCTCGCCGGCCGGCGGCGCCCTCGCCCGGTCGCGCGCCTGCGCGGTCACGATCCTCGACGACGACGCGGCTGAGACGCTGGCCCTCGCGCTGGACAATGCTGTGCTGACGTGGACCACGGGCGGCGCGGCCAAGTGGAGGCCGCTCTCGGACGAGGAGGCGGCCAACGGATCGGCCGCGTTCAGCGCCGCGCTGGCGACGGGCAAGATCAGCTTCGTCCAGGCTACGGGCGTGTCAGGCGCGGGAACGCTCGGCTTCCGCTGGCGGACCGCGGCCGAGGCTGCTTCGGCGCCTGCGCTCAAGCTCTACGACGGGAAGACGTTGCTCTGGAGTTCGCCCGTGTCCGAGGACGCAGGCGACACGGGGTGGATCGACGAAGAGGTCTCCGTGGCAGGGACGGCTGCGCACACCTTCCGGTGGGACGACAAGCAGGGCGCCGACCCTGTGGGCGTGGCCGGTTTGGACCACGTCGCGTGGACGCCGGCTGGTCAGTCGCCGGCGACCGTATACCTCGGCGCGGAAGGTGCGCAAGGCGGCTGGGTGAGCGGCGGAGGTCAGTACTGGGTGGGCGCGCGCGTGCCGGTAGAGGCCGCGGCTCTGCCCGGCTGGCGGTTCGTGCAATGGAGCGACGGCGGCACACTGGCCAAGCGCACGCTGACGCTAGAGGGTGACGTCGAGTTGACCGCTATGTTTGTAAGGGTTCCTTACGTGGTCGGTTTGCCCCACGCGCCGGCCTTCGGCACGGTCACGGGCGGGGGTTACTGCCTGCCGGGCAAGACGGTCAAGCTGACGGCGGCGCCGGCCAGCGGCTACACCCTGCTACGGTGGGAGGATGGCTCTCAGGCGGCCGCGCGCACGATTTCGGCGGAACAGGCCGAGGAGGGTATGGGAGCGGACGGTCTCATGAGGTGTACCGCCTCCTTCGGGCTGACCGCGCTCCTCGCGCCACCGACGGTGGCGAACCCCGGATCTCAGACCGCGATGGTCGGTGTACCTTTCGCGCTGCCGCTGGAGATCGCGCCCGAGTCGGAGCCCGTTGTCCAGGTCACCGGGCTGCCCGCCGGGCTCACGTACAGCGCGGCCACGCGGACGCTCACGGGTGTGCCGACGGTGGCCACGCCGTCCGACAAGGCGCCGTCGCCCGTCAAGGTCTCGGTCTCCAACGCGGGCAACCTGAAGACGCCCGCTACGGTCAGCTTCACACTCACGGTGGAGGCGTTGCCGGCATGGGCGGTCGGAGCCTTCAACGGCACCGTCACACACCCGCTCTGGCGCGCCGACCTCGACGGAACGGTGGACGTGGTCGAGCCGGCCTCGCTGACGATTACGGCGCAGGGCCAGGTTACGGGCAAGCTGACCTTGAGGGGTACGAACTACACGTTCGCTGCGGCCGCTTACGCCGACCGGATCCTCTGGACGGGGTACGATGCTGAAGGCACACCGCAGCAGCGCGAGAAGTTCCTTGTCGAGGCGCAGGCTGTTGCTGGCAAGAACGTCCTGCCGCTCAGCCTCGATGTGAGCTGGCAAGGGTATCCTGACGACACGGGAGTCTTGCCGCAAACGCTCGCGGTGGCCACCCAGGCCGAGCGGCAAACGCTGCAGGGCGAGTTCCTGCCCGCTGAAGACCTGAACCTGTGCCTCTACCGCAACGTGTGGGCCGACAAGGGGATGGCGGCGGTGGTCACGAACTTCGCCGGCTACTATACGGTGACGCTGCCCGGCAGTGAGGGGTATGGCAGTGGCTATCTCGCGTTCACCGTGGACAAGGCCGGGAACGTGAAGACGGCGGGCAAGCTGGCCGACGGCACGGCGGTGTCGTTCTCCGGACCGCTCACGCTGGATGAGAATGGGCGCGTCTGGGCCCTGCTGCTAACGGCGCCCGCGGCCTACAAGGGAGGCACGTTCTGCGGCAAGGCCGAATTCATGCGTGCCGAGGACGGGGGCATACGCGTCCGGCCGCTGATGGATACTTTTTGCCTATGGGAGAGCTTGAATCCGGCGGCTACAGGGGAATACGGGGTCGGCTTCAGACGATGGCTTGACCTGTCCGGCGGGTGGTACAACGCGCTGATAAACTTGCGCGGCTACTACGAAAACGGGCTGACGGTCGGCGGCGTTGCGATGCCCCCCCCGACATTCGCGTCCTGGCGCGTGACGGACTACGACTGGGACTCTGGGCTGGAGCAGCCGCCCAAGAAGACGTGGACGGAGACCAACGAGGTCGGGTGCGTGGAGGTCTCGCCGAACGGGGTGGTGCTAGGCGTCACACCCGCAACCGGCATGGGGACGGGGCTGGCCGCCCCGGCTGCTGACGCGCCCGCTAAGCGGGCTGACGGCACCTATGATTACACGGTGGACGCGAACAGGGACGGCACCTTAAATGCCAGCGCCCTAACCTTCAGCTTGATTCGGGCGACCGGCCTCTTCAAAGGTTCCTTCAACGTGTACTATGACTACGTGTCGGCCGAAGACCGCACCACAGACCCTGCGAAGCAGACGTGGGCGCACACCGTCAAGAAGGCGGCCTTCGAGGGAGCTCTGACTCCCGTGCGGGCGACTGGCGAGGCTGAGGGGTGCGGTTTCTTCCTCTGGGCGGACACCGGCATGGGTTCCACGGGCCGGACGGACGCCTACGGCGAGCCGATCCTGGCGCCCTACGCGTTCAGCCGCTCGTACGACGTCCTGCTGTTTCGGCAGTGAGCGCAGGGTTCGTGCCCTGTTTCGTGTGATGGCGGGGGCTACCGGTGCTCGCCGAACTGGAAGCAGGCGAGCGTGTGCTGGTTGCGAAGGATGAGGCGGTCGCCGACGGTGAAGAAGGTGGCCCAGCTCCGGCCGCCGAGGGGGGTGAAGCGGGTGATCTCGCGGTAGGACTCGGCGGTGGGCTCGATCATCACGAGGTCGCCCTTCTGACCGTCGAGCGCCAGCACGACGCCGTCGACGGCGAGCACCTGGCCGTTCTCGAAGGCCTTCACCTTCCAGTGGATCTTGCCCGTGTCGGGGTCGAAGCAGAGCAGGCCTTCGGGTGCGGCGGGTTTGCCGCTGGAGGTGCCGATCAATACGCCCTTGGCCAAAACGGGCGTCGTGAAGACGGGGCAGATCTCCTTGTTCGCCCAGACCTCGCGGGTCTTGCCGCCTGCGACCTCGATCAGGACGCTGCCGTAATAGTCTGTGGCGCCCGTGCAGATGCGGTTACCCAGGACGACGGGCTGCATGATGTTGTTGCCGTAGGAGTGGATGCGCGGGTGGGTCCAGAGCGCTTCGCCCGTCGCCGGGTTGAGGCCCATGAGGGTGTTGGCGCTGTAGCAGAGCAGCGTGGGGGTCTTGTCGAACGTCACGATCACGGGCAGCGAGTAGCCGGGCTTGTCGGCGGCGCCGCCGCGCCAGACGGGCTCGCCGGTGCGCTTGTTGACTGCGACGACGGTGCCGTTCGAGCCGCCGGGCTGGAGGTAGGCGAGCTCGCCCCAGACGCCGACGGGCGCGCCGAAGCCGTGGTTCGGTCGCATGCCTCCGAGTTCGGATAGGTACTCCATTTTCCAGAGAGGCTTGCCCGTTGCGGCGTCGAGGCAGTGGACGATGCCGGACTGGCTGACGGTGTAGAGGCGGTTCTCGTCACACGTCGGTGTGGCGCGTGCATGGCCGTGGTAGTATTTGCGGGCGTCCGGATATTCGTAGCGCCACAGCTCCTTGCCGTCGTCGAGGGCGAACGCGCGGACGATGTCGTTCGAGCCGGCGTGGTCGACGATGTAGACCCGGCCGTCGGCGCAGGAGGCGCAGGCGTGGCCGTTGTCGGTCATGTCGGCTTTCCAGAGGAGCGCGGGCGGATGGGCCTGCCAGTCGCGCCCGATGTTTGTGGCGGCGGCGTGGAAGTCGAGCGTCGGGCCTGAGAGGTGCGGCCACTCGGCGGCGCAGAGCAGGGTGGGGAGAAGGAGGGCGAGTAGGGCTGTTCTCATGGTGTGAGGAGGATTTAGGAGTTAGAATTTAGAAGTTGAGTCGAACCCCGCGCCCGCCTTTCTTGTTCAGGACTGAGCGGTAGACAGCCTCCGTGGCGAGAGCCGCCTTTTCCCAAGTGAATTCGGCGGCCTTCCGGTAGCCGGCATCGACCTTCTCTTTGCGGATGTCGGGGTGGTCGAGCAGGAGGCTGACCGCACTTGCGATGGAGGCGCGGTCGCGAGGGTCGCAGGTGACGGCCGCGCTGCCGCAGTTCTCGACCGCCGCGCCGCCGGAGCAGACGACAGGGCAGCCGCACGCCATGGCTTCGAGCGGGGGCAGTCCGAAACCCTCGTCGTGCGAGGGGAAGACAAAGGCCTGGGCGAGGGAGTAGAGCACGGGCAGGTCGGCGGCGTCGACGTAGCCGATGCGGCTGACGCGGTGGCGCACGCCGTGTTTGCGGACGGTCTGGTCGAGGGCGGCGGCGGTGGCTGGGTCGGCCGCGCCGGCCAGCACGAGGTGCAGATCGGGACGCTCCCCCTGGACGATGGCAAAGGCGCTGATCAGCCCGAGGATGTTTTTACGGTAGGTGAGGTCGCCGACAAACAGGAGAAAAGAGGAGGGCAAGGCGTAGCGCTGCCGGACCTCTTGCAGGCGCGCGAACCCGGTGCAGCGCGTGAGCGAGGGCGAAAGGCCGGGCGGGATCACAAAGATCCGGTCTTTGGCTTCGGGAAAACGGTCGGCGATGATGCGTTGCGTGTACGCAGAAAAGGCGATGACTGCGGACGCTTTGCGGATGGAAGGCGGGATCATGAGGGTGTAGTGCAGCCGGTTGCGCTTGCTGCAAAACTGCGGGTGAGTCATGACGTGCAGGTCGTGGATCGTCAGAACGACAGGACAGGGGGCTGCGAGGGGGGCGACGTAGGCTGGCGCATGCAGGAGCGGCGCACGTGCGCGGCGCAGGATGACAGGCAGAACGGTCTGTTCCCAGAGGATTCGGAGGAGTCGCGTGCCTGCTGCGCCGGAGGGTCGGAGGCTGAGGTGAGGCGCTGGTGGAATGGGCCGGTACACTGAAGGGACGCAGGCGCAAACAGGAAGGGTTCCATATTGCGACAAGGCGCACACCAACTGGTGGACGGTGACCTCCACCCCGGAGTAGGGCTCCCGCAGCACCATGGCGTTGTAATAGACGGGGGACATGGTGCGCAGTATACCTGAGCGCGTAGACGATGGGAATGTCGAAATGGCGGAGAGGGAGGGATTCGAACCCCCGGTACCCGTAAGAGCACACAGCATTTCCAGTGCTGCACCTTCGGCCACTCGGTCACCTCTCCATGAAAAAGTCCACACTTTATAGCGGTTCGGGCGGCAGAAGACAACACCAAAATGGGAAAATCGGAAAACGGGCAAGACGGATCCGCACTCGGAGGTCGCGGGCCGCCGTCAGGGCATCGGGGTTGCGATCTCGACCTACACTGTTCTTGAGGGGCAGGCGCCGGCGATGGGGCATCCGGCGCAGTGCGGGTTGCGCGGCGCGCAGCGGGTCTGGCCGAACGAGACGAGGTAGGAGTTCCACGTCTTCCAATAGCGCACCGGGAGGAGCGCGCGCAGGGCCATTTCGGTTTCGTACGGCGTCTTGGTCTGGACGAGCCCGAGGCGGTTGGTGATGCGGTGGACGTGGACGTCGACGCAGATGGCGGGCTTGTCGAAGCCGAGAGCCACCACGAGGTTGGCGGTCTTGCGGCCCACGCCGGGCAACTCGCAGAGCGACTCGACCGTGTCGGGCAGCACGCCGCCGAACCGCGACTCAAGCACATCTGGAAGCGCCTTGAGGTGGCGCGCCTTGTCGCGGAAGAAGCCGACGGGGTAGATGAGCCGCTCCAGGTCGTCGAGCGGGATGCGGCGCAGGTCTTCGGGCGTCGTCACCTGCTGGAAGAGCCTGCCGCAGGCGGCCGCCGTGCAGGCGTCCTTGGTGCGCGCACTCAGGATCGTGCCGAGCAGGACACGGAAGGGGTCGCGCGTCTGAATCGCGACAAGATCGATGACCGGAGCCTTCACGCTGTGGAAAGCCTTTTTCAGCTCGCGGTTGACGGCGGGGATGTCGGTGGGAGTCACAGAAAGGAGGAGTTAGGAGTTAGTAGTGGAGAAACGCTCAACGCTGAACGCTCAACGTTCAACTCTCAAGTGGGGCGGTCACAACCTTGAGCGTTGAGAGCTGAACGTTCTCTAGTTCATCAGGCTGTGGATCGGGGCGGGGATATGTCCGCCGCGGTTTACAAAGGTCTCTGCGCCTTCGGGGCTGGCGGACTGCGTCACCACGCCCGAGCCGAACAGGCCTCCAAAATCAATGTAGTCGCCGAGCTTCGAGCCGGGCACGGGGATCACGCGCACGCCCGTGGTCTTGCGGTTGGTGATGCCGATGGCCGCCTCGTCCAGGATGATGCCCGCGATGGTTTCGGCCTTGGTGTTGCCAGGCAGCAGGATCATGTCGAGGCCCACGGAGCAGACCGCCGTCATGGCTTCCAACTTCTCCAGCGTCAGTGTGCCGTCGGTCACGGCTTTGGAAAGCGCGTGGTCCTCCATCACCGGGATGAAGGCTCCGGAGAGTCCGCCGACCGCGCTGGAGGCGAAAGCGCCGCCCTTCTTGACCGCGTCGTTCAGCAGCATCACGGCGGCCGTGGTGCCGGGCGCGCCGATCAGGCGGATTCCCATGCTCTGGTAGATCTCGCCCACGGAGTCGCCCACGCGCGGGGTGGGGGCGAGCGAGAGGTCAACCACGCCGAAGGGGATGTTCAGGCGGTCAGCCACCTCGCGGCCGATCAGCTCGCCGGTGCGCGTGACGCGGAACGCGGTGTGCTTGATCTCCTCCGCGATCTCGTTCAACGTGGCCTCGGGATCTTCCAGGATTAGCCGATCCACGGCGCGCTTGACCACGCCAGGGCCGCTCACGCCCACGTTGATGACGCACTCCGGCTCGCCCGCGCCGAGCATTGCGCCGGCCATGAACGGGTTGTCCTCCGGCATGTTGGCGAAGACCACGATCTTCGCGCAGCCGAAGCCCTGGCTGTCGCGGCTGGCCTCGGCGGTCTCGATGATCTTGCGCGATATCAGCTTCACGGCGTCTACGTTGATGCCGGCCTTGGTGGTGCCCACGTTGAACGAGGAGCAGACGCGCCGGGTGGCGATCAGGGCCTGCGGCAGCGACTCGATCAGCGTGCGCTCGCCGGGCGTGACGCCCTTCTGCACGAGCGCCGAATAGCCGCCCAGCAGGTCGATCTTCACCTGCTCCGCCGCGGCGTCGAGCGCGCGGCAGACCCTCACCGCCGTCTCGACCGTGTGGCCCTCCAGCAGCTGGCTGACGGGCGAGACCGCGATGCGCTTGTTGACGATCGGCAGGCCGTACTTGGCGCTGACCTCGTCACAGAAGCGCACCAGGTTGCCGGCCTTCTCCACGATGCGGGCGTAAACCGCCGCCGCCAGCTTATCGGGGTCAGGGTTGGCGCAGACGTTCAGGTTGATGCCGAGCGTCACGGCGCGTACGTCGAGGTTTTCCTCGCGCACCATGCGGATGGTTGAGAGGACGTCTTGTCGTGCTAACATATGAGGTGCCAGGGTTCGGGGTTCAGAGGTCATTTCCCAATCAAAGACTTGATCGGGCCGATCTCGTTGGTGGCGCGGAAGATGTTCTCGTGGCAGAGCAGGCCGGTCAGGCCGCGCTCGGACATCGCGCTCCGGAACCCGTCCTGGAGCAGGCGGAAATCGACGGCCTCGGGAACCACGACCTGCGCGATGTAGACGACCTGTCCGCCCTCCTCCTCAACCATCCAGTCCTCGATGTTAACACCGTGGTCCACGAGGAACGAGGTGATGGCAAAGATGGTGCCGGGCTTGTCCTCGCCGCGGGTCATCACCACGAAGCGCGACCCGGTGGGCACGACCGACTCCCGCGTCTCGGGGCAGTCGAGCACGGTGACAATCGCTTCGGACTCCAGCGAAGCGTTCAGCAGCGCACGCAGGGCCTCCGGCATAACCTGGCTGGGGTGCTCCGCTGTAAAGACCAGCGTGAAGAACCCGTCCACAACGGTCTGGCGGATGCTGCCGATGTTGCCTTCGAGAGCGAAGACGGCTTGCGTGACGTCGCGCAGAAGGCCGACGCGGTCGGGGACGAGCACCGACGTGATAAAGCGCCGGCTGGCGGGGGAGCTGGTCAGTTGCATGGTAGGTGCCATAAAACAAAAACCCCGAAAAACAACTCTGCGCTGGTTTTCGAGGTTCAGATGGAGCCAACGATCCGGATCGAACGGACGACCTGATCATTACGAATGAT
>CAYMLQ010000143.1:0-13216 GCA_964390795.1 uncultured Lentisphaeraceae bacterium
CCCATATCGTCTTGACAACGAAACGCCACCCACAGCCCGGGCCACAGCAGGCCCAAGTACAGGAGCAGCACCGTCAGCGAACCCGCGAAACCGGCCTCTTCGGCCAGCACCGCAAAGATGAAATCGTTCGACGACACCGAGGGCGGCAGGTAGCCCAGCATGTACTGCTCGCCCTTGAGATAGCCTTTGCCCCACAGGCCGCCGGAGCCCACGGCGATCTCCGACTGCCGCCGGTTGTAGCCGCTCCCGTGCAGATCCTTATCCGGGAACAGAAACACCTGCAAGCGCTTGATCTGGTGATCCCGGAGGCACGTCGCGCGGATCAGCGCCTCGCGCCGCTCTTTCGGCATTTCCAGCCGCTCGGTCGCGTAAATGATGCCCATCACCAGCACGGCCGCCGCCAGCCCCGCCAGAACAAACGTCCAGTAGAACCGCGGCGCGATGTTCGCCGCGAACATCATCGCCAGCACCGTGGGCACCAGCACCATCGCCGTGCCCAGGTCGGGCTGGAGCAGAATCAGCAAGGCCGGCAGCCCGACCAGCGGCAGCGTCAGGAAGAAGGCCGCCGCGCCGCGGTTCGCGTCGCGCCGCCCGTAGAGCCACGCCAGCATCATGATGACTCCCAGCTTCGCCGGCTCGGAGGGCTGTATCCCAAACAGCCAGCGCCGCGCGCCCATCGTCTCCTGGCCGAAGAACGGCACCAGCGCCAGCAGCACCAGGCACCCCAGGTACACCAGCCAGCTCCAGCGCAACACCGAGCGGTAGTTGCACCAGGCGATGAGCAGATAAAGCGCCAGGCCGAACACGCCGACCTCCGCGTGGCGCATGTAGAGCATCCTCAGCTCCGGGTCGTCGCGCACCGAACACGAGCTGTAGACGAACAGCACGCCGATCAGGGTCAGCCCCGCCATGCAGGCGAGGAGCAGCGGATTCAGCTTGCGGAAACGGGCGATCCACTCTGTCATCAGTCGCCTCCCGTTACCGCAGCCTCTGCGGGCTGCTCAACCGTTTCGACGAGGGGCGCCTCGCCGAAGACCGACACCAGGACCTCGCGCACCATCGGAGCCACCGTCTGGCCGCCCGACTCGCCGTTCTCAATCACCATCGCCACCGCCACCGTGGGCTGCTCGAAAGGCGCGAAGGCCGTCACCCACGTGTTCTTGCGCCGCACGCCGCCCGCGTCGTACTCCGCGGTCCCGGTCTTGGCCGCCACCTCGACGCCGCGCACCTGCACGCGCCGCCCCGTGCCCGTCGCGGCCACGTCGTGCATGCCGTCGCGCGCGAGGCCGACCGCGGACGCCGGCCACCCCATCACGCGCACCTTTTCAGGCGCCCCCTCCCGCCGCGCGAGGCGCGGGCGGTAGAGCGTGCCGCCGTTCGCGAAGACCGAGGCCAGCATCGCCATCTGCAGCGGCGTGGTCACCAGCAGCCCCTGCCCGATCGATATTTGGCAGGTGTCGCCCGGACGCCACTTGTCCTTCATCGTCTTCTCTTTCCACTGGGCGGTCGGAAGGAGCCCGCTGCTCTCCGAAGGCAGGTCGATACCCGTCTTCTGCCCGAGGCCCAGCTTCTGGGCCTCGGCATAAATCGCGTCATAGCCAACGGTGTAGCCGAGGTGGCAGAAGAAGCTGTTGCACGACTGCTCGATCGCCTTACGCAGCGCCACAGACCCGTGCCCGTAGGTATTCCAGCAGCGCAGCCGCATGGTGCCCAGCACGAACGCGCCGTCGCACGCATAGGTCTCTTCGGGATTGAACCCGCCCTGCAACAGCGCCGCGATCGCCGTCACCGGCTTGAAGGTGCTGCCGGGCGCGTAGCGACCCTGATACGCCCGGTTGATGAGCGGGCGCGCCTCGTCCGCCAAAAGCCGCTTCCAAAGCCCGGTCGGGATCGCAGGCACAAACTCGTTCGGGTCATACACGGGCGAACTCGCCATCGCCAGCACCTCGCCGTTGCGCGGATCGACCACCACGCCCGCGCCGCGCCAGCCGCGCAGCGTCTTCTCCAGCGCGCGCTGCACCTTCACGTCCAAGGTCAGAAACACGTCGCCGCCCGCGACCGCCGGCTTGCCGTCCCACACCGCATGCTTGTACCCGCGTGCGTCCACGCGGATGAGCTGGCCGCCCGACTGTCCCGTCAGCACGCTGTTGTACTGCAGCTCGAGTCCGTCTTTGCCGATCATCTCCGGCAGATAGAAGTGAACTTTCTCGCCGGGCAGCGAATGCGGCCGGTCGCGCCCGACATAGCCGAGCGCGTGCGAGGCCAGCGTGCCCTGCGGATAGGAGCGCTCGGGCTGCACATACACGTCCACGCCCGGAAATGCCTCGACCGTCTCCGCCCAGCGCGCCAGCGTCACCGGCTCCACATCGCGCCACGCCAGCAGCGGCATCGGCAGGCTGCGCATCACATGGTTCGACACCGCCGCCCGGGAGATCTGGCGCGGCATGCCCAGCACGGCGGCCAGCCGGTCGATGTCCGCGTCCACCGCGTCGATCGTCTGCGCCCACTTGCCGCGCTTGCGCAGCTCTTCCACGTAGTAGGCGATGCAGTAGCTCGGGCGGTTCTCGGCCAGGCACACGCCGTTGCGGTCGAAAATCCGGCCGCGCGGCCCCGGCACCTGGACGCGACGGACACTCTGCCGCACCTGATCGCGCGCGAACTCGGAGAACTCGACAACCTGCACCCGATGCAGCGACACGGCCAGGAACACCAGGCCCGCCGCAAACACCAACGCCAAAACCGCCATCCGCCAGCTATCGGTTAGTTTCTGCCCACAATAAGCCATTGCCCTCTTTCACCGGCTTCACAACGCCGGAGACGCGGTCCATCAGGCCGCACACCGCAAAACCCACAAAGCCGGCGACCATGCCGGCCGGCGCCGAAGCGCCCAAAACCCTCAGCGTCTGCCAGGCGAAAACCGGCTCGCCCGTCCCCGCCCACGCGCGCGTCCACAGGGTCTGCACCATCGCCGCACACGCGACCAGCAGCGTGCCCTGCACCAGCGTCGCCTCCAGAAACACCCGCTGCAACACCCGCACCGCGCCGTAGCAAACCAGCAGGAACGTGAGCGTGCAGAACAGCGGCAGCCCGCCCAGCGCGTCCGTCAGCCCGCCCGCCCACACCAGCGCCGTCAGCGCCACCGGGACCGGCTTGGTCAGCATGGTGTAGAACGCTCCCGCCGTCAGAAACACGATCTTCACCGGCACGTGCGGCGTGACCGGGATCAGATCCTGCGCCACCGCGGCCGCGAACAGCGCGATGCCCACCACAGGCAGGTTCATGTCAAGGCGCATGGGACCCCCTTGCCGCCAGGATGAAGACCGCGTGGAGCGACGCCAGATCGACGGCCGGCAGAACGGCGGCCTCGCGCGACAGGTTGTTCGGCTCCAGCTTGCTCTCCAAGAGATACCCGACCGTCAGCCCCTTGGGGAAGGTCTGCCCCAGCCCGGAGGTCACCACGCGCGTCCGCGGCGCCGGCTCGAACTCGCGCGCCAGGTAGCGCAGGCGCATCGGATCCACCACGTACAGCAGGGTCAGCTTGGGATCGGAGGCCGGCCTGGAGCCGCCGCCGTAAAGGATGCCGCGCACCACGCCAACGCCCTCGCCGGGCACGTCCAGTTCGCAGGCCACGCGGCTGTTCGGGTCGGAGATCAGCATCACCTCGCTGGTGTGCGGCGAGACGTCCACCACGCGCCCCGCCAGCCCCTCGGGAACCACCACCGGATCGCCCTTGCGCACGCCGTGCAGCGAGCCCTTGCCGAGCCGCACGCTCTGCCAGACCGCCGAGGTTCCGCCGCGCGAGAGAACCGGCGCGGCCAGCCAGCGGCACGCCACAGGCGGCGAGAAATCGAGAAGCTGGCGCAGACGGGCGACCTCGGCCTCGAGCGCCTCAGCCTCCGACGCCATGATTTGCAGACGCGCCACATCACGCTCCAGCATCGCATTGCGCGACGCATGACTGGCGCGGGAGAAAACGGCCCGAACGCGAACCCCCACCGTTCGCTCGAACCAATTGCTGGCGTTGGCATAGGGGTAGACCGCCTCGCGCGCGAAATCGCGCACGCCGGCGCGCCAGAAAATCAGCGCCCCCAACGACAACACCAACAACCATACCCACATTTTCGATTGCTTCACCCGGGTCGCTCCCCCGTTTTATCGGGCAGGCAGAGACCGGATAGCAGCCGAGAGAAAAACAGATCACCGGCCCAGTTTCGACTTGGCCAGGAAATTCAGCTCGTTCAACACCACTCCCGTCCCCTCCGCGACCGCGCTCAGCGGGTCGTCGGCCAGCGTGACGGGCAATCCTGTCTGTGACGCGATCAGCTTGTCCAGGCCGCGCAGCATCGAGCCGCCGCCCGCCAGCACCATGCCACGGTCCACCAGGTCAGCGGCGAGTTCGGGCGGACACTTTTCGAGTGTGATCCGCACCGCGTCGACAATCGCTGAAACCGGCTCCTGCAACGCGTCACGTATCTCTTCCGACGTGACAGTCAGGGTCTTGGGAAGTCCGGCCACCAAATCGCGGCCCTTGACTTCCAGCGTGCGCTCCTCACCCATAGGATAGGCCGAACCAATCGTGATTTTGATCTCCTCCGCGGTCCGCTCTCCAATCATCAGATTGTAAACTCTTCGCATGTACTGGACGATACACTCGTCCATGGCGTCGCCGCCCACGCGGACACTCCGCGCGTACACGATGCCAGCCAGCGAGATCAGGGCGACCTCGCACGTGCCGCCGCCAATGTCGACGATCATGTTGCCGGCTGGCTCGGAAACGGGGAGCCCGACACCGATGGCGGCTGCCATCGGCTCTTCGATCAGGAAGACTTCTCGGGCGCCCGCATGCCGCGCAGACTCCTGCACGGCCCGCTTCTCAACTTCTGTGATATCACTCGGAACCGCCACGATCACCCTCGGCTTCACGAGCTTGCGCACGTGAACCTTGCGGATGAAATAGCGGATCATCGCCTCCGTGATATCGAAATCCGCGATCACGCCCGACTTCATCGGACGGATCGCCACAATGTTACCCGGCGTGCGGCCAATCATCCTCTTGGCCTCCTCGCCGACCGCCAAAATGCGCTTCGTCCCCTCCTGAATCGCCACCACGGAGGGCTCGCGGATCACAATCCCGCGGTCTTTGACATAAACCAAGGTATTAGCGGTACCGAGGTCGATCCCGATATCGCTGGAAAACAAGGACAGAAACTTATTGAACATCGCGCGTTCTTTCCCAAAGGACCAACGTCCTAAACTGTGCCATAACGGCGCAGTGTCATTAGTTTCTATGATTCCCCCCCGGCGGTCAAGCGCAAATGACGATTTTTAAGGATCGGGTTGCACAAGCGAAGGGGTCAGGGTTCGGGGTTCAGCGTTCAGGAGGAAACGCCGTAGCCCTGTTCAACCGCATGCTGTCAGCCTGAACCCTGACACCCTGAACCCTTCCGCCCTACCTCAGCAGCATCACCGAACCCGGCGCCGGATAAGCCGGCACCGTGTAGAGCACGCTGGGCACATCGTCCAGCATCGCCGCCTGCAGCGAGCGCACCGAGATGTTCCCGCCACCGTTCGGCGTCACGATGAGCAGGTGGACCAGCAGCGTGTCGGCCGCAGCCGCTTGCGCAGCCTTCAACGGGCGCGTCAGGTCGAAGACCATCGCGTCGCCCGGCCCGTAGTTGGTCGTCGCGCCAGTGGCCTCGCTGGAGTAGAACCCGAGGTTGAAGCTGCCGTCGGAGTCCATCCGGAGAATGCCGACGCTCAGCTTGTTGTCCGCGTTGACGCGCGCGGCCTCGCGCACCATCTCGGTGACGTCCACCTCCAGAGTCGCGCCAACTGCGACGCACGGGGCGGTCACGCGCTCGCTGGCGGGGCGGTCCGTCAGGCGCGGGGTCGGCGGCGGATAGCCGGGCGGCGGATCATCACGCCCGCGCGGGCGCCGTAGTCCAAGCCCGCAGCGGTTGGCAGCTTAACGCGGGCGATCACCTCGCAGTCGCCCAGCAGCGGCTGGAACACGAAGCGCCCGCCGTCGTTGGCCGTATCGTACATGTTGTTGCCGGTGCCTGTGACCGTAAACACTCCCGCGTCATACGTGCTGCCGCCCTCGTACGCCGCCGTGTACGTGCCGAACGGCACATCGATCCACTCCGCTGGCAGCGCCTGCGCGAACGCGCCGCACGCCGCCATAACCCACATCGCACCGATCAGATTCCGCTTCATATCAACCTCCCCTTTCAAAAACGCGTCCTGTGGCATGGGCGTCCCGCCCATGAGTCCACGGGCGAGACGCCCGTGCCACAGCGAGCGCTACGGGTGGCCCGCGCTGTCCCCAGCGCGGAAAGCGGGCTCGGAGAGCCCGCGCCACCTCAATTACAGCATCAAGATGATCGTCCCTGTCTGCGGGTGCGAGGCCATCGTGTACACCATCGCGGGCACGCGTTCCGGCAGCATCGCGCCCTCTCCAGACGTCAGGTCCACGCTCTTCTGCATACTACTCCATTTATCAGCTTTACTATAGGCCGCTGGTTAAGCCGCGTCAACGCCGAATCTCCGATTTTCACCCTTGCAATGAAATTCATAATGCCGGAAAATGTGAAGCGAACTTACTCGGCACCACGGGTATTATCAGGAGGTTCTGTATGCCCAGCTTCGTCCCTTTCTCACGCTTGACCCTTTCGCCCGGCATCAAAAACGGAGTCGCTTTTGCGGCAGGTATATCTTCTTTTGTGCTTTTTTGGCTCTCCCTTAGTCCAAGCGCGTTTCCCGGAGAATCGGCCGCGTTGACGGTCTCCCGCCTGAATATCGAACCTTGGTTTGGCCCCGGCTTTCCGCTTTGGCGCCTCGCCACCGCGCCGCTTGCCCGGTTATCACCCGACATGGCCGTCTATACCCTGAATCTTTGGAGTGCCCTGTGTGCCGGAATAGCGGTTGGGCTGCTCACCCGTTACATGATCGGCTGGATCCGGAGTAAGATCCGGCCGGATGGGATCGAGGAGCGTTATGCTGACGGCACGGCCATTCTGTCCGGCCTGCTGGCCGCGCTTTTCTTTGCGACAAGCGCGCCCGTGTGGGTCTCTGCCACCCGGCTTCACACGCAGGGGTTCCACGCGATCCTGATCGTGTTGGCTTTCAACCTGCTTCAGGACTATGTGGCCAGCGGCGGCAAATGGCGGACGTACGCCCTCGCCCTGCTCTGCGGAGTGGGGATTGTTGAAACCGTGCTGATGCTGGTCGTCGCGCCCTTCTTAATCGCCAGTCTCCTGATTTCCATGTATAGGCGGCATGACACGCCGTGGGGACGTCTCGCTGGACTCACCGTGACAGGCGTCATCGGCACCGTTCTCTGCGCCTATTTGTTCCGGCATACAAGCGCAAGCGGCGACGCGCTTCAGACGGCTATCGCCAAAGGCCAATCCCTCTCACTCTATCTGCTCAAGGAACAATACCACCTGTTGCAGAACATGTTCCCGCGCGTGGGCTGGGTCTGGCCTGTCTTCTTCATTGCCGTGCCTTGGGTCGCTATCCAATTCGAAGCGAAAACAGGCCTGAACGACCGACGGAACATCGCGGCAGCCCTGTTCCATGTGGTGTTGGCCGTCCTTGCGCTTCTGATCCATGCCAACGTTTCGTTCCTGCCGTGGGCAAACGCGCTTCCGGGTGGGCGCCTGCCTGTTCTCGAACTTCTCTTGACGTCTATGACTGCAGGTTACGCCTTCGCCTGCTTGTTCGCTCGCCTGTGCGACTCCAGCCTTGAGGCCGAGCGTGAACACAAACGCGGTTCGCGGAGGGTCCCGGACGTGCAAGCGGAAGAACGCCGCCTGCGCGTGGCCCTGCTCTGCATCCTCTGCGTCGCACTTGTCGCGGCAACTCTTCTTTCCGCCCTCTCCAACGGCCGTCTCGCCAGCGGACGACGCGGGGCCTTTGCCCGCACCTATGTGGAAGCCCTCTTGGGCCAGCTTGGAGACCGAACGTGGCTCGTCACAGACGGGTTGCTGGATCCGCTTCTACAGATCTCAGCCCTTTGCCGCGGACAAACGCTTCACCTGCTGGACCTCTCTTCGGAACGCCAACCTGACCACATCCGCCGCCTGCGTCAGGCGATCACCGATGACGCGTCACTGAAAACGAATGCGTCGGACTACCTCAACGCCGCCAATCTGGGGGGGGCAGCCTTTATTCAGGATTGGCTCGCAACAGACCCCCATGCCGCCAACCGCGTGGCCTTTTACGCCCCGCCAGACCTCCTGTTCGAGGCGGGCCTGACCCCTCTTCCCGACCGGCTGCTCTTCACCGCCTGCCAGGACACCGCCCCGTTACGCAACAGGGATCTCTGTCAGGAACAGGAACCTTTCTGGGCGGAGGCCGAACAGATGCTAGCGGGTGAGACAGAGGGAGATCCGGTGCTCTGGCTGCGTGGGGCCTTGCGCCGCCACGTCTCGCTGGTGGCCAACAATCTGGGCGTCCTGCTCGAAGACTTGGAGCGTCCCACCGAAGCCTATAAAGCCTACCGGCGGGCCTTGTCGCTCTGCCCTGACAACTTCAGCGCCATGCTCAACCGCGTGGTCTTGACCCGCAAAGGCGTTGAGGCCGCGGAGAAGCCGGAAGCGGAGACCGACGCGAGAATCGCGCTTGATAAACTCAGCAGTATTCCTGACCCTGGCCGCCTCGCCCGCTTCTACGGGTATGTACGCGTTCCCGGTGAATTCTCCCGGCAAAGTGCGCAGTGGAGCAGCTTCGGACAGCCCAAGATGGCGACCGCCGCGTTGCGCCGCGCGATGGAACTGTCGCCGAAAGAACAGAAGGCTCCGTTTCTCAAAGGGCTGGCCGAAATCGAACTCTCAGACGGGAATCTGACCGAAAGCGCAGCCCTTTATCAACGTGTTCTCGACCAAACGCCACTGGATATTCCAGCCCTTTTGGGCATGGTCCGCGTGGCCGTCAGCAGGTCGGACGTGAAAGCCGCGCGCACGTATCTCAACGACGCCAAACTGGCCGGCATTCCCGATGCCACATATCAGTTGGAAGACGCGACGATTGATTTTGCGGCAAACGATTGGGAGACCGCCCAGCGCAAATTGCAGGAGTTGACGGACCAGGATCCGAAACTTCTACGTGCCTGGGCCTTGCAGGCCAACATCCTCATCACGCAGGCCAAGGCCGCCGAGGTTGAGCAGATCATCCTTCCGCGTATGTTGACCGCCACAGGCAACGCGCCCCATTACCTGATCGCCCTGACTCAAGGTTATGTCTTTCAGGCCAAGGGGCGAAAAAGCTACGAAGAGGCGCGCTCGGCCTTTCTGCGCGCCTACAAGTTGAGTCCCGGCAACCGGCAGGTTCTGACCGCCCTGCTAAATCTGGACTATGCCTTGAGAGATGAGGCGTCGACAGAACGCCATGCGGTCGCTCTGCTTCGCATTGATCGCGACGACGTGCTGGCCAACTACCTGATGGGCACCCTCTTGATCAACCGCAACGACCTGTCAGGAGCCGAGGCGCATCTGCGCCGGAGCCTGGCCGCAAAGCCTTCATCGCCCGTTTGCAATGACCTGGCCGAGACACTGCGCCTACAGGGCAAATTGGAAGAGGCCGAGAAAGCGATCCGCCAAGCGCTCTCGCTCGACCCGAAAAACGCCTTTGCCTACGACACCCTCGCCTGCATCCTGCTCGCCGCAGGCCGTCTGAAGGAGGCACGGCAGGCCTGCGACGCCGCCCTCGCGCTCGACCCGAAAGCCCTGCCTTTCAGGCTTACCGATGTCCGGATTTTAGCCCTCAGCGGCGGCGACCCTGCCGAAACCCGCGAACGGGTGCGGCGGCTCAACCAGCATGCGGACCGCCTCTCACCCCAACAGCGCGCCGACTTGCACGCCGTCTCAGCCGAACTCAAGAAACGGTAAAACTTGGAGGCGCTTGCAAAACCTCCGGTATATGCAAGAGGAGGGTTCAGTGTTCGGGGTTCAGGGGGCGATTCCGGCTTGAACCCTGGTTTCCTGAACCCCCTTACCCCTTAGCGCTTGCAGGGTTTTGCAACAGCAATTCTAAATTTGGCATCTTCGTTCATTCGCATCCACGCCCGGTCGCGCGCCACCTTGCGCGGTGCATCTTTCAGGGGTGGCGCACGGCCTCCGGGCGTGCCTTGCGCTCATTTTCCGCGCAGTCCCGTGAACGAAAAGTCAAATTTAGGTTGCTGGTTTTGCAAGCGCCTCCTTGACAAAAAAAGGGCGAGGCTTGCGGCCTCGCCCTTTTTTTCACCAGACTCGGAATCCGCTTACGCGCGGAACTTGCGGCGCAGTCCAAGGGCCGCCACGCCCAGCGCTAACAGCGCCATGCTGGTCGGCTCAGGAACGACCGTCATAACATCGGTAATATCATACGTCACAGTGGGATCACCCCCGCCGAAGGTGGTGCCAATGTACAACGTCGAACCTCTCACAGTTACACCCGACGCAAGCGACGCGCTCGGAACGAACCACTCGAACTGAGTATTACCCGTCGCGCTGTAAACTCCACCCAAAGCAGCAAGAGTACCCGAGTTGAAATTACTAGGTGGGTTGACCAACAGGTCGTGATTATGAGTCCCACTGGTAAATCCGCCGGCATAGTGGGCATCAATAATTTTGTCGATGCCTGTCATACCCGTAGCGATATAGGTGCTCGTACCCGCGTTATTGCCCGTACCGGCATTGTTATCCATATCAAAATTAAGCATATACGCAGTGTTGTTTTTCAGATTATCACCACTGTTCAGCACCATCTTAAAATAATACCCTGTCCCGGATGCGTCGTTGCCATACACGCTTTCTAATGAAACGATATCCTTGTTAATGCCGGCTCCGTCCCCCGAGGCATCACTGATCGAAGAATAGGTCGCACCGGACCATGCAGAGTTCCACAATGCCGCTTGGGCCGCGCTGCACATAAGGGCCAAAACAATCGAACTCACAGCTATTTTTTTCATAATTTCACAATCTCCTCGCCGTGTAATCAAACCAATTTTTCGGACTCAACCGACGTTCTGATCCTTAAACAGAGTGCGATTTAACAGAACTTCTGCTAATCGTGTGATGATTAGACCAAAAAAGTCGCTGAAGCGCAACGGTTATTTGAATTTATTTTATCGACGATTATTCCTAGGGGGTTCGCAGATCGGGATTGTGATCCCGACCTGCGAACCGTCAGGGCTTGACTTTTTGCGCCCCGCGCCTTAAATACGGGCCATGTACTTGAAACTTGCTCTCGCCTTGTCGCTTCTGACCTCCGCCCTCAGCGCCGCCGACGGCCCTGCGTGGCACGGGCGTCCCGCCCGTGACCTCGCCCTCCAGACCCCCGCCGGCGCCGTCGCCTTCTGCCCAGACACCGGCGCCATCACCGCCGTTACGCCCAAAGGTTCCACCGCCTCGGTCTGGCAGAGCGGCGAGGCCGGCCTCTGGTCCGCCCGCTTCGCGGACAATACCACCCTTGATGCCAGCCGCTTCCACGCCACCAACGCGCTCTACGCCTTCTCCTGCAAGTCTGGGCCGGACAAGGACGCGCTGACCTTCACCTACGCCTGCGCCGCTCTCACCGTGCGTGTCACGGCCCGGACGCGCCCCGACGGGGTCGAGCTTTCCGCCGAAACCACCCCCGCCTCCCAGCCGCTCCTGCGCCTCGACCTGCCCGGCCGACTGCGCTTCGACCCGGCCGCAGTCACCCGCTTCGTCTTCCCCCACAACGGCAACACGGCCCTCGGCGCGGCCTTCAACCGCCGCTTCTTCCAGCGGCAGCCCGAAGACAGCCCCTCCGCTTGGAATGCCCTCTCCTGCGGCTCGAAGGGCTACCAGACCCTTTTCGGAGGCTCGCTCGTCCTGCGCGATGTCCACGACCCGGCCGTGCCCCTCACCGTGACCGCTGAGGGCCGCCGCTGGCTCGCGCCCGCCGTCGCCGCCCGCATCGCGGCCGCCAAAGCCGTGGTCAACCGCGCCCCTGCCCCCGGCCAGGCCGACCTCGTGATCGCCGACTCGGCCAACGGACCCTACCTCTCCGCCAGCCGCCTCGGCGGCACCTCCGGCGGCCTCTGGCGCATCGGCGGCGGCGTGCGCGACAACGACTGCGCCACCGCCCTGACCCTCGTCAGCGCAGTCATCGAGAAGCTCGCCTCAGCGCCCGCAGCGCCGCGCGCCCGCATCGGCCTCGTCAGCCTCACCAACGGCCCCGAGCGCGGCAACTGGGCCGAAACCGCCGTCGCCGACTGGCGCGACCGCCTCGCCTCCGTCGCCGCACGTTCCAAAGGCCGCGTGACCTTCACGGAACTCGCCTCGCCGCAGGCCATGCTCGACGCGGCCCGCAGCCCCGACTTCCTCTGCATCCTCAACCCCTACGGCGAGGGTATCCCCGCCGCCAGCGACGACGGCCTGTCCGCCGTGCTCGAGACCATCCGCGGCTACGTTAAGGCCGGCGGCAACTGGTTCGAGGTCGGCGGCTACTCCTTCTACCAGGCGCTCCGCCCCCACCGCTACCTCTCGTACAGCCTCGCCTATCCCGTGGCCTTCTCCGACTTCCTGCATCTGGAATCCAGCGCTGGCACCGCCGCGCTCTACCGCGTCCAGCCGCGTACCGTCAAGCAGCCGTGGGACGCCGCCAAGAACCCCGCCGACATCTTCATCCCCGGCAGCCTCGCCTGTGGCGGCGACGAGCGCGGCGGCTACTGCGACCACGCTTTCAACACCTTCGTCAACGCCGGCACAACCTGGCGCACCCCGGTCGTGCGCCTGACCCTCGGCACGCCGGTCTACGAGGACCTCGCCCGCTACGTCGACGACAACGGCCTCACGCGCCTGCTCGCCGACAAGATGAAGCCCGAAGCCCTCGCCCGACTCAAGCAGTCAGTCCTGCTCTTTCTCGTCGGCCCCGCCCGCGAGAAGACCGCCGCGCTCGACAAACTGCCCGTACCGACCCTCGTCCACTTCTCGGACTATCTCAAGGGCGGCTTTGACAAGGAGTACCCCGACCACCTGCCGCCCAACGCGCGGTTCGGCACGCCCGAGGAGTTCAAGGCCTTCTTCGACCGCGCCCGCAGCCTCGGCCACCTCATCAGCCCCTACACCAACCCCACCTGGTGGTGCGACCATCCCAAGGGCCCGACCTTCGAGCGCGAGGGCGACGCGGCCTTCCTCAAGGGCCTCGACGGCAAGCCGATCTACGAGCGCTACTCCGACAACGACGGCTGGACCATCACCCTCTGGCA
>CAYMLQ010000144.1:0-13101 GCA_964390795.1 uncultured Lentisphaeraceae bacterium
CGTTGTCGTACCAGCTCACGATCTTGGCGAAGGTCGAGTCCAGCATGATGCCGGCCTCGGCGTCGAAGACCGAGGTCTTAGCCTCGCCGCGGAAGTCGGTCGAGACGACCTTCTCTTCGGTGTAGCCCAGCACGCCCTTGAGCTCGCCCTCGGAGGCCTCCTTCATCGCCTTCTTGATCTCTTCGTAGGTGGTCTCTTTCGCGAGCACCACGGTCAGGTCGACGACCGACACGTCGGAGGTCGGGACGCGGAACGCCATGCCCGTGAGCTTCTTGTTCAGCTCGGGGATCACCTTGCCGACCGCCTTGGCCGCGCCGGTGCTGGACGGGATGATGTTCTCGAGGATGCCGCGTCCGCCGCGCCAATCCTTCATCGAGGGGCCGTCCACCGTCTTCTGCGTCGCCGTGGCGGCGTGCACGGTGGTCATCAGGCCCTTGACGATGCCGAACTTGTCGTTCAGAACCTTGGCGATCGGCGCCAGGCAGTTCGTCGTGCAGGAGGCGTTCGAGATAATCGCCTCGCCGGCGTACTTCTTGTCGTTCACGCCGTAGACGAACATCGGGGTGTCGTCCTTCGACGGGGCCGACAGGATCACCTTCTTGGCGCCCGCGGTGAGGTGCTTGGTGGCGGTCTCTTTGTCCAAGAACAGGCCGGTCGACTCGATCACGATGTCGGCGCCGACTTCGCACCACTTCAGCTCGGCCGGATCCTTGACAGCCGTCAGGCGGATCTTCTTGCCGTTGACGATCAGGTTGGTGCCTTCGACCGCCACCTCGCCCTGGAACGGGCCGTGGACCGAGTCATACTTCAGCATGTACGCCAGATAGTCCGGGCTCAGCAGATCGTTGATTCCGACGATCTCGATGTCTTTCGAGAAGTTCTTGATCGCCGCGCGGAACACCATACGGCCGATGCGGCCGAACCCATTGATACCAACCTTGATTGCCATTTCGTTAACTCCTTAGCTGTTGTGAGGACATCCGAGACGGGTCTTTCGAGACCAACCCTGCCGGAACCCGCCAACGCTTTCCGGCGGCTCATCCGGAAAATGAAACGGGTATCCCTTGCACGATTGGCGCAATAGGATACCCATTCCCCCGCCCTGCGTCAACCGCGAACACCACTTTGCGAACCACTTTGCGAACCACTGGCGAACCACTTTGCGAACACCGGGCGCAGCCGTTCACATGTTGACACTCTCGTTCGCAAACAGGTGCAGAACGCTGCGCGTTGCGGCAATCGGGGCGAACGCGCGGCTTCTTTGCGGATCACGCCGGCCTGCCGCGCTCACTCGGCGCTCACCTTGATCACCTTCGCCACCTCCGGGTTGGCGCAGACGCGCGGCGGCTTGCCGCTGGCCGTCTTGAGGCCGCGGAGGCTCAGCGTCTTCGTCAGCGCGTAGGGATAAGGACGCTCTTTCTTCGGCCCGCCAAGCGGATCGGTGAAGAAGGTCAGCCCTTCGTAATCCGGCGGGTGCTTGGCGTCGTCCACGAACAGCCCGTCAATCCGGATCTCCCGCGGCATGGAGCAGGGATAGCCGAAATCGTGCGTGCCGTCGTTACTCATGTTGAACAGGACGGGACGCGCGGAGGCGCCCGCGTTGGGCACCCAGCGGCAGTTGCGGATCAGGACCTCGCCGTCCCACGGCGAGCCGTAGTCCGAGCGGAACGTGATCAAGTTGCCGCCATGTAAAGTGGAGTCTTCGACGACGAGACGACCCCGGCCGACCGCGTTGAGACCGGCGTAGCCGAGCGTGCAGCGGCGGATGACGTAGGAGCCGGAAACGCCCTGGTGTACGTCCATCCGCGAGAGCGCGCAGTCTTCGAGCAGGATGTTCTTCATGAAGTTGCTTCCGATCACGCCCCAGCGGCTGCGGTCATTGATCTTCTCCATCTCCATGCGGCAGCCGAGCATGCGGAAGTTCACCACCAGGGAAACGCTGTACCCGTAGGTGCCCATCGACACCGGCTTGCCCGCCGCGCCGAGGGTCCGGTACGTTTTGCGCCCATCGACCAAACAGTTGCGCAGCGTGATGTTGGCGCACTGCCGGACGTTCAGAAAGCCGTCGTAAGGGTGCCCGACCTCGGTCTCGCCGGTGACGCGGTGGGTCAGGCCGTCGACCTCGGTGTTCGAGCGGGTGATGCGGATGTTGCGGCTCCAGTAGTTGTAGCCCTTCTCCTGCCGCATGCGGTTGCCCACGTGGGTGAAGACGCCTCCGCGCAGCACCAGCGGCTGCGGGTCGATGGGCCGGACCTCAGCCCGGGTGACGACCTCGTACTCCCAGTCGATGCCCCCCTCCAGCGAGCCGTCCCGGCGCAAGATGAAGACCTCTTTCGGGGCGGTGCCGTCGTTCTGGTTGAGACCGCGCCTGATGAAGATCTTGCGCCGTGCGTTCTCCACATAAACCAGGCAGTCGCTGGCCGGCCGAACGTCGAGCTGCGCCTGACCTCGCGAAAGCCGATCGATCTTGACCGGCACCGGCTTCAGCAGGGAAACGACGTCGAAAAGCGCCGCACGGTGATTCTCAACGCCCTGGCTGTCGTCGATGAGGAAGCGCGACGTGCTCCAGTCGGTATCGGTGGCGATCACGGCGGTGAGCGCCCTGCGGCCGAGCTGGTAGGTCGACTGGGGGTTCGACCGCACCTTCAGCCCATGCTTGTTGGCGTGGGCGTGCGCCTCGCAGATCGCCGGCAGGTCGTCGGCCACGCCGTCTCCCACCGCCCCGAACGCCTCGTAAGTGACTACGCCTCCGGCCGCACGATTCGTGGCAGGTTCCTCCGCAAGAGCCACGGCCGCACAGCCAGCCGAGAGCGCCCCCAACATCCCCCGCATCCAACTTGTTTTCATCATGTGTACCAGCGTGCAAGAACCGGCCGGGAAAGTCAATACCGGCTTGGTCAGCTTTGTCGGCATGTGCGAGTAACTTGGCTTCTGTCAGGCAAGAGGGGCAATCACCATCGTGTATTCATAAGGGTACATTACCTTATCGTCTTTTGGTTGCTCTTACAACAACGAGTTCCCGTTTATCCCCAGCCCAGATCATCAATCAGTTTCGTCTGTCGCTTGACAACGATGAGTTTACCTTTGTCGCGGAAGTTTCCCACAGCAAGGATCATGTCCGTGAGTTGAGACCAAAGAGCATCCGGATCGACCTTGCGTCCGGCGATTCGCAGTTTTGCCGAAACTAGATCATAAACATCTCCGGCGGTAACCAGATGTAGCACCCGCTCATCGTCCGACACGATGATCGAAAAGGCTTTCTCCAGGTTAATCACGAACTCAATATGCTCGATCCCCATGGCACTACAATCCTTTCCTATCCGCACTCCTCTTGGAACCGACTTGATCGCAATCTCAATGTCTTGAGTTTACTTTGTCATCGAAACTGCCTAATCCGATTACATCTTAAAATCTGTTTCGCAAAATGGCGGTGTCAGGATAGCCCTAAGCGCGATTTTCCGATAAAACCTCAAACCGGCTGACCATCTGAACCGTATGCTTGAAGCGTATCACCTTGGAACTGACAGAGTCAAGGCGCAGAGTCAAGGCGCAAGGGGTCTGGTGCATGGGGTCTGGGGGCCGGGATTGGCCTAGGATGCGTCGGAAGGCTGTACTTAGGCAAACACGTATTTCCATCCCGCAGGACGCCACGTTACCCCAGCGCAACGACATAAGGGTGCCAGGGTCCGTCAGGTGGGGCAATAAAAAAAAATAATAGATGACACGGGTGAACCGGCAATTCTATTTTTGGTATTCCCGTTCATTCGCATCCGTGCCCGGAGGTCACGGGCTACCTTGCGCGGTGCGTCTTTCAGAGGTAGCGCGCTCCGGGCGCGCCATGCGCATGATTTCGCGCCTGTTTGCGAACGGAACAGTCAAAAAGAATGACTGCGGGTGAACGCCTATGGCTTGTCATATAGGCCATATGTCAAGTGAGCTCGAAGCTGTTCTGAGCCGCCAAAATGCGGTGCGAATGCGCTTCTCTTAGCGCCATATCCGGCATCCGGTCGTTGTGTCGTTGTTGCGCTATTGAGCCAGCACGACGCGCGGCAACGCCGCCTGAACGGTACGCCCGTTCTCCAGCAGGTACATGCGCTCCGCCAGTGCATGTGCTTCTTCAGGGTTGTGCGTCACATAGAGCGCCGTGAACCTCTTCGCGCGGTGCAGCCGCTTGAGTTCGGACAGCAGCCCGGCTTTGAGTCCGTTGTCCAAACTGCTGAGCGGTTCGTCGAAAAGGATCACCTCTGCATCGGTCGCCAGAGCCCGCGCAACGGCCACGCGCTGGCACTGTCCGCCGCTCAGCACATCCGGCCGCATGTGCGCATACGCCTCCAGCCCGGTCAGCGCGAGCAGTTCGCCGACGCGCTCGCGCACCGCCTCGCGCGGCCGGCGCCGCGCGCGCAGGCTGAACGCGATGTTCTCAAAGACCGTCAGATGCGGAAAGAGCGCGTGCCTCTGAAAGACCAGCGTGACCGGACGTTCCGCGGCAGCCACCTGCGTCATGTCGCGCCCGCCGATCAGCACGCGGCCGGTCGTGGGGCTCTCGAGCCCCGCCAGGATCGACAGCAGCAGCGTCTTTCCCGCGCCGCTCGGGCCGAACAGGATCGCGAACTCGCCGCGCGCCACCGCCAAGGAGACGTCCTTCAGAATTTCCCTTTCGCCGAACCGCTTGCCGATGTTCTGGAGAGCAATCATGCCTTCCTCCTCTGTACAGGGTCTTTGAACGAGAGACGCAGGCCGACCAGCGTCACGAAGGAAAGCAGCGCCAGGCAGAACGCCGCCGCCCCGGCCGACGCCAGATCGCCCGCCGTGGCGCGCGTGTAGATCGCCACGGGCAGCGTCTCGGTCACGCCGGGAATGCAGCCCGCCACCATGGCCGTAGCCCCGAACTCGCCGAGCGCCCTCGTCCAGCACATGACGAAGCCGCTGACCACGCCCTCGCGGCTCAGCGGCAGGATCACGTGGAAGAAGGTGTAGGCCTCCGACGCACCCAGCACCGCCGCAGCCGCCGGAAGCGAAGGCGGGACGGCGAACATCGCCGACCGCACCGCGCGGATATAGAACGGCAGCGCCACGAACAGCTGCGCCAGCACAATCCCCTCCTTTGTGAAGATCAGGTGGATGCCCGCCTTCGCCAGCAGGCTGCCCGTCGGGCTCGCGGGTGAGACCAGCACCAGCAGCGCCAGGCCCGCCACCATGGGCGGCAGCGCCACCGGCAGGTCGAGCAGCGTCTCCACGGCGGCTTTGCCGAAAAACTCCCGCCGCGCCAGAACATACGCTGCCGGCGTGCCGAGCAGCATCGCCAACAGCGCGGCCGCCAGCGACGTCTGCAGACTGACCTTCAGTACCGGCCACAGTCCTCCCTCCGTGAGCGCATGCGCCAGCGCCCCCGGCGAAATGGCAAAGACGCTGCCCAGCGCCACGGCCACGAAGAGGGCCAGCAGAACCGTGACCGCCACACACACGACTGTGAAGGGATTCCTCATAGCGCCTTATCCAACGAACAGTTCCGCACCCGCTCCTCCTCTTGCGCGTACCGCGCCTCGAACGCGGGCGTGTACAGCTCCAGAACCTCGTGCTCGTCGAGGTCGCGCTTCAGCCGCCGCGACTCCTGGCGCACGGACTCGGTCAGCCGCCGGACCTCTTCGAACGGCAGCCGGATGCCGTGCGTCGCGAAGAAGTCCTTGACGCCCGCCGCGCCCGAATGCTTGCCCAGCGCGTAGCCATGCCCGGCCAGCCCTGCCGCCGACGGCGGGTAGGCCGCGTACGAGAGCGGGTCTTTCAGCAGGCTCCGCACATGAATGCCCGACTCGTGGCGCAGCGCCATCGCGCCCGTCACCGGCTTCGCGAGCGGCACCGGACGCCCCGAGGCTTCGGCCGTCAGCGCGCACAGCGCGGCCAGCCGCTCAGGCACCCACTCAAGCGGCATCCCCGCCGAATACTTCAGCGCAAAGAGAAGCTCCTCCAGCGGGCAGTTGCCCGCGCGCTCGCCCAGGCCGTTGACCGTGCAGTCCAGCGTGTCCGCACCCGCCTGCGTCGCAGCGAGCGCGTTCGCCACAGCCATACCCAGATCGTTGTGCGCGTGAAACGACACGTCTAGAGTGGGTGCGGCAGCCCTCACGCGAGAGATCAGCGCGGCAGTCGTAATAGGATTGAGGATACCCACCGTATCCGATACCCGCACGCGGAATGCGCCCGAGGCCGCGACCACGCGGACGACCCGGTCGAGAAACGCGGGGTCGGCGCGCCCCGCATCCTGCAGCCCCACCGAAAACGCGCACCCCGTGTGCACCGCGAAAGGCAGCACGCTGTCGAGGTGGTGCAGCACCCAGTCGCGACAGCGGTCCATCGAGCCCAGCAGAATGTCGGAGACCGGAAACGAGACGTTCACGGTTTTGATCCCGGCCTTGGCCGCGTAGTAGATGTCCTCCTCCAGCGCCCGGCACCAGCACGAGAGCCGCATCTTAAACCCCTGTGCGGCCAGCACGCGCAGGCCGCCCAGCTCCTCGGCGCCCAGCGCGGCCGAGCCGACCTCCGCCTCGTCCACGCCCAGGCTGTCGAGCGCCGCCGCGATGCGGAGCTTGTCGGCCAGCGAGAACACCACTCCCGGCGCCTGCTCCCCGTCGCGCAGGGTCGTGTCGCTGAAATTCAGTTTGCCTGTTGTGTCAAACATCTTGCTCCTTTCACCCTTGCCATCACGGTTGCCATTAACCGGTTCATGATCGAATCTCCGTTCTTTGCTTTCTAACTCATCTCTGGACGGCGCGCGAGGACGCTCGCCCTCCATGTGTGCCACGGGCGTCATTGCCCCTGCACAAGAACTCAGGGAATCACTCAGCCACAAGGAACCCGAGCCCGCGAAACACAGCGGCCGACTCGGGTGTCTTCAGATAATCGAGGAACGCCTGAGCCTCAGCTGGGTTCTTTGCATTTTTAGCCACGCCGCCCGCCAACTCGATCGTCGTGCCGCCGGGGGCAACGTACTCCGCGAGCGTCGTGAGTCCCGCGTCCTTCGCGGCCACGAGATCCGCGCCGTACACGAACCCCACGTCCACAACACCCTGCCGCAGCCACAGCAGAACTTCGCGAACGTTTGAGCCCTGCACGAATCTCGCGCTGGAAACCTCCCACAGCTTTTCGCTTTCGAGCAGCTTCTTGGTGTAGCGGCCAACCGGCACCGAAGCGGGATTGCCGATGCCGATTTTTCTGGCTCCCTCCAGCCACGACGCTAACGTACCGCCTTGAGTCGCGGCACCTGCGCCTGCAACGGCGACCAAGGTATTCGCCGCCACAAGGCGCACGCTGCCGGCCACAACCACCTCGTCCACGTTCGTCTCCGCGCCGCCGAACCAGCGGTCAGCGCCGATGAATACGTCGCAGGGCGCGCCCTTCAGGAGCTGCGCGCGCAGCATCCCGGTCGAACCGCAGACGAAGGTGAGTTTGACACCGGGATGACCCCGTAAGTAGAGCGGCTCGACGGCCTTCATCACGTCCGTGAGACTGGCCGCCGCCGCCACAAAGACCTCGCCCGCACGCGCGCACTCCGCCACCAGACCAGCCAGTATCATTACCAGCAGTGTTCTCATCGTATCCCTCATTGTTTCCGCCGTTCCGCACCGGTGGACATTCACAGGCGCGCACGGCATGAGGTCTATCGCAAATCTCGGGCCATGCCCAACAGAGCCTCGCAACAATGATTATAAATAATTTATGAATAACAAGTTATGATGTTGTCATCCGGACTGGAATGCCTCTCTCTTTGCGCGTCAGATTGGGAAATATCTTTCCTCAATTCCAGAAAGCCTCCAAAAGCGTCGCTTGTCCCGTCACGAACGGCAAGGGCATCGAACTGACCGTCAGCCCGGACTGGATTCCGCCGCTCGCCCGGCCTTCAGCACAGACTCCTGATTGCGCCCCGCCGTGCATTGGGGTATCATTATGCTTTCGCTTCGAGGCATGAAGGGGTGTGTAATGCAAACGAGTCCGCCGCTGTTCGTCCGCGACCGACATTGGAGACATGTGGTCGCCTGTGCAGCAGGCGCCCTGCTTGCCGTTGTGTCAACGCCCCGGCCGTCGCACGGCGCTGTGTGGATCAACGAGTTCGTCGCCGAGAACAGCGCCGGCCAGACGAACGCGTCAGGCAAGGCCGCCGACTGGATTGAGCTGTATAACGACGCGCCCGAAGCGGTCGCTCTCGGCGGCTGGCACCTCACCGACGACGCCTCAGATCCGACCCAATGGCGCGTCCCGGACGGCACGTCGATCGCCTCCAACGGCTACCTGGTCATCTTCGCGGACAGCTCCGCCGTTTCCGTCACAAACAACGAGCTGCACGCCAACTTTAGCCTTTCAAAGGACGGCGAATACCTCGCCCTCGTCCAGCCCGACGGACTGACCCTCGCCGACGCCTTCGCCCCCCTCTTCCCGCCTCAATACGCCGACGTGTCTTTTGGGCACGCGCCGCTCGTGCGCGAACTGGTGGGGGCCGGCACCCCCGCTCGCTACCGCGTCCCCAACGCCGCCGGCACGGCGCCGTGGCAGCCTGCCTCGGGGGCTCTGGGTTTCAGCGGCGTCAGCGGCACCTTCACCGTGCGCTACTACGAGATGAATGCCGCCATCAACTCCATCGACGCTGCTGAAGCCATGGTCGCGAACAGCGCCTACTGGAAGACTGACCGAAGCTACCCCATCGTCGAACAGCACGGCACCATCAACTTCCACGCCAACTCCGGCTCAGGTTTCTTCGCAAACGACGTTCGCTTCCCTGGGCATGCGTACATCGGCGAGGACAGAGAGCGCTTCGTGGTCGTGACCGACGGGTCGCTCTATGTTCCGGCCGCGGGTCAATGGACGTTCTGCGTGGGCAGCGATGACGGCTTCCGCCTGCGCCTCAGCGGGCACGGCGCGAGCTTCGTGTCCGAGTATGTCAACGGGCGCGGGTTCGGCACGACGCTCGCGACCTTCACCTTTCCCGAGGCGGGCGTCTACAGCCTGAACCTCATTTTCAACGAGAACGGCGGCGGCGCCACCCTGGAGTTTTCCGCCGCACAAGGTTACCAGTCCGAATTCTCGCCCGCCTCCTTCCATCTGACGGGCGACCCCGTAGGCCAGCTCCTGCACGCGGGCGCCATCGGCACTCTCATCGAGACCGATGTGGGAACGCCGATGACCAACGTCAACGCCAGGCTCGACGCGGCCTGGAGTTTCGTCCTCGCATCCCCTCCCGCTCCGGAAGATACAGTCACACTCTCGGTGCGCTGTGCGGACGGCTTCGCTACAGCCCTCAACGGCATCCCCCTCGCTGCGTTCAACGTCCCCTCTCCCTTGGCATGGAACAGCGCGGCCTCCGCCGCGCGTCTGCCCGAAGCTGTCGCCCAGTGGCTGACTTACGCGGTGCCCGCCTCAGCGCTGACCGCCGGAACCAACACCTTGGGCATCACCGCCCTGAACGATTCCGCCACGAACACCGAGTTCCTGATCCAGCCCCGGCTGCTTTGGCGTTCAGCCGCTCGTGCCCCTTTTTTTTTCAAAACGCCCACCCCATGCGCGGCCAACGGACAAGGCTATTCCGCGCCCACGCCCAAGGTCGGCGTCAGCGAACCCCGCGGCTACAAGACCGCGCCCTTCAGCGCCACACTCTCCTGCGCCGACGCCGCGGCGCTCATCCGCTACACCCTCGACGGCAGCACGCCGGGCCTGAACTCTCCGGCCTACTCCGCGCCCCTCACCATCGAGCGTACCACCACCTTGCGCGCCGCCGTCGTCGATCCCGAAGCAGTGAGGCAACACGTCACCACCGTCACCTGGCTCTTCCTCGAAGACATCGTGCAGCAAGGCGCGACAACGCCCTCGGGCTGGCCCGCCTCCGGGCAGGTCAACTCGCAGGTCATGGAGTACGGCATGAGGGCGCTGACCGTCGCGGGCGACCCCTTGCGGCTGCGGAACGGCATGACCAACGCGATCCCGTCCCTCTCGCTGGTCACCGACCTTCCCAACCTCTTCAACCCGCAGACGGGAATCTACGTCAACCCCGGGAATGACGGCCTCGACTGGGAGCGCCCCGTTGCCGTGGAACTGATCGACCCCGTGCGCGGCACCAACTTCGAATTCCGCATCGACGCCGGCCTGCGCATCCGCGGCGCGTTCAGCCGCACCACGGGAAATCCCAAGCATTCCTTCCGCCTTTTCTTCCGGTCGGAGTACGGCGAGTCCAAGCTGAAGTTCAAACTCTTCGACGATGAGGGCGCCGGCGAGTTTGACAAGGTGGATTTGCGAACCTCGCAGAACTATTCGTGGGCCTACGAGAACAGCGCAGCCGAGACCTTTATCCGCGAGACCTTCTCGCGCGACACTCAGCGCGACATGGGCATGCCCTACACCCGCAGCCGCTACTACCATCTCTACCTCAACGGCCAATACTGGGGACTCTACCAGACGCAGGAGCGCGGCGACGCCGACTATGCGGCGACCAACCTCGGAGGCAAGAGCGACGGCTGGGACTGCATCAAGACCACTCAGCCGGGCTATACCACATCTGCGGCCGACGGCACCTTCGACGCCTTCCACGCGCTCCACAACCTCGCCCTCAACCAGGGCTTCAGCGGAGCCTACTCGAATAACTACGGGCGGGCGCGCGGGCTAAATCCCGACGGCGCGGCCAACACCAACTACCCGGTCTACCTAGATCCGGACAACCTGATCGTCTACATGCTCTCGGCCTACTACGCCGGCGACCCCGACTCGCCGGTCTCCATCTGGGGCGGCTTCCCCAACAACATGTACGGGCTGTACCGCCGCGACAAGCCGAGCGGCTTCAAGTGGCTGCGCCACGACGCCGAACACTCGCTCGGCGCCCACGGCGGCTATCCCGTCACCTGCGACACCACCTACGCCGGCGCCGACTTCACGACCCAGGCGAGCTTCAACCCCGCGACGCTCCACCAGCGGCTCTGCGGCCATCCCGACTACCGCATGCGCTTCTCCGACCTCGTGCAAAAGCACCTCTACGGCGACGGTGCGCTCACGCCCACCAACGCCCAGACGCGCTTCCGCAGCCGCATGAGCGAACTCGACCTCGCCATCATCGCCGAGTCCGCCCGCTGGGGCCGCGGCAAGACGCGCGACGCGAACTGGCTGCCCGCCTGCAACACCGTGCTCAACACGTACCTCAGCCAGCGGCGCGATCTCGTCGTCAACCACTTCCGCAACCGCGGCTGGCTCTCCCGGTTGGAGGTGCCACGCTTCTCGACCAACAACGCCGCCGTGCCTGCTGGCCACCCGCTGCGCATCAGCGCCACCAACGCCTTCTTCTACACCGCCGACGGCTCCGACCCGCGCCTGCCAGGCGGCGGACTGAACCCTGCGGCGATCGCCGTCACCCAGAGCCTCGGACAGGCTTTCCAGCCGGCGACGCTCATCTCGCGCGGAGCGAACTGGCGCTACTCAGACCGCGGCGCGGAACCCGCGCCCACAAACAGCCTCGCCTGGCGCGACGCCGGCTACCCCGACGCCGCCTGGCCCCAAGGCCCCGCCGTCCTCGGCTTCGCGGGCAGCGCCACCGTCAATCCGGTCGCCACCGTCACACGCCGCTACGTCAACGGCGTCTCCGGTGCGCAGGTCACGACCACCTACTTCAGGCGGGTCTTCACGCTCGACTCGCTCGACGGTATCAGCGGGCTCGCCCTCGAACTCCTCCGTGACGACGGCGCCATCGTCTATCTGAACGGCTCCGAGATCCTGCGCGAGCTCATGCCCGCCGGAAGCGTGACGTACGCCACCTGGTCCAGCGCCACCGTCGGCTCGCCCGACCAGAACACCTATTTCGCCCGGTCGGCCAACGCTGCCGGGTTGCTGCGCGCCGGCACGAACGTCGTCGCCGTCGAACTGCACCAGTGCAACGCCTCCAGCTCCGACCTCTACTTCGACCTTTCTCTGACCACGGTCGTCGACGCGGCTCAAACCTCAGCCTACCGCGCCGACGTGCCGGTCACGAACGACCTCGCCATTCTCGCGCGCGCCTACAACGGCACCGAGTGGAGCGCGCTCGCCGAGGCTTCGCTGTCGCTCGCGTCTCTGCCGCAGGATTACACCCGCCTGCGCGTGTCGGAACTCATGTACGCGCCGCCCGCCCCCGCCAAGGGCAGCCCCTACGACAATGACGACTTCGCCTGGCTCGAGCTTCGCAATACCGGCACCGCCGCGCTCGACCTGTCGGGCGTCCGCTTCGCAGCCGGCATCAGCCACACCTTCGCGCCCTCCAGCCTGCCCGCCGGCGCGCGCTTGGTGCTGGCCAAAAACCCCGCCGCGTTCGCCACGCTCTACCCGACCAACGCCCTCCGCCTGACCGCATGGGACAGCGGCAACCTCGCCCGCAAAGGCGAAACCCTGTCGCTCGTGGATCCAGACGGCACCCACCTCCTGACCTTTACCTACTCCAACACGTGGCACCCGTCCACCTACAACGCAACCCTCTCGCTCGTGGCCGTGAACCTCGCGGCCGCAGAGCCGCTCTGGAGCACGTCCGCCCAGTGGCGACCCTGCCACACGCCATGCGGCTCGCCCGGCCTCCCCGACGCCCCGCGCTTCATCGCCGCCCGCGCCATCGCCGGCGGCCAGATGCTGCTCGACGCCGAGGGCCTCGAGGGAAACGTCGAACTCTGGTTCGCCGAGGATCTGCAGAGCTGGCGTCTCAGCCCGCCCGCAGCCTGGAGCCTGCAAGGCGACACGCTCACCATCGACACGCAAAGTCCCGCCCTGCCGCCGGGCGGCCGGGGGTTCTTCCAGCTCCGCCTGCGCGACGAGTGACGCGAACAGCGCCCGCACCCTTCCAACGGTGTTTCCGCCCGATCTGGGTATCTGGGTGCCGACCATAAAACGGGATGTCAAATGCGTTACCCCCGGCGCGGGAAGCCGCGCCGCTCCCGGACTGTCACATGCTTATGTGGCCGTGAAAACAAGAAGCCATCGCTTCACGGCCACGTTCGCATTACTTTGATTGGGACAGAAGGGCGTCACACTTTTTCTGCACCGCTTCGGCGATCATCTGATAGGCGTCGCCCGACCAGTGGTACTGGTCGCCGGCGGCGAGATCGAGCCGGTCCT
>CAYMLQ010000145.1:0-13089 GCA_964390795.1 uncultured Lentisphaeraceae bacterium
CCGTCGATCACGGCTCGGGCCTGCTTGCCCGAGCCGCCATGGGATTGTTTGACCGCGATCCTCTTACCCCCATGTTCCTTTGCGTAGGACTGGCTGAAAGACTCGTTGAACTCCTTGTAGAGTTCGCGCGTCGGATCATACGAGACGTTCAGAAGCCCTGTGACCTCTGCCGCAAAAAGTCCGGTCGCGCCCAAGATGAAGATGCCCGCTGCTTTCACTGCCTGTTTGCTCGTGTTCATGTGTGCACCTTTCGCCGCCGTACCAGTCCGCTTGTTCATCTTGTGCTTCTCCTTTGTTTGCCCAAAAGTCTTCTTTGTCTATCGACATGGTGGTGAAAGATACCAAAGGAGCTTCAGGGGCGCAACAGGTTTCTGCATATTTCCGCGTTTATCGTTTTCCGCGCCCAGCCCCTCCATCCTTGTGAGTGAGCATCACGCCGAACGCTTCCGATTCATCACCACCAACTCCCTGCGCCAGACCATCAACCGCACGTGCTGGCGCATCTCTGTGGCACGGGCGTCCCGCCCGTGATAACCATGGGCGAGACGCCCATGCCACAGGAACCCTTCACGCCCAGCAATGCGCCATCCATGACCAGCAACCTGTCCTAGGTTATCTTCGCCCTGTGCGTGCTGGGCGTGCGCGATGTGAGCGAGGTGCGCACGCTGGTTGGCTACGAGTGCGGCATGGTGAGAGCGACGCCTCCGCGGACCCGCAGGCATGGGTGCTGCGCCCTGATGTCGCGGTGGACATCGCCCAATCGGTCGTGGACGCGAAGAATCACTACGCAGCGGGTATCGCGGCAGCACAGACCGCGCTGAAGGCCTTGCGCTCCGCCCAGGCCAGCGGTGCCCTGCATATCCCAGAACGCGAACTGATCTGGCTTGATACGATGGACGAAACCGTCGCCGCCTTGCCGAGCGACGAGTCGCACTTCATCGACCAGATGCTCGCGGAGGTGGACACCTCGCGCTTCATCCTTTCCGAATACGGGCTGTAACGAAAGGGAGCATGATCGCCCCGCTCAAGCGGGCATGCGCATTTACGTCCGACGCTCTTTCCGCGCGCGCTCGGCGAGTTCCCCGAACCGCGGCAAGGTGTGCGCGTAGAAGCGCTTCCACCCCTCGCAGAGATAGCTGAGCCGCTCCGCAGACCCGCTAAGGTGCCCCACACGGTTCTTGGGACAATCGCCCGCGCAGAATTTGAAGTAAGGGCAGACACGACACGCCGCGTGCGTCAGATCTTTTCGCGCGCCAAACGCCTTGAATACGCTTGACTCGGCCATCTCTTCCCATGAGTGCGTCATCACGTTGCCCAGACGCAGTTCGGGCAAGACATGGAAATCACACGGGTACACATCGCCATTGTACTCAACGACAAAGTACTGCCGGCAGTCACGCCCAGCCGTGCAGCAAATGTCACGGCCCGTGACCAGCTTTGCGATAATCGTGTCAAAAAGCCGAACCGAGACTTTCCGTGTGTCGGAGGCGTACCACCGGTCAAACACGGCGCAGAGGAAACTCCCCCACTCTTGCGGCGTCACGCAGTAGGGGGCCGCCCTCCCCTGCCCGTCCAGCTCCACGCATTCGATAAACTGGAGAAAGGCCGCCCCCCTGTCCTCGACCAGATAGTCGTAGATTTCAACCGGTGAGTCGGCGTTGTGCTTGCTGACCAGCGTCAGAATATTATACTCCGCCCCATTGCGCTTCAGGCAGTCGAGTCCCTCCAGCACCTTCGCGTGAGACCCGTGTCCCGCCACGTCCACACGGGCGCTGTCGTGCAGCGCCTCCGGCCCGTCCAGACTCACCCCAGTCAGGAACCGGCAGGCGCGGAACTGCCGCGCCAGCCGGTCATTCAGCAGCAGCCCGTTCGTCTGGATCGCGTTCGACACGTTCGCGCCGCGCCGCGCGAACGCCATCTGCAGGTCGGTCACACGCTCGTAGAACGCGCTTCCCATCAGGAGCGGCTCGCCTCCCTGCCAGACAAATGAATAGACCGGCTGGCTGGTTTCCAGGTATGATCGGACGAGCTGCTGCAGTACCTCTTCCGTCATGCGGTGCGTAGCGGATTCAGGATACAGCTCTGAACGGTCCAGATAAAAGCAGTACGAACAGCGCAGATTGCAGTCGGCCGAAGCGGGTTTGATCAGGACAGAAAAGTTCATATGCCCGATCGGATTATCAAACCGACATCATCCGTTTCAGCTCTTTGACCCGCTTCTCGATCTGCGACATCCGCAGCTCCTCCAGCCGCTCCAGACTGAAGCCCTCAACCCCGAAGGAAGCCAACACGCTGGCATAAATCAGCGCTTCGCGCATCAGCGTCTCGGACACCCTGCCCGCCCGTGCCAGATAGCCCATAAAGGCGCCGGCATACGAGTCCCCGGCTCCCGTCGGATCCTTCAGCTGCCTGACCGGGTACGCGGGCACAATGAAGGTGCCTTTCTTCGAAAACAGCAGCGCGCCGTGCTCGCCCTTTTTCACGATCACATAGGACGGGCCCATCTTCAGAAGCGCCTCCGCGCAGTCACACAAATTCCACTTCCCTGTCAACATGCGCGCCTCACCGTCATTAACCGTGAGGAGATTCACACGCTTGATGACCTTGAGCAGCGCCGGCTTCGCGATCTCGATCCACAGATTCATGGTGTCCAGCGCAACGAAGGTCGCCTTTTTCGACTGCTTGAGCACGTGCAGCTGCAACTCGGGCTGAATGTTCCCAAGAAGCACAAAAGCCGCCTTTCGGTAGGCCTCGGGCAACACCGGCTTAAACTCGGCGAAGACACCCAGCTCGGTCTTCAGGGTCGCCCGCTCAATCATGTTCTCGTCATAGCGGCAAGCCCACCGGAAGGTCGCCCCGGGAAGATGCTGAACACCGGTCAAATCCGTTCCGAACGCCTCCCAGCGCTCCTCGAAAGATTTCGGGAAATCGCTTCCAACGACACCCACCGCACCTGTCTTTGTAAAAAATGACGCCGCCGCCGTCGCGAAAGGCAATGACCCGCCCATCAGGTTCTTGCGGTCTTCCTCCCTCGTCTGAATGTCATCAATCCCGATGGACCCGACCATCCACAGATTCACCGCCGCACGATTCTTTTTTTTCATTGTTTCTCACCTTTTTCAAGCTGACACAGATGCCGTAACAGCGCGTCAAGCGCCAACACGTAACCGAAACCTCCAAACCCCATAATCTGTCCGACACACACGGGCGCGGTCAGACTGGCATGCCTGAACGCCTCGCGCTTGTGCGTATTCGAGAGATGAACCTCGACAACCGGCAGCCCGCTCGCCGAAAGGGCGTCGCGGATTGCGACGCTGGTATGCGTGTAGGCGGCGGGGTTGATGATGATGCCCGCGTACTCTTCCCGCGCCGCACCGATCGCACCCACTAAAGCGCCCTCCACGTCGCTCTGGAACGCGGTCACCTGCACCCCCCTCGCCTCGGCGTGCTCCGCGACCCGCTTCACAATGCTGTCGAGCGTTTCGGCGCCGTAAATAGAGGGCTCGCGCGTTCCCAGAAGTTTAAGATTCGGCCCATTCACTATCAGTATCTTCACGTCCAACCTCCCTGCCAGATTCATCCGCGCGCACCGCCCGCACCACCGTTATCTCGTTGCGCGCAACCGTCAGAAAACGGCCATCCCGCGTTCGCACCGTCACCCGGCCACGCATCACGTCGCGCCCGATCACGAGCGCCTCGACCTCTTCAGAGCCCCCGCATTTCACGATGCTTCCGTTCTCAGGCAGATGCTCCCCCGCCACACGGTACTGCTCCTCTTCAAACCTCAGACAACACTTCAGCCTTCCGCAGCTCCCATTGATCGTCACGGGGTTCAGCGACATCTCCTGGCATTTCGCCATGCGCACATTCACCGGCTGGAACTGACGCTGCCACGTGCAACAGCAAACCGCCCGGCCGCAGGGCCCCAGACAGCCGATCAGCGCCGCCTCGTCCCGCACGCCGACCTGCCACAAATCCACATGCGTCTTGAAGTCGCGCTGCACCTGTCCGACGAACCTCCGCAGATCCACGGGAATCTGGGCCGAATACCGGATGAACAGGCGCTCCCTACCGTACGAAAAACGCGTGTGAAGCACCTTCACATGCCCTTTTTCTCGGCTGACCGAAAGCTGGAACGCGTGCTTGGCCTTCGCCGCCAGCGCCGCATTCTCCGCGATCCGGTTCGCATCCTCCGGCGCCTGTTTGCGCACCACACGGAACGTGGGCATCCGCTCCTCACCCGCAGCATTCTCGTTGACGCCGAACAGTTCGAGCACAACGCCCAAGTCCAGTCCGTAGTCCAATTCGACCAAACAGTCATCGCCCGGCATCAGCGTTAATGCGGCTGACACCCGGCACTGGAACACGCCGCTCTCCGGCATCCGTATGCGCGCTAACGTCTGCATGTGATTTTCCTAAATAACCCCATGGTGCATGCGGTCCAACGCGTAAGCCAGCAGCGTTTCCTCAGACAGGCTGCGCTCCATCTGCCGCGACAGCTCCTCGACCGCATTCAGGTTATAGATCGCCTGCGCCAGAGAAAGTTTACCCGCACGCGCTTTCAGCACCTCCAGCTTGGAGCGCGTGTACACGAGCGCGTCGTCACCTCCGGCCGTCAAAACAAAGAGGTCTCGAAACCAGCGCGTCAGCGTCAGCAGAAAGTCCGCGCGCATCTCACGGTAACGCGCGCTCGCCTTCGCATCGAATACGTCGTCGTCCTCGTCAACCTTGCTGTCTTCTTTCGACTCTTCAAGCACCAACTGCTCGGCCTTGGTCTTGATGTCGGTCAGCACGGAAAACAAGAGGTTGGCCATCGCCAGCCTTTCCAGCGGACGATCGTACATCGGGCTGGCGAGCGTCTCGATCACCCGGCCCTTCCACGGCTCGCCGAGTTCGCGGATCGCGTCGAGATCGATCCGCTGGCAGCGCGAAATAATCGTCGGCAGCAACTGCTGCGGCGCGTCGCTGAGCAACAGGAAAAGCGTCCGCTCCGGAGGTTCCTCCAGCGTCTTGAGAAACGCATTCGCGGAGGCGTCATTCAGCCGGTCCGCACCCACCAGCACGCCGGCCTTCCAGCCGCCCGCCAGCGAGGTCTGCGCGATCGCGCTCAGCAATTTATCGCGGATCTGGTCGGCGCTGATGATGCGCGATTTTTTTTCCGGAAAAACCCAGTGTATGTCCGGCTCTGTCCGCTCCGCAACGTGGCGGCACGTGTCACACGCGCCGCACGGCTTGCGCTCGCCCTTGCAGAAGAGCGCCTGCAGGATGCGCACCGCAAGGTCCATGGCGACGCCGCGCACCGGCCCGACGATCAGATAGCCGTGCGCCGGGCGCCCGCCATCAATCGCACGCTTGACCAGCTCGAATGTGTCGTTCAGTTGCATGGGGTCATCAATCGCCGGACCACGGCCTCGCGGATGTCTGCGGCAACCGTCTGCCGCTCGCGCTCGGTGGCAAGCACCACAAAACGCTCCGGTTCCTGCCGGGCCAAATCCAAAAAACCGTTGCGCAGGCTCACGTGAAACGCATCGCTCTCACGCTCGATCCGGTCGGGCGCCGCCGCCGTGCGGGCCTGGCGCGCCAGCAGCCGCGCTCGGCTGGTTTGCGGCGTCACATCAAGCAGGACCGTGAGATCCGGTTTCAGCCCGCCCGTCGCGAACGCGTTCGCCTCTCGCAGCGCCCCAAGATCGAAGCCGCGTCCATACCCCTGATACGCCAGGGTCGAATCGTCGAAACGGTCGCACAGCACCCAGGTTCCCGCAGCCAGAGCCGGCCGGATCAGCCGCTCGACATGCTGCGCGCGGCTGGCGAGAAACAAGAGCACCTCGGCCCTGCCGACCGGCGACTCGCCCGACGCGTCGTGCTGCAGCAGCCGGCGGATCGCCTCGCCTGTCGGAGTCCCCCCCGGCTCGCGCGTGAGCGTGACGGCGACGCCCCGCTCGCGCAGAAAATCGGCCAGAAGACGGATGTGCGTGGATTTGCCGCTGCCCTCGGGGCCTTCGAAGGTGATGAATTTTCCGTAGGACATGGCGTTACAGCTTCTTGACCTTCTGGCCTTCCTTGCCATCGCGTACTTCCCAGCCTCGGGCCGCGAGTTCGTTGCGCAGGCGATCCGAGCCAGCCCAGTCCTTGTTCGCCCGAGCGTCGGCCCGCTCCTGCACCAAGGCGGCGATCTCGGCGGGCAGCGCATCGTCCTGCGCAGCGCGTCCGAACCGGATCACGCCGAGCACGGTGTCCATCTCCTCGAACACGCGCAGCGCTGCCGCCGCCTCCCCGGGCTTCAGCGCCGCCTGATGCAAGGCGCTGTTGCTCTCGCGCACCAAGGCGAACAGCGCGGCGAACGCCTCGGGCAGGTTGAGGTCTTCGTTGACCGCCTCGGCGAACGTCTTGCGGCTGGCCTCCGCCCACACGGGAAGAATGCTCGGCGCGGAGGCTCCGGACAGCGCCGTCAGCGCGTCGACGCACTCGTCAATGCGCGCCAGCGAGGTGCGCGCGGCATCGAGCGCGTCAAACGTGAAATTCAGCGGCTGGCGGTAATGCCCGTTGATCAGCACATAGCGGATCTCGCGGCCGGACCAGCCTTTGGAAACAAGATCCCGCAACGTGAAGAAATTGCCGAGCGATTTCGACATCTTCTCGCCGTTCACGCGCAGATGCGCGCAGTGCATCCACACGTTTACGAACGGCTTGCCTGTCGCGCCTTCGGTTTGTGCGATCTCGTTCTCGTGGTGGGGAAACAGGTTGTCGACGCCCCCCGTGTGGATGTCGAAGGTCTCGCCCAGGTACTTCATCGCCATGGCGGAACACTCGATATGCCAGCCGGGGCGTCCCCTGCCCCACGGCGAATCCCAGACCACGGCTCCGTCGTTCTCGTCCCACGCCTTCCACAGGGCGAAGTCGCCGTAGCTCTCTTTCTCATACTCGTCCTGCGCGACGCGGGCGCCGGCGCGCAAGCCCTCGCGGTCCAGATGCGCCAGCTTGCCGTAGGCCGGGAGCTTGGCGACGCTGAAGTAGACGGAGCCGTCCTCGGACTGATAGGCCAGCCCGCGGGCGAACAGCCGCTCGATCAGCGTCAGCATTTCGGGAACGTGGTCGGTGGCGGCCGGATAGACCTCGGCCGGCTGGATGTTGAGCGTCTTCAGATCCTCGAAGAACGCCTGGACAAAAGGAGCGGTAAAGGTCTTGAGCGGAACGCCTGCGGCCTTTGCGCCGCGGATCGTTTTGTCGTCGACGTCCGTCAGGTTCATCACCTGCGTGACGCGGCAGCCGTTGAACGCGAGCGCGCGCCGCAAGACATCCTCGAACGTGTACGCGCGGAAATTGCCAATATGCGCGAAATTGTAGACCGTCGGGCCGCAGGTATACATCCTCACGCTCCCTTTCTCAAGCGGCGCGAACGGCTCTTTGCTGCGTGTCAGACTGTTGTAAAACTGCATCCCCTATTCTCCTCACAACGGGTTGTCAAATGTCTGCTGCGCCACGGTGGCCACAGCCATGGCGCTGATCCCCTCGCGGCGGCCGACCGCGTCCATGCCCTCGTTCGTCTTGGCCTTGACAGAAATGCGCGAGCGGTCAACCCCCATCACCTCCGCCAACCGCGTCCGCATGGCATCGATATGGGGCGCCAGCTTGGGCGCCTCCGCAATAACCGTCGCGTCGGTATTGACCACCTGCCAGCCGGTCCGCGCCAGGCGCTCCATCACGCGCGCCAGAAGCACCGTGCTGTCGGCGTTCTTCCACTGAGGGTCCTGGTCGGAAAAATGCTGGCCGATGTCGCCGTCCGCGACAGCGCCCAAAAGCGCGTCGCACAGCGCGTGGATCAGCACGTCCGCGTCCGAGTGTCCCTGAAGGCCTCGCTCGTGCGGAATCTCGACGCCGCCGAGCACCAGCCGACGCCCTTCGGCAAAGCGATGCGAGTCATAACCTATCCCTGTCCGAATCATGCGGGGTACTATACCCGATTCCCGGTGCAGGGACAATCCAACAAGCGAACGCCTCAGCAATTAAGTCGGTCGCGAGCGCAATCCTGACGCCCAGGCAGGCATAGCCGAGTCGGGATTGCGATCCCGAACTACGTCTCCTTGTGGTCGTGAGACAGGACCGCGTCCAGCTCGTCGAAGGTGATCGCCCAGACCAAGATCGGCTCGCTCTTGCCTTTGACCGTAATGGACTGAAGCGAACGGCACCAGTGCTGCGGCGGCAGATATTTGTAGGACTCAGGCCCGATGACGACATCTTTGCCCAAATTCTTCGACTCGGTCTCAAACCTGAAGGCCACGTTGACGGAGTCTCCGATGACGGTGTATTCCCTATAGCCCGAACCGCCGATGCTGCCAAGCACCGCAGGCCCTGTATTGATGCCGACACCCAGCTTAAACGGATGTGGAAGACGAGTGAAGGCCGCGTTGATCTGCAAGCAGATGGCATTGAGTTTCTGAGCGGTTCTCAGCGCATTCATGACAGCCGAAGGGTCGCTCCTGCCTGTGCCCGAAGACCAGCGCACCATGATCGCATCGCCGATGAACTTGTCGATCGTGCCCGAGCATTCATCGATGGCCTTTGTGGCCATTTTGAACCATCTGGCCATGAGCGCGGCCAGCTCGCTCGAGGTCATGCTTTCGCTGATCGGCGTGTAGTTCCGGATGTCGCAGACCAGCAGCGTGATCTCCTCAACTTGGACACCCATGGACGTCATCGTGACGGAGATCTGCCCATCATCCTCCGAATCCGGTGTAATCGAGGCCCTGAGTCCGGAGCGGAACGTCAGCACGCAGTCTTCGAGAGTAATGGCATCGAGATCTTTCAACAGCGTCGGCGTCACAACGCGTTTCCCGTTGAGAAAGGTTCCGTTTGTGCTGCCGACGTCAATGATGTAGTACTCGCCCGGCTTCAGCATGCGGATCATCGCATGGCTCCGGGACACCTTGGGGTGAGGAATCACAATATCATTCGGGGGCGTGCGCCCAATCGTCAAAAGAGGCGAACAGGAGATCACCCTTTCCTCTGGCCCCCTTGCGTACTGTATGCTAGCCGTCATGACCCTGTATATTAGCAGAATTGTGTGGCGTTCTCAACAAGACGCTTAGTTCTGTACCGGGCATGGGGGGTTCACCCTATTGAATGCAAACCCATAATCGGGCAAAGTTAGAACCGTTGCTGCGAGGAATGCAGTAACTTAAACGGAGGTAGTTATGAACAAGCAACCAATGACCGCGTGTGTGCTTTCGGTTGGTATCGCACTCATCGCGTCGGCTCAAGAGAGCCCTTTCTTTCAGGCGAGTCTGACGCCTGATTACGCCATCTACGACCGCACGGAGCGGATCGAGGGTGTGACGCTGAGCGTCTGGGGCGAAAACCCGCAGGCTTCCTTGTCCATCGGACTGGTGAACGGCTCAACGGGCGCAAGTTCCGGGCTGAGCATCGGACTCCTCAACTATGCGGAGTCGTATACGGGCGTACAGTGGGCCTTTGCCAACTTCACGGAGGGAGACTGTTCCGGCTGGCAGGGCGGTCCGGTGTTTGGCTTAGTCGTCAGCGTGGCGAACTACACCGGCGGAAGCATGAGCGGCGTGCAGGCCGGCGTTGTCAACATGGCGGGAACGCTCTCGGGACTACAGTTCGGCCTGATCAACTACACCCGTGAAGCTGACGGAGGCGTACAGATCGGCATCGTGAACCTGATCGAACAGAACAAGGAGTGGTTCACGCAGTTGCCTCGTGAATTGGCGCCTGGGATGATCCTGGCAAACTGGTGTTTCTAACGATGTAGACGCTCGCTAGGGGCATAGACACATGAAGGGGTTTATACGCAGCGGCATAAGTGTCCGGCGGTCACGGAGCGGCGCGGCTTCCCGCGCCGGTCGGAACGCGAAGGCGTTCCGCTCCAAACTTGAGCGGACTTATGTCGCTGATTAATGGTTCTAATCTGCGCACATAAAGAGGTGAAAGATGATGATAACTGACAGCGGGCAAATCTCTCATGCGCAAACCTACGAGACGGATGCAGCTTCAGTTCATCGGCTTCGGATCCGTTCTTGTTGTCGTGCTGACAGGCGCTTATATCGGTTCCTCTGTTAACCGCGATTTTCAATGTCGTAGGCATTTTCGGAGGCTATCTGGTCGGGGGACGGCTTCTTGGCGTAAGCGCCGGAAGCTACTTCGGCGAGATGTCGGATTATGTCGGAATGAAGGACGTTCTGGCCGGGTTTTACAAGTCGGTCTGCTTCGGTGGCCTCATCGCCTGGGTCTGCTGCTACAAAGGGTACACCACCGGCTTCGGCGCGATCATTGTCCACTCGATTCACGCGTTGATCGCCTCGACGCACCAGCGGCTCGACTTCAGCGGCATCCTCGTCTCCCACGAGATTCCTGAAGTCTCTAATGTCGCCACGCCGGTGCGGCTCGTGAACTGCGCGCTCCAGACCGAGTTTGAGGGCGCCTGGGTCGAGATCGGGCGTTTCGCCATCAACACCGCGGTCGGTGTGGCGGGTTTTTGCGATCCGGCAAAGAACCGGTGGCACATGGAGAAGCGCAACGAGGATCTCGGCCAGACGCTCGGCCGCTACGGAATCGGCACCTCCATCTACTTTGACTGGCCCATTCTGGGGCCGTCCAACGTGAGGGATACGGTGGGCTACGCAGGGGATCTGTTTCTTGATCCGTTCACCTATCTGATTCCAAGATTCGAGTACAATGTGGGCGTCAAAGCCTACGAAACCGTGAACGGCACCTCGCTCAGGGCCGACGACTACGAGGACTTCAAGAAAGCGGCCATCGACCCCTACGTCGCACTGCGCGACGCCTACTATCAGTACCGCAGAAATCAGGTGCGCAACGGCGAAGGCCAGTCCGCGAGACCGCGAGGCACCCTGCCGACGGATTGACCCCGGATACGGGATATTCCCGAGCCCGCCGCGGACGCCTCGGGGAGGCGTCCCTACCCAAACGGCTACACTTTAGCAAAAAACCACGCTATCGCGGGCCGCGGCGCTTCGACTGCGGACGCGCTCCTTTGTCACCCTCCGGCTTCCGCTGGCTACGGACTTCAGGCCGCTTGCCGCCTTGCGGCGTGCGTTGGGGCTTCGGACCGCGGCCACCAGGCCTCGCACCCTTGTCGGTCACTTCGGCGTTCGCTGTTCGGCGTTCGGCGTTCGGCGTTCGAGCGACCCCCTGGTTTGTTCCCGCTCCTCTGGCGGCACCCTTACCCGGTGCAGGCGCGGACGCCGCTTGACCCGCCGGTCGCCGGCCCCGCTCCTCTTTCTGCCGTCCGCCGGCTTCCGGCTTCCGGCTGCGGCCTGGCATCTGCCGCCCGCCGACCTCTCCCCTCCCCCGCCGGCCACTGTCCTCCGTCCTCTGCTCCTCCACGCCCGCCAGCACGTAGTCTGCGCGCCGCTGGTTGAAGTCCACCGTCGCCACATGCACCTTCAGTACCATGCCGACGCGGTAAACCGCCGAGCCCGCGCTCAGGGACTCGTTCGCCGGATTGAAGCGCACGAACTGTTTCGAGAGGTTGGAGATGTGGATCATGCCGCCCATCGCCAGATCGGGAATATCGATGAAAATGCCGTAGTTGGTACACTTGGCCACGACGGCCCTGTATTCGATCGGCTTCTGCTCGTCGAGCTGCTGCTGCAGGAAGCGGAACTTCTTGATCTCGATCAGCTGGCGCGACGCGTCGTCCGCCACCTGCTCGCGCTCGGTCGCCAGAAACGCCGTCTGAATCAGATAGCTCTGCGGCATCTTCCCGCCCTTGCCGTCGAGAAAGTCGGCGAGCTGCCGGTGCAGCACCAAATCCGGATAACGCCGGATCGGCGAGGTGAAGTGCGCGTAAAAGTCCTTGGCCAGTCCGAAATGCCCGATCTTCTCGGCCGAGTAGCAGGCCCGCTTCATGCTGCGCAGCACCATCGTATGCGCGTGATAGCGCAGCGGGTGCTCCTGCGTGTCCTTGAGGAACTGCGCGAGATTTTTGGGATCGGACAGGTTGCCGGGGTGGAAGCCGAGGATCGCCAGATTGGCCTGCAGCTCTTCCAGCTTCTCCTCGTCCGGCGGCTCGTGCAGACGCGCCAGTATCTTGATGCCGCGCGTCCACAGCTCCGTCGCCACAGCCTCGTTGGCTGCCACCATGCACTCTTCAATGAGCTGGTGCGACTCGTCGTAGGGGCGGATCAGCATGCCGGTCATGCGCGACTGCTCATCGAGAACCACCTCCACCTCGGGCACTTCGAGATCCAGCGCCGCCATGGAGAAGCGGCGCGCGCGCATCTGAGCCGCCAACTGCCAGGTCTCCTTCAGCAGCTTGCGCGCTTCGGACGGCACCACCGTGAGACCTTCCGGCACCTTGTCCGCGATGATCGCCATAGCCTGCTCGTAGTTCAGCCTCAGCTTGGAACGGATGCGCGTCTTGGCGAAACGCCGCGCGATCATCCGGCCCGACGCATCGAACGTCATGAAGGCGGAGAAGGTCATCCGATCCTCGTCCGGACGCAGGCTGCACACGCCGTTGGAGAGCTGCTCCGGAAGCATCGGGATCACCTTGTCCACCAGATACACGCTCGTGCCGCGCTGGCGCGCCTCGATATCCAGCGGCGAGTTGGGCCGCACGAAGTGGCTCACGTCCGCGATGTGAACGCCCAGGGCGCGGTTGCCCTGCGCGTCGGTCTCCAGCGAGACCGCGTCATCGAAATCGCGCGCCGTGGCAGGATCCACGGTGATAATGTACTTGCTGCGGATATCCTCGCGGCTGCCGGGGCGCGTCAGGCGCTGCGAGACCTTCTCAGCCTCGTCGATCACCTCGGCCGGAAAGGCCTCCGGAAGGTCGAACTGCTTGATCACCACCAGCGTGTCGAGCGAGGGCTGATCCGCCGGGCCGATCACGTCCACGATCTCGCCCTCGGGCGCGACGTAGCGGTTCTCCCAGCCGGTGAAGCGCACCACCACCCGGTCGCCGGGCTTGGCGTTGCAGGCGGACGGCACATAGAAATCTTTGCGGTAGACCGGGTTCAGCGGCACGACGTAGAGGAACTTGCCCGTGGTCATGAGCGTGCCCACGATGTCCCGCGGCGAGCGCTCGACGATCTTGATGACCTTGCC
>CAYMLQ010000146.1:0-13083 GCA_964390795.1 uncultured Lentisphaeraceae bacterium
GCCGCACAGTTTACAAAACCCAATGGCTTTTCACACGCTAAACCCGGAAGCGCCGGTAATGCAAATTCAGTTAAGTTTTCTACTATTCACAGTTATAAAGGATGGGAGTCTGATACAATTATAGAATTGATTGAGCCCTTGGATGGTAGCATTGATCTTAGCGAGTTGATTTATACTGGACTTACAAGAGCACGGAGAAATCTTGTGGTTATTAACTGCGGATATATGGCTTACGATGGCGAGTTGAGGGAGGTGTTTCACAAACGGCGGTGAAAGTATTGGTAAAGGAGTGTCGCATGACTGGCACATGCGAGAGGACAGGCAAGAGCATGGATGTATTTTAGCGGATGAGCTTTGCGAGTGGTTCACGAAACGCGAGTCTGACCTGATACTGAAGGATGAGTAGGCAGTCCCGTGGGCAGGCAGTACTGGGGCTGTGGCTGCGGCGGTGTGGGATACGGGAATCACGGGCGGGACGCCCGTGCCACGGGAAGAGAAGAGCACGAAGCTTGATGAATGAGGTCTTTCGCCCTTCGTGGGCTTCGTGTACTTATTTGGTGAGGATTCTGGAGGCGCTACAGCATGGTGACGGATGAGCAAAGCGTGGGCGAGGACTGGGCGGCGCTCCTGCGTGAGGCGCGGGACGCGTCCAAGGCGGGCCACCCTTTTCGGGCGATCCGGGTCGCGAAGCGCTCGCTTGAGATGGCTCAGAGCCGGGGAGGCGCGGAGCATCTCGACGCCGCGACCAGCATGGTTTTGCTGTGCGAGTTGTATTCCAATCTGCATCGGTCAAGGGATGCGGGCGATTACATTATGAAAGCGTTTAAGATCCGCGAGTCCAAGCTCGGGAAAGACCATCCTGGCGTGGCGGAGTGCCTCTGCGCTTTCTGTTCGCGCTACGAGCGTTCGTATCCGTGCGCCGCGGATGAAGGACTGGTTCGCCGCGCGCTGTGCATTTGGGAGCGGTCGTATGAGCCGATGCATCCCGCCATCGCCGTCGGGCTGGTCTGCGTCGCGCGCGAGCGCAGATTGGCCGGCTCGCATGAGGAGACCGCCGCGCTTCTCCGCCGGGCCTTGGAGATCCGCGAGCAGGCGTTTGGCCCGGACAGCCTTGAGGTTGCCCAGGTTCTATACGAGCGCGCGCACCTCGTTTGGGATCAATGGCGGCATGCGGAGGCCGAGACCCTTTTCTTGCGCGTTCTGCAAATCCGGGCCTCCTGTCTGGGTGACAACGATTTGTCGCTGATTCCGCCGCTGAAAGACTTGGCTGAGCTGAAGCTGTTTCTGAGATGCAATCGCGAGGCCATCGCGTTCCGCAAGCGAGAGCTGGCGATCAGAATGAAGCGGCAAGGGGCGGTTCATCATGAGACCGCATTAACGTTCTGTGACATCGCCTATCTCTATCAGAATCAAGGTTGGATGAATCACGCGAACTGGTGCTTTCGGCAGGCGATGCTGATCTGGGAGAGCGCGCGCAACGTTTATCACCACGATGCAGCCATGTGTTGCAGCAGTCTGGCCCTCAACAGCTACGAGGTGGGGCGGTACGACGATGCGACGGAGCAGATGCGGCGCAGCCTTATGCTGTGGGAGAAGGCGGACGATATCGGTATGGCAAAAAGTCCGGATACCGATTTTGTTGTCATCTTCACGGGCTGGCTGATGACGATTTGCATGAAATCAGGACAATACGGCGTGGCGGAACTGCAGGCAAGGCGGACGCTGGCCATGTGCGAGCGACGCTACGGGATTTATTATGATGGGTACGCCGATATTCTCGAAGACATGACCGCCCTGTGTGAGCGGACGGGGCGCATGGAAGAGGCCGAGGAGTATCGGAGGCGGGCAGCCGTCTGCAGGAAATGAGTGGTCAGGCTGACGAGGTTTTTGTTTGCTGAGATTGACCGTCCCGTAGGTTCTGAGGTACTGGGACCGTCTCGGTGGTATGGAAGGGGCAAGAGAAGCGCACGAAGCCTTACGAATGGGGTTCGGTGCCCTTCGTGGTCTTCCTTGGTAAGGATTCAGGAGTCACAGCAGCATGGGGACGGATGAGCAAAGCGTGTGGGAGTGGCGGGCGCTGATCGCTAAAGGCAAATCGCTTGTCGAATCTGGCAAGTATGGGCCCGCGTTCAAGATTGCCAAGCGTGCTATGGAAGTAGCCCAAACCTGCGCTTCCCTGGATGAGCTTGCGATTGCCACAAGCGCGAATCTGCTCGGGGAGGTCTATTTTGGAAAAGGACAACGCCTGAAAGCGGAGCCGCTCCTCTATCAGGCGCTTAAGATCCGCGAGGCACGCCTCGGGAGTGATCATCCCGATGTCGCAGAGTGTCTGAACAACGTCGCCGTCGTTAACAGCAGGGGATATCCAATCGCTGCGACCGAACAACTGTATCGCCGCGTCTTAGCGATCTGGGAGCGTTCTTATGGCCCCATGCATTCCGAAGTCGCGGTCGGTCTGTTCAATGTCGCCCATCAGTGCCGCCTGAGGGGGGACAATGCCGAAGCAGAGTCGCTCTTTCGCCGAGCGTTAATGATCCGGGAGAAGGTCAATGGCCCGGAGCACCACTTAGTGGCACGGGTTCTGTCCGAACTTGCGATGGTCTGTTGGACGACCTGGCGTTTCGATGAAGCTGTCGCTCTCTTCGAGCGCGTGTTGGAGAGCGATACGAGGCGCTTAGGTCGCGCCCATCTGAGCTTGGTCACGACGCTGATGCACTTGTCAAGTTTGAAGCGTCTTCAAGGGAAAGACGGGGAGGCACTGAAGCTCCGGGGACGGGTGCTGGCGATCAGACTTCTGAGGCAAGGCGCGGCGAATACGGAGACCGCAGAAGCGTTTTATAGCATCGGGGGTTACTATAAAGACCTCGGTTGGCTGAATGACGCGGTCTGGTACTATCGGCAGGCGCTGGTGAGCTGGGAGCGCGCGGGTGACCTTCACCAGATGTTAGCGGCTCTTTGCTGCAGCTACCTTGCTGTTGTCTACTACAAGCTGGGGCGGCTTGACGAAGCGACGGAGCGCATGCGGCGCAGCCTTGTTTTGTGGGAGAGGGCTGAAGGGCAAGGGCCAGAAAGCCTCTTCATTATCACGTTCGCGAGCTGGCTGATCACAATCTGCTTGGCGTCAGGACAATACGGCGTGGCGGAGCTGCAGGCAAGGCGGACGCTGGCCATGTGCGAGCGCTGCTACGGGCCTGAGGAGAGGGGGTATGCCGATCTTCTCTACGGCATGGCCGCCCTGTTTGCGCGGACGGGGCGCATGCAGGAGGCAGAGGAGTATCGGAGGCGGGCGGAGACGATCAGAAAAGAGTGAACGGGCGTGCCGTGCGATCTCGGGGTAACGGGGTCCCCGAACCCGCCGGAGTCGGTACCTTGAACCCGCCGGCGGTTCCCGTCAGGGCAGACACATCGTATTCTTGATGGTTGAATCTGGAAAACAGCAAGGGGAGGGTCGTTGTTTGTCACCCATTTTCTACAAGCCTTGTTTTTGTTGTGTCGATTCTCAGTGGCATGCCGTTCCATTCCTGTTTTCCTGATTTCCTGATTGGACAATACCGTAGCAAGAGCCTGGCACTGGGATAACACCATAGCGCTTTCAGGATTTTCCATCTCTGTTCGATGATGCGTCGGCCTTGAGAAAAGCGGTGCCGCGCGGAATACCGCTCTTGCCACGTCATAGCACCGCAGGTGCGACGGCGGGTGTCACCGCAGTCCAAATTCAGGCTCCCCGTTTCGGAAACCCTGAACCTTCCGGGATCGTTCCTTTTTTGATCCCGACGTCCGCCTCGCCTCGCTCAAACCTGCCGTACCCCCTGTCGCCGATTGCTGGTTCGCGGCGCAGCAATTCAAAATTTGGCTTTAGACAGCCTGAAGGCTGCACTACAAACGCTTCTTTCCGTGTAAGAAACCGTTCGTAGTACAGGCTTTAGCCTGCATTCCCGTGGCTCAGAAGCCAAATTTTGAATTGCTGTTCGCGGCGAGTCGCGGTTGCGGGCACGCCCAATTTCCGGTATGCTCACTTGAACGTGGACACCTGTCCGGCCGGTTATTAAGGGGTATCGGTATGAAGAGGCTGACACACCTGTTGAGCGTTGTTTCGGCATGTTTTGTTTTGGCCCTCGCGCGGCGTTCAGAGGCGCTGGTGTATTGCGTGACCAACGTCGTGGACGAACATCGCAACGCGCCAACCGGCGGGCTGGCCAACAGCGGGTGGCAGGAGACCGCGCGAATCAGGGACTTTCTCGGAACGGTCATCCAATCCAATGCGCTGCTGACCGCCAAGCACTTGGAGTATACGAACGCCTTCAATTTCTCACATGAGGGGCAGTCGCACGCGGTGACCGCCTACGTCAATGACGCGGAAAGCGATCTGTCTGTTCTGTTTTTCACACCTGCCGTGACGAATATCGCCCGAATCAACATCGAAACCAATGACATCGGTGCACGCGTCGTCTTGCAGGGGTGCGGTCGGGAGCGCGGCGACGAGGTGGTGACCGGCGGCCTGACGAATGGCTGGAAGTGGGGCCGGTGGCGGGGCGTCCGGCGCTGGGGTGTGAACCGGTACACCGGCGCGGACGCCAACGACGAGACCTACGCCGTTGCGGCCTTCGACAACAACGGCGATCCCGACGAGTGCATGCTTTCGCCCGGTGACAGCGGCGGGCCTGGCTTTATCCGGACCGGCAGCGGCTGGAAGCTGGCGACGGTGAACTACTCGGTCGATCCGGCCACATTCACGTTGTCCACCAACTCCATCGAGGCGTTTGAGGCGTCGCTCTACGACTGCGCGAGGCTGTTTCACACCAACGGCGTGCCGCCCTGGCAGTATGTTCCACCCGAAGCGTCTCCCGTGCCCTGTTTGCTGATCAACACGCGCACGTCAAAACGCATCGACTGGCTTACGAACACCGTGAAGGGCCTCACGTTTCCTGCGGACATCGGGGTTGCGTGGCGCTGGGAGACGAACGCGCCTCCGGGAAGCAAGGCCGCCGAGGGGCTGTGGTTTGAAGTGGTCGTCACCAACAGCGGGCCTTACACGGCGCGCGGACTGGCGCTCGACCTCACCTGGCCCGCCGGCGTCCGCATCTGCGGCAGCGCGGCATCGCAGGGCGGCTTCGCGACGAACCGCTGGTCGCTTCCGTCGCTCGAAGACGGCGCAGCCGCCACGCTGCGGGTCGATACCGTCGTGTGGCGCTCGACGTCCGCATGGGTCACGAACGTCGTGGCGGTGGCCGCCTCAGACAAGCCGGACGGGGTCTCGTCAAACAACTCCGCCACGTGTGCGGTGTTCTTGCCGGCAACCGCACTCCGGCTTCTCATCCAATGATCAACCTGCCGTAGGCACGGCAGGTTGACCGCGATTACAGGCGCCCTTACGGGGCTACGGTGATCATGTAATACGCGCGTCCGGTGGACACCGCATTGGTGAACGCGGACAGCGCGGACGTGGCGGTGATGACGGGCGAGACGGGCAGGAAGCCTGCGGCGGAGGCCGTCAGATTGGTCGATTTCTGAACCACGTACCGGATGCCGGGCACACTCTGCCACTGGACGACGAACTGTCCGCCCGCGGTCGGCACCGAGGTGGCGGAGCTGATGGCCAGGACCGAGTTCGGGTCGGTCGGGGTGAGTCCCGCCAGATAGCTCTGATAGTACGGGAACCCATTCGGGCCGACGGCCTGCGGGTCCACGTCGAGGACGGAGCGGATGGGCCCGTTCGTGGCGGTGCTGGCGCTGACGATCTGCTGCTCCCAACTGTCGGGTATGCCGCTGAGGTTCAGGTCGCCCGGGCTGGCGCTCAGGATCGCGAGACCGGCCTCGTCCTCCGCCGTCAGCAGCAGCCCCTGCACCGCCTTCACGCGCAGCGCCAGCGTCAGGGTCGGGACGTTGGTGACGGCGATGGGGGTGAGCGGGGCGGAGACGTTGAGCGCCTGGCCCACGCGTGCGCCGTCCGTGAGGTAGACCAGCGGTCCCGCCGAGGCGGCGCCGAACGTCATGCCGGACGCCGTGGCCTTGACCAGCACGGGGCTGACCGGGTTCGCGGCGATGCTGAGGGTCAGCCAGCCGCTGGGGCCGCACGCCACGTGCAGCAGGTTGCTGGTGCTGCTCACGCCGGTCGCGGGGCCGGGCGTGGCGTAGACGTTGTCGAGGGCCAGCCCGTTGTCCAAGCCGTAGATGCGCAGGCCCGCGTTGCCGCAGGCGGCGTAGGCCTGGTTCCCGACCGTCGCAACGTCGAACACAAAGCTGCCGGGCGCGTTGGTCACCGTCGCCTGCAGGGTCGGCGCGGCCGGGTTGGCCACGGAGAGCACCTGCAGCACGCGGCCGTCCGTGATGACGGCCTGCGTGCCTGCGACCGAGATGCGGCGGATGTGGGACAGCGCGGACGAGGTGTAACTGCCCAGCAGGGCGGGCGCCTCGGGGTCGGCGATGTTGAAGATCTTGAGGTCTGCAATCCCATCCGCAACAAAGAGGTTCGGGTAGTCGACCGTCACGCAACGCGGGTTCGTAAGCGACGGGATGTAGCCCAGCAGCGTCGGCAGCGCCAGATTCTGCAAGCTGTGTACCTGGAGGCCGCCCTCGGCAGCCGCAACATACAGCGTCGAACCGGACGCCGCGGCGTCCACAGGCCGGGCGCCGGTGCTGAAGACTCCCAGCGGGGCCGGTGCGAGCGGCGAACTGATGTTCAGAGACTGGCAGCCGGCGAACCCTGCGGCGACGTAGAGCGTGGTGCCCGCCACGGCGACATCGTACGCCTCGTCGCCCACGGCGGTGGTTCCCAGGGTCGCCAGCGTTGTGGCGTTCAGGGTCAGCAGGCCCGCGGGCCCGGCCGCCACGTAGAGCGCCGTCCCTGACGTGGCCAGGCCGCGCCCGGCTGACGGAAGCAGCGCGTTGGTCGTGACCGTGGGGACGGCGGGATTGGCGAGGCTAACCCGGTAGAGCCCGCTGTTGGCGTCGGACACCAGCGCGCCCCCCGAGACCGGGGCGAGGGCCAGGCCGGCGGTCAGGCGGCTCAGTGTACCGGTAACGCTCATCGCGGCGGGATTGGCGGCGTGCAGGTTCTGCAGGCCGTTCTGGCCGTCGAGCACCAGCAGCCGGGGAGCGGCGAAGGCGACGGTCTGGGCGGGCCCGGCGGTCTGATAGGCGCCTGCCAGGGTCGGCGCGGCGGGCGAGGCCACGTTGAGCACGCGGACACCGCCCAAGGCGTCGGCGACATACAGCAGGTTGCCGTCGAGGGTCACGCGGCGTGCGAACCCGGAGCTGTCGAAGGTGGCGCGGTGCAACGGCTGCGCGGGCTGCGAGGCGTCGACGATCTGCACGCCCGCCGCGGCCGCGGCCGCATACACCCAGCCGTTTGCGGCGGCGAGATCCTCGATGACTCCGGGCAGGCGGAGCGCGCCGATCCGGACAGGCGCGGTGGGGACAGTGGCGTCCCAGACTTCGAGGGTCGAGCCGCAGCCGAGGTAGACGGTGCTTCCCGAAACGGCCACGGCCGAGCAGCGTCCGCCGATGGAGCCGGTAACGGACACCTTGCGCGGCGAGAAGTCGGGCGCGGAGAGGGTGACGGGCGCCGACGTGATCTGGGTGGTGTTGGTGACGCCGTTGATGACGGTAAGCGCCTGCAGGGTGCGGGCTCCGGTCGCGGCGCCGAAGGTGGGCACGGTCAGGCGCACGGTCGAGCTTTCACCCGGCACGAGGGTGGCGACGGACTGCGTGGCCAGGATCGCGCCCGTGACCGCGTCTCGGATCAGCACGATGCAGGCGGTGGACGCGTTGCCGCTGTTGACGAGTTCGACGAGGACGCCGAGCGTGTCGCCCGACTGCACGGTTCCGTCGGGATCGACCGCGACGGTCGCCACGCGCGGCTGGGCCGGGATCGCGGGCGTCACGGTGCTCAGCTCCAGTGCGAAGCCGGCGGTCGTGTTGGTGGCGGCCGCGAGGTGTAGCTCGGCGGTCAGCAGGTTGCGGCCCAGCACGAGGCGGCTGGGGTCGATGGCGAAGCCGAAGGTGTTGGTGGCGCTCGCGCCGCTGACCGTGCCGGAGGCGAGGGTCGCGTAGGACGGTGTCCCGGCGGGCATGTTCTGGCGGGCGATCTCGACGCCGTTGAGGTAGAGGACCACGCCGTGGGTGCGCTGGACGCGGCCGGTGACCGACAGGGGGGTGAAGTCCATGGTGAACTCGCGCCGGAAATAGGCGGTCACATAACGATTGGACGAGACGCCGCCGTAGCCGATGGCGGTCGCGATGTTCGCGAGCCCATAGCCCAGCGGCGCGGCGCCGGTGGCCCAGAACCCGTCAAAATAGTCGGCCGTCTGCCACGGCGCGCCGGAGAGGTCGAGCCCTTTGTCCATATACTTCCAGACCGCGCTCTTGGCGATCAGCGCGTTGGTGGTCAAGCCGCTGGCGACGATCACGGCGAGCTGGTTGGTGTTGTTGAGGAGGTCGGTCTCGCCTGCCACAGGAGCTATACCGGCCTGAAGCGTGTGGGTGCCCAGGGCGAAGCTGGCGTTTGTGGCGGTGTTCCAGGCGAAGACCAGATTGGTGCTGGCGTAGGCGGCCAGGTTAGTAACGACGCGCGTGCCGACAACAATCGGCGACGCGGTGACGTCCCGCAGCGTGTGTGTGAAGGTCTCGCTGACGTCGCCCCGGTTGGTGACGGCGACGGTGACGTTGGTGACCACGTTCGGCGGAACCATAGACGCGACGGTGAGGGCGCTGACAGCGAGGTCGTGAAGGGGCGCGCGCAGCGTGACGGCGTTGGTCAGGGAGTTGTCGGCGGTGAAAGTCTCGGAGGCGAGCGGCCCGGCGAGGGCGGCCACCTGGTAGACGCCCGCGGTGACGCCTGCGGTGTTCCACGAGAAGGTCAGGTTGGTCGTGGCGAGGGAGGCGAGGTTGGCGACCTGCTGGGTGAGGATCAAAGAGGAGGTCGTCGTCCACTGGACGATCAATTGCGGCGCACTTATGGTGCTGCCATCATAGGCCCAGGCGCGGCGCGATCCCGATCCCGTGATCTTGAAGGCCATGGCGTTGCCGCTGGCCCAGCCGGAACGGTTGACGATCTCCTGGACGATGCTTTTCAGGTCCGGTGTGCGCTGGTCGGGCCCGGCTGCGGCGTCTGCCCAGGTGGGAGGCACCCAAGAGACGGAGGCGGCTGTGTTGGGACGAGAGGAGATGTTCAAGGCCGTGCTTGCGAAGATCAAGGCCGTGTCGGCAGCTTGCCCGCGGATGGTCAGTGAGATCGGGTCGGTATTGAGGTTTTCGCCGGTTTTGTCGGTGAACTGGATGAAGGCCGAACTGATCGCAGCGTTCTTGGGGATGGCCAGCTCCGGGTAGCGGAGGCCGACCGTTTGGGTGGCTGTATCGACAACAAGTTCGAGATCGGTGCTGGCCAGGTCGACCGTGGACCCCGTGCTCTCCTCGGCGTCGTTCGCGCTCGCGGCGACGCGCCACGCATTGGAAAAGCTCGTGACGGAGGTGACGAGCAGGTTCGGGAGCGTCACCGAGAACGGGCCGGTCGCGCTGGCGGTCTTGTTGACTACGGTCACGCGCAGGGGCACCGTGCTGTCGATCACGCCGGTCGAGGGCGTCACGCCTGTGACGGCGATGTCGCCCGCCGTCTGCGAGGAGAGCGTGATGGTGCCGGTGAAAACGTTATTCGCGACGTTAGTCTCGGTCGCCAGTTTGGAGGCGACGGCGCGGATCTGGTAGGGGTTGGCGGTCAGGCCGGCGGTGCTCCAGGAGAAAGTCATGTTGGTGACGGCGTTGGCGGCGAGCGCGTTGACGGGCAGCGTGCTGATCAGCGTCCCCGAGGTGACGTTGCTGAGCGCCACGTTGAAGGTCAGCGGGTTCAGGGTCTGGTTGGACACGGTGACGACCACGGCGACGTTGGAGTTGATCGTGCCGGAATTGGGCGTCAGGCCAGTTACCGCGACTTCGTTGTAGGGCGTGTAGGTCAGCGACATGCCTGTGAACTGCCCGCTCGCATTGCTGAAATTGGGGAAGTTGGTGGTGACCGCCGTCGTTCCTTTTGTGAACTGGCAGTTGCTCGCCATGTACGGCCCCTGCGCATTACTGCTCGTATACTCGGCGCGGAAGGTGTAGGGCCCGTTCGGCGCGACCTGGCCGCTGGTGTTGCGGCAATCCCACGTCACCGTGTGCGTCTGGGGCTGGGTCGCGATCGTCGCGCCGGTGGTGCCGTCCACGGTCGTGTAACTGCCGCGGCTGGCGATCCACTGATAGAGGTAGTTGATGCGCGTGCCGGCGTGCCGGCAGAGCGTCTTGACGAACGTGCCGCTGCCGTCGACCAGCCACACCACGGAGACGTGTTTCGGGTCGTAACCGCCGTTGTAGTTGACGGTGGAGACCGTGTAGGTCACCTTGCCGTCCGTGCTTTGGGCGTAGGCGTCGTTGAACCGTGCGGTGAGGGCGACGGCGAGCAGGAGCGGGAACAGGGTGCGTTTCATATTAGTTTTCATGTGAGACCTCATGTTTAGCGGTGATGGGTGTCGTGTTTCCAGGAGTCGATGATCTCCCGGCTGCGTTGGAGGACCTGGGGCAGGGCGGCGGCCACGGGCTGCGAGAGGTCCATGCCGTAATCCAGCACGCCGGGTTCGACGCCGAGGATCAGGACTTCTGGCCAGACGGCACCGGGCGCCATCAGATGGCGGCTGACGAGCAGGTTGACCGCGTGGATGGTGGTCATGCTCTGCTGCTGCGCGAGTTCGCTCTCCGTGAAGCGGCGGATGGTGCCGGGGAGGCCCCCGGCGCGCACGGCGTCTATGATCAGCATCCGGTCCGCCAGCTCGAAGAAGGGCAGGGCGGAGAGCGCGTCCGTGCCCGCGTCGACGACTTCGACGCCGGAGGGCGGGTCTAGGGCGAGCGCTTGCGCGGCGTGTACGCCCACGCCGTCGTCAGACTGCAGCCAATTGCCGACACCCATGATGATCAGTTTCTCGTTCATGCTCACCGCCTATTCTTGCGAGTCCGCCTGGGGGCGGGACGCTTTCGCCTGCATGACGTGTGTGGCGCAGTCCAAGCACGGATCCACCGAGTGGATCACGCGCAGGGCTTCGACCGGGTGGTCGACGTTGGCGATCGGCGTGCCGAGCAGAGCCTGCTCGAGCGGCCCCGCCTGGTTGAGTCCGTCGCGCGGGGAGATGGTCCAGCAGGTCGGGGTGATAACCTGGTACCGGGCGAGTTTGCCGTCGCCGCCGATGCTGAGCCAGTGGCCGAGTGCGCCGCGCGGGGCCTCGGTGAGGCCCATGCCGCTGACGTTGGCGGGGGCGGGATTCGGCCAGTCCTCGTTGACGGTCGCGTCGCCGGCCAGCAGCTCGGAGAGCCACTCCTTCATCGCGAGGGCGAGCTTGCGCGCCTCGAACGCGCGGGCGCGAATGCGATCCATCGCCGACACGCCGTTGGTGTATTCGCCGTTGACGGTCATGCGCGCCAGCGGGCCGCACTCGTAAGGCACCGTGGCATAGCGGGGGGCCTTAAGCCACGAGTAGGCGTCGTTCTTGGGGTATTCCGCGTTACTCTCGCCGACCGCCGGGTTGAGGCCGTTGTCGTCGTTTTTGTACCAGGAGTGGGTGACGTCCTCGGTGATCGCCGCCGCGTCCATGGGCTGCACGGCGCCCGTGCCGTTGACGATGCGGCCGGCCTGGAAGAGCTTGTTGTCGCCGCCCAGTTCGAACGCGCCGTAGGCCAGCAGGTTGCCGTAGCCGCGTCCGATGAAGAAGTAGTCGCTGTAGAGCGAGGAGAGCCGCTCGACGTCCGGCAGGTAGCGGGTGTTGATGAAGTTCAGGATCTCTTCCAGGCCCGCGCCAAACGCGTCCATATTCGGCTGCGACGGCACGGCGGTGAAGCCGCCGGCGATGTAGGCGGGCGTGTGCGGCAGCTTTCCTCCGAACAGCGAGCCGATCTCGTGGCAGCGGCGGCGCATGGTGATGGCCTCGACATAGTGCGCGGTGAAGAGGTCGGAAGTGGCCTTGTCCACGCGCCGGTCCATCTCGAAGCCGGGGGTCCAGGGCGGCATGCCGAGTCCCTGGATGTAGTCGGGCAGGGAGAGCAGGTAGAAGTGCAGGATGTGCGACTCCAGGAAGCAGGCGCCGTGCGTCAGGTTGCGCAGGATCCGCGCGGGGCCGGGCACGGCCATGCCGGAGGCCTGGTCGAGCGCCAGCACGGCGGCCTGGGCGTGGGAGGTCGGACAGACCCCGCAGATGCGCGAGGTGATGATCGCGGCGTCGCGCGGGTCGCGGCCCTCCAGCACTTTCTCAAAGCCGCGGAAGAGCGTGCCCATGGTTTTCACGCCGGTCACTTGCTGCACGCCGCCTACCGTGTCCACCTCGACATCTACTTTGAGGTGGCCTTCGATGCGGGTGACGGGATCAATGGATGCGACGATGATAGGCATAATAGTTACTCCTTTGCTTAGACGACGTACGGCTCATAGAACGACTGCGGCCCGGGGAAAGTCTTTTCCACGCAGCCGTGGCAGTTCCCGTTCACGCCGATGCACCAGTTGTTGCGCCAGCGCTGGTTGGGCGGGTTGTTGGGATCCGTGGCCTTGATGTTCCACTGGCCATCGCAGCGCGACTTGGTGGAGGGCCCGCGGCAGCCGAGCTGGATCGTGCAGCGGCCGTCGCAGTTCGTGAAGCTGGTCGCCTCGGGCGGAGCGTTCACGTTCACCAAGTTGTTGCGCGGGCACTTGTCGTGGATGAAGGCCGGGGCGGCCGCGCCCGAGAGGCGCTTCGAGTAGAGCGCGGTGGGCCGCCCGTCGGCGTCAAGGTCGACCGGCGTGCCCGTGAGCAGTTGGACGATCGCCCAGGTCACCCAGTCGGGGTTGGCGGGGCAGCCCGAGATGTTGATGGTCGCGCGTCCGGTCAGGGCATGCACGCTCACCACGCCTGTGGGGTTGCTGCCCGAGGCCGGGATACCGCCGAACGAGGAGCAGGTTCCCGCGCAGACGATCGCCAGAGCGCGGGCCGACATCTCCTGCACCGCCTGCATGTAGGTCGTCTCCTTGCCGTTCAGGCTGTAGACCACGCAGGGGCCGCCGTGGAAAGCCGTGGGCACGCCGCCCTCCAGCACCAG
>CAYMLQ010000147.1:0-12988 GCA_964390795.1 uncultured Lentisphaeraceae bacterium
CTTGAGGCGGATAAATATTCTTTCAGGATGAGCCCAACTGGCGAACTCGGGCTAGAAGGCAGCGGGCGGCTGACCCTTTCCAGCGCCAGCTCCTATACCGGGCCGACCACGATCAAGGGGGGCGTCGTCGTGCCCCAGAATAACGCCGCCTTCGGCAGCGCCGCCGCCGGCACCGTGGTCGAAGCTGGCGCCACGCTGGACATCGGCAGCTCGTTGCCAGTAGACGGGCTGAACCTGGGAACCGAACAGTTCACGGTCAGCGGCAGCGGCGTGGATGGCAAGGGCGTGATCGTCAACAACGGTGCGGTCCGTCATTTTAACGCGTTCGGCAAGATTGCGCTGGCAGGCGACGCGACGTTCGGCGGCACCAATCGCTGGGACCTTCGTCAGAACGGGCCCGAACTGCGACTGAACGGCTACACGCTCACCAAGGTCGGCAACAGCGACGTCGTGCTGGTCGGCGCCACCGTCACCCCGGGGGCGGGCTCGATCGACGTGACAGCGGGCTCGTTTAACGTGGAGACCGACTCCCGTCTCAACGGCAGCGCGGCGAATACCTTGCGGGTCCGGTCAGGCGCCACGCTGGCTTACTACTTGCTGAACAACTACGCCAACACGACCCCGTGGAGCCTCATCCTAGACAACCTGTCGCGGGTCATCCCCTATGCGGGAACCGCCAGCCAGAACGTCTGGAACGGCCCCGTTTCGCTAAACGGCACGGCCACGCTCGACAGCAACGGCTTCAACCTGTCGTTCAACGGCGCGATGACGAACAGCGGCTCAATCGTCAAGAATAACGGCGGCACCGTCTATCTGACGGGCAGCAACAACACCTATACCGGAACCTCCACCGTCAACGGCGGCACGCTCTACGCCAAGTACCCCGGGTCTCTGCCCGGATACGCCTCCGGCAAGGTCACGATCAACTCGGGAGCAACGCTCATGGTGCATGCGTCCGACGGGACCGTCGGGTGGAGTTCCGAGCCGATCCGGGATCTGGCGAACTCCGCGATTTTCACGACGGGCACGGCCTTGCTTGGCATCGACACCTCGCTGGCGAGCCTCAACTACGGGTATGCGTTCCCGGCCCTCATGGGTTTGGCCAAGCTAAGCACCAACGCACTGACGTTCAACACCGCAGGGCAGTCGTTCTGCGGCCAGCTCAGAGTCAGCGGCGGCGAGCTGAACATGAGCGGCATTTCCGTGAACACCACCAATTTGGAAAGCTTCATCGCCCCGAACGGCGGCGAAAACGCCCGAATGACTCTCGCGGGCAACACGGTCTGGTCGTCGATTCTTCCCGGCAAGAACGCGTGGTGCCCGCCCCTGTACGTCGGCAATTCCGGCCGCGGCGTGCTGGTTGTAAAGGATAACGTCGTGTTCACCAACCGGTTCAACGTCGGGCAGAACGCGGGCTCGGCAGGCGCGGTCTACCAGTCGGGCGGCAGCGTCGTGAACTGGGGCGGCAGCAGCACCGACGGACGCATCGGCCAGAACGGCTACGGCTACTATGAACTGAGCGGTGGCGCCCTGACCTTCAAGGGCTGGTCGCAGCTCGGCACCGCTCCCGCCTCAGTCGGCATCCTCAAAGTCAGCGGCGGCAGCTTCACCCAGCTCTCGGACTTTGACGGCGCTCTGGGCCTTAGCCGCGGCGGCACCGGTGTGGTTTATGTGACCAGCGGCACCTTTACCACCTCCGCTTCCGACCTGTGGGTCGGCGATTCTAACGAGGCTGGGGCGAGCGGAGGCTTTGCCGACTTCACTCTCGCGGGCGGAACCGCCACCGTGAATGGCGGAACGGGCGTCCAGATGGCCAACCGCACCAACATGGCGGCCAGGGTCAACCTCAACGGCGGCGTTCTCCAAGCCAACCAGATCCGCAAAGAGATCCGGAGCGGTGCGTCGGCGACCGTCGGCTTCAACGGCGGCACCTTCCTCGCCCGCACAAGCGGCGCGCTCTTCGGCACGGGGTCGTATGCTCCCGATGCGGTCAGCCTCTATGCGGGCGGCGCGACGTTCGACACGACCAATCTCACGTGTACCATCGGCGTGCCCCTGCTGGCCCCGGCCGGCAACGGCGTGACCGGTATCGGCGTCGCGCCCACGCCCGGCTACATCGGGCCGCCCATGGTCACGATCGCCGGCGGCGGCGGAACCGGCGCGACCGCAGTCGCACAGTTCGACTCCGCCAGCGGCACGCTGACCGGCATCCAGGTCACCTGCCCCGGCTTCGGTTACACCGGCACGCCCACGGTCAGCCTCTCCGGCGACGGAAGAACCAATCACCCGGCCGCGACCCCCTCAATGGGCAGCAGCGCCAGCGGCGGCCTGACCAAGCTCGGCTCCGGCTCGCTCGGGCTGATGGCAGCCAACACCTACGCGGGCGCCACGACGGTCAGCAACGGCACGCTGGCTGTGGGCGCAGCTGGCGCGCTGCCCGCAGGCACGGACGTCAACGTGGCCGGCGGCACGCTGAACATGGGCGGCTTCAGCCTGACCAACCGCAACGTGACGGTCACCGGCGGCGCGATCGCCAACGGCTCGCTGGCCAGCGACAGCCTCACCAAGACCGGCGTAGGCACGTTCACGCTGGCCGCGCCGCTCTCCTCCGCGGCGCCGATCGTCATTTCGGACGGAACCGTGAAACTTCAGGGTGTGCAGCCCGGCCTGTACGAGGGCGTGGTTCCCGGTGATTTCGAATTGAACACGCCCAACCCCAACACGGCCGTGCAGCTGACAACGACCAAGGCCAACACCACCGCTGACTGGGCTGAACACACCACCGCCATTTACACCGGCTACCTCTGGAACCGGACCGGTACCAACGTCAACTGGACCTTCGCCGAGCAGTTCGACGACAGCGTGCGCCTGATCATCGACACGACCACCGTGCTCAACAACGGCTCTTGGAACACCCCGACAGTTGGAACCATCACCCTGACGCCCGGCGTGCACAGCTTCGAGGCTCGCTTCGGACAAGGCGTCGGCGGCGCCGGCCCGAATAACGGGTGGTCGCTCGGCTTCGGCATCGATGTCCTCGGCCGCAACGAGGCTGTTGCGGGCAACTACCAAGCCCTGGTCGATCCCGGCGACGGCAGCCTGCTGACGCTCACCGCCGCGAGCAGCGCGAGCAACGTGCTCGCCGCCGCTTCCACCCTTGACCTTGCGGCGGGCGCCACGTTGGACTTGGGCGGCACGTTCCAGGCCTTGGCTGGCTTGAGCGGCTCGGGCACTGTCTCCAACGGCACGGTCGGCGTCACGGGTACGCTCGCCCCCGGCGGCACCAACGTGCTCGGGACGCTGACCTTCGCCGCCGCCTCGGTTCTGACCGGCACGCTGCTCGTCGACGTGGCCGCGGACGGCACCAGCGACCGCCTGGTCGTGCAGGGCAACGTGGACCTGTCCGGGCTGAACCTGGTGGTCGCGAACCCGGGTCAGTTGGACCGCTCCAAGCAGTATACCCTGGTCACCTGCACCGGCACGCGGACCGGCGCCTTCGCCTCTGTCACCGTCCCGGACAGCCGCTGGCGCGTGAGCTATCACGCCGACGGCACCGTGAAGCTGGTGTACACCAACGGCACAATGATCCAGTTGCGCTAACTGTTGACACACGCGGGCTGTCAGAACGCGCGGGCCGTAACGCCCGCGCGTTCTCTGTTTTATCAAGCCACCGCGCGGGGAGTCAGCAATTCAAAATCCCACTTTTCGTTCACGGGACTGCGCGTAACATGAGCGCATCCGCGCCCGGTCTCGCGCCACCTTGCGCGGTGCGCCTTTCAAGGGGTGGCGCGCGACCTCTGGGCGCGCCCTGCGTTCATTTTCATTTTCGCGTCTGTTTGCGAACTGAACAATTATCCTGGAAACCCCATCCGCCACACGTAGGGCCACTCCTCCGGCGTCGCCACCAGCCCCGCACGAACTGGATTCCGCTCGATGTACGCGCTCTTCTCACGCCAGGACTCGTCATGACGCAGCCGATGCTCGAAGAAATCGCCTTGCCACGCCACGCCGTATGCTCGGGCGGTATAGCGCTTCCATGCACCGACCAACTGGGCCATGTTCTGTCCGTCCGCAAACGACAACAGCGCGTGCAGGTGATCAGGCATCAGCAGCACGAGCGTAGGCCACCACTTGCCGAGTCCGGCATAGTGTTCAACCGACGACCAGAGGCCGTCTGCCACGGCTGGATTACAGAGCGTGTTCGTTCCGCGCGGCAGTGCGCAAAGCGTGATAAAATAGAGCGCATCGCCACGCACCCAGGAGGGACGCTCATGGGGCAGGTGGCGCGGCAGTGGTCTGGCGGAGTCCATGGGCTGTTCTCCTTGCTAGCGGTGGCGTGCCCGGAGCACGCCACCCCTTGAAAGACGCGCCGCGCGAGGTAGCCCGCGACCTCCCGGGCGCGGTTGCGCTCACTACTTGTACGTCAGCGTCTCCATGATCCCGGCGGTCTCGTCGAGCGCGGCGACCAGGCGCGCGTAGTGCGCGATGTCGGCGTAGGCCAGCGTGCGGCCGACGCGGTCCTTGAGCCATTTGTTCGCGGGCTGGTAGCCGCCCACAAGGAAGCCCCACGCGCGTTCGGACACGTTGCCGAAATACTGGGCGGCATTGATCCACACGCGGCCGTCCTCGTAACGGATCTTGTCGACCGCGTTGCCGCCGGACTCGGGATAGGTCGCGCAGCGGGCCGCGTCCGCGTCCTCCAGCAGGTGCAACACGCGCAGCCGCGCTCCCACTGCGGACAACCGCTTGAACGCCGCCTTGCCTGATGGAACCGGCACGCGCGGGAAGTCGCTCTTGAGAAACACCTGATAACGCGCGCGGTAGTCCGGCGCGTGCAGGACCGCGTAGACGTAGTCGAACAGCGCCAGCGGCTCGGGCGCGCCTCCGACGGCCTCGGCCACACGCGCCACAATCTCGGGATTCAGGTTCGGCTCGCGCGTCTCGATACCCAGCCCGCCGGTGTCGGTGTGGAAGAGGTAGAGCGGGAAGACCGCGTTGACCTCTTTGAGCGACAGCGTGTGCAGTTGAATGGCGCAGTCGGTCGCCAACGCATGCGTGAACTCGCCCGATTCGACGCGGCGGGTCAGCACGAGTCCGATGTTGTTGCGCCCGATGAAATGTCGCATGGTGCTTGCACGCGGCATGCACAAGAACCCTTTTGTTTTGCCCGTGAAATAGGTGAAGCGGCTGTCAAAGGGACGGTACAACAACGGTATGATTCTTTTGTTGTCCAGCTTGCTTTCCGTAAGGTCCTGCTGTGCCCAAGCCACTTTCCAATCGCGAGCGTCGGGACCCAATTCATATTTCTGCCGAGCCTGTTCTTCCGTCAGCTTCGCGAAATCGCGCACGGTCTGCTGCATTTCGTCGCGGGTGAACTGCACGCAGAGCGCGTCACGCGCCGTAGCGATGCCGATGTTCGACACCGGGAACAGTTCATCGACCGCGAAGCCCTGCTTGTACTCGGCCTCGAGCGTAGTGTCGCGCGGCACGAAGAAGTACTCGGGCGCGGCGGGCGTCAGTTCCTTGAAGGGCGTGTCGGCGAGGCCGTGGCTGTCGAGGAAGGCGTACTTCTCCTCGCGGGTGCCGTAGAGGTCGGCGTGGAAGACGCGGCCGAGCGCGCCGGGCTTTTTCCGGCCGGTCTTGACGAAGAGGTTGATGGAGACGCCCTGCTGGATGTCGAAGACGTTCTCGTCCTTGCCGCCGCCGGGCGTGGTCTCCTTGCGCTTGCTGTTGCCGTGCAGGTCGAGGATGTAGACCGCGTCGAAGGCGGAGAGCAGGCGCCAGCGCATGCCGCGGAAGGTGGGGTTGTCGAGGAAGCCGTGGTTGTTGATAAAGGCCACGAGGCCCTCGCTGGTGCGCGCGATCAGCGACTCGGCGAAGCGGATGAACTTGACGTAGTCGTCGTTGATCCACTTGGGGTTGCGCTCGTCGAGGCGGTTGACGCCGCCGGGCTCTTTCTTGTAGTCCTCCATCAGGCCCATGATCCAGTCCGACTTGTTCGTGCTCTCGCCGCTGTAGGGAGGGTTGCCGAGCACGACCATGACGGGCGTGTCGCGCTTCACCGCGTCGGCCTGTTTGACCTCCTGCGCGACCCAGTAGTCGTCGAAAAGCGTGCCGGTGGAGAGTCCGTGGGGTTCGAGCGTGTTGGTCAGGTAGATGCGCAGGCGCTGCTTGCCGACGTTGCAGCCGCTCTCCTTGAGCGTGAGGTAGAGCTTGAGGTGGGCCATGGCGTAGGAGGCGATCAGGATCTCGAAGCCGTTGAGGCGCGGGATCAGGTCCTGCTCCACGTAGCCGGGCCACGCGCCCTGCATGTTCTGGAAGACCGCGGCGTGAATGTGGCGGATGGTCTCGGCCAGGAAGGTGCCGGTGCCCACGGCGGGGTCGAGGATCTGCACCTTGTGGAAGGTCTCGCTGACGGTCTTGCCCTCGCGCGTGACCGGCACGGTGGTCTTGGAGGTGTCGGCGAGGCCGGCGGCCAGGCCGAAGTCGCGCTTGAGGCAGGCGTCCACAGCGCGGACGATGTAGCGCACCACGGAGTTGGGGGTGTACCAGACGCCGCGCACCTTGCGCAGGGCCGCGTCGTACTCGGAGAGGAAGGTCTCATAGAAGTGGACAAAGGGGTCATGCTGGGCGTCGGCGGGGTCGCCGAAGTGCTCGAGGATGGCGGGCATGTCGGCCACGGCGAAGATCTCGGCGAGGCCCGCAGCCTCCAGGCGGATGGGCGCTTCGGGCGGCAGGTTGGCGATGTTCTGGAAGAGGCGGCGCAGCAGGCTGTTCGAGGCGGGGATGAGGGTGCTGACGCGCTCGAGGGTGAAGACCGCCTTGGGCTTGGTGTCGTGGACCCGGGCCGCGAAGAGGCCGTAGGCCATGGTCTGCGCGTAGACGTCGGCGAAAGCGTGCTCCGTCAGATCGGCCATCAGCGAAGACTTGAGGTAGCCGTAGAAATGGCGCAGGGAGTCGGACTCCTCGGCGCTGCTGTCCTCGCGCAGGGCACGCAGCACGACGCGCTGCACGAGGCGGGCCTTGGAGGCCATGAGCGAGGCGAGGCGGGCGGCGGACCGGACCGGCTCCAACGCGGAGGTGAAATCGGCGAGGCGCTCGGCCAGCGCGTGGCAGGCGTCGGGCAGCGGGGTGAGCTTCAGGCCGTCGATCTCGGCGATGCGGATCTCGTCGCGCAGCATGCCGCCCCGGTAGAAGCGGAAGGTCAGGTAGTCGGTATAGATCAGCGTGGCGAAGGTGGCGCGGTAGCGCTCGCACTGCTCGCGGTCATGCGGCGTGGCGCAGGGGCCGAAGGCGAGGTCGGTGCCGACGTCCTTGGTCTCCAGGTAGCAGAGCGCGGCGCGGTCGCGGTTCTCGATCAGGAAGTCGGGCGCGCCGCCGTCCACGCCCGCCGGCTCGTGGATGACGGTCAGCGAAGGCAGGAGCTGTCCGAGCAGGTTCTGCAGGTCCGCGCGGTAGGCGCGCTCTTTGCTCCGGGCGTTCGGCAGGAGCCGGGCGACCTGCTGGAGATAGGCGGTGATCGGGCGGATATCGCTCATGGACACAGTAAAGCAGATTCAACGCTTGACGGCAATCCAACAGCAGCAATTCTAATTAACGGGATGTGCAGTTGACTCAACCAAAGAATATGTGTTTTCAGACAGGATTACAGGATTCACATGATTATTGTTTCCACCGTATCTAATCCTGAAAATCAAGTAATCCTGGCTAAAAACACACTTCGTGCCAGTAAAGCAGTTGGACCAGCGTATCAGACGTCGTGAGAGACGAAGCGTAACCGACGAAGTCTGCTGCGTGAGGCGACGGGACAACATGCCTTGGATGAACAGGCCTGCGACGTCCGTTTGTTGTACCGGCTGAGTGCGATGACGGTGCGGATGAGTCTCATTTGTTGAAGCCTTTCTCGGTGCCGGAGCGTTTGTTGTCGTCTTTGAGCGTGCCCGACTTCCAGTTGCGGGCGATGTCGAGATCGGCTGCGACCTTCTCCGTCAACGCCGTCACATCCACATAGCCCACGCGGTTGTAGAGGGCCGGGACATACTGGGCGTCGCGCACAGCGGCATACCGCCGCCAGCGGGCCAGGGCGTCGTCGAGGTGGCGCAGCGCCGCGTCCTGCTCGGGCTTATCTCCGCTGGCGTCGAACAGCGCCAGCGCGCACGCCCCGCGGATCTTGGAGGCATAGTACCGTCCCAACCACGCGAGCGCCTCGCAGTCGATGACGTTCTTCCAGAGTTCGGAGTCCTCTTTCGCGGCTTCACGGAGCGCGTCTAGCGCGGTCAGGGTCTCCGTTGCCGCGCCATCCAGGGCCTCGGCGATCTGGAGCGGCGTGGCCTGCTCCATGGGCTGGCCGGCGGCGAGACGCGCGCGCCAGTCTCGGATGCACAGCACCTCCGCGCCCGGCATGGAGATGCCTTCCATGAAGTGGCGCACGGTGTAGAAGCCCTTGCTCTTCGGATGGCTGAGGCAGGCCTCGGGATACCACTTGAGATCGATGTCCCCCCAAAAGAAGCGCGTGGTCAGCGGCATGACCTGCGAGGCCCCTTGCAGAGCGCGGAAGAGATGCCTAGGCGAAGCCTTGGGATGGCGGGCGGCCAGCAGCCGCTCGAAGCAGGCGTCCGGAAGCGCGGGCTCGTAGGCCAGCCTTCCCCAGAGCATGAACGCGTACCACTGCTTCTCGATCACCAGCGGGCGCGGGCCGGGGCCGGGATGGCGCTCGAGAAAGTCGCGGCCCCAGACGTAGCCGTCCGGCCCCATGTAGAAGCCGGCCATCTTGTCAGCCGGGGGCATGTTGCGGATGTAGTCACGGGCGTAGCCGGGATCGCCGAAGCGGAAGGTGTAGAGGTCGTCATTGCGCACCGTGAGCCAGGTCTTCCTTCCAGGCGCGAGGCCCTCCAGCAGCGGCTGGATGAAAGGCGGGTTCGTGATCGAGTACATGTGCGCCACGGAGTATTTGAAGCTGAACTCGAACGGCCCCGGATAATCCTTAAAGGCGTCCAGAATCTCGCCTTGCGCGGTCCAGTGAAAGCGGTGGATCATGGCGAACTTGCGCGTGGGCTCATCCTTCAGCGCATCGCGCACGCCCTCGCCGTAGGTCTCCCACAGCCAGGACTCCTTGGCTTTGGAGTCCATTTTGTGTGGCATGCCCTCGCCTGCGGTGATGCCCATGCCGGCGAGCAGCGGGTAGGTCTTCACCATCTCACGCACACTGGCGCGGAAGTATTTTTTGGTCGTCTCATTGCCCAGGTCGTCTGTGATGCCATGCTTGCCCTCGGCGCCGAAAGTGAAGACGTTCCAGGTGAACACATAGACCTGAATGCCGCGGTCGGCGGCCTGCTGCATGACCCAGCGCCAGAACGCGATCTTCTCGTCCATGGTCAGGCGCTTCACCACCTCGTGGTCGGCGAGCAGGGCGGGGCGCACCATGTCGCTGCCTGAAAAACTGAAGGTGTCATCGAGCTTCGCGCGGGTGCGCCAGACATCGTCCAGCGCGACCTCGGGGAACTCCGGCACCTTGACCAGCGAAGGGAAGGGATGGAGGCTCCAGAGCGAGAGCACGTTGTAGCGGTGGCGCGCCATGGCGTCGAGGAACTCCGTCCAGAACGCGCGCTCCCACATCTCGGGGATGTTCGCCTGCGCGGCGTCGGAGCAGTCCGAGTAGCTCGGCGTGCGCAGATCGAGCGGGATGTTGAACTTGATGCCGCGCCGCGCGATGTGCGGCGCGTGGTCGGAGTCCTTCAGAGAATCGAGCGTGCCCGTGCGAAGCGCCTCCGCGACATCCAGCCCGCCATACATCGCGCCGGTTTCATCCGCGCCGATCACCGTGATGGTGCGGCGCCCGCCCCCGCTCTGCACGCGGATGCCGTAGCTCTGCGCAGCGGCGTTGCCCTGCTTCCCCACGGTGAGCGCGATGCGGGTCGCAGAGGCGTTATCGGCCATTGTCATGCCGTGCGCCACAGCCTCACGGCGAATCTCCTCGGCGGCAAACTTCACCGGCCCCTCGGCGGCCGCATCGACTGCCAACTCAAGGTTTGCGGCCAGCGCAGGAAGCGACAAAATAGAGCCTACGACCGCCAGGCGTGCAGCCGCAGCGGCGAGGATGAGACGATTCCGGTTAATGCGTTTCATCGTGCTTATTCTCTGTCTTTGCATAGCATCCTTTTCTATCTTAGGTCGCGGAAAGGAAAGGGGCCGCCCGCTCTGTCGGGGGTGACGGACTCATCCCGCTGCGGCCAGTAGCGAGGGGCCACGTTGTCCTTGAGCCATTGCCTGAGCTGCTGGTGGAGCTGGGCGGTGAGTTCTGGCTTCAACGTTGACAGATCGTTTTTTTCCTCGGGATCAGCCGGGATGTCATAGAGTTCCAGTTTGCCGTGCCAGTCCCAGATGAGTTTGTTGTTGCCGACGCGGATGGCGGAGTGCGGCGAGAGCGGCTCGCCGTTGTCGGGGTGCTTTACGATCACATTGAAGGGGTAGTGCCAGATCAGGGTCCGCGCGGGACCGGGCGAGGCGGGATGATTCAAGAGGGGCAACATACTCTGTCCGTCGATCCCGTCCGGGGTCGGATTGCCGGTGAGTTCCGCGACGGTGGGCAGAAAATCGGTGCAGTCGACGACTGCATTGCACCATCTGCCGCCCTCGAAGCGGCCGGGCTGCCAGACGATGGCGGGCACGCGCACCCCGCCTTCGTAGAGACAGGCCTTGCCGCCTTTGAACGGGGGGTTCGTGGTTGCCGGGGGCGCGGTGTAGGTGACACCGCCATTATCGGAGGTGAAGATCAGAACGGTATTTGTCGCGAGGCCGGTCTTCTCCAGTGTGTCGCGGAGAGCCCCCACGCTGTTGTCAAGCTGCTTGAGCATTGCCGCGTAGGTGGCGTTGCGGCGCCCCAGGTGGCCCAACTGGCTTTTGCCCTCAAAGCGTTTCACCTCCGGCTCAGGCGCCTGGAACGGGGTATGCACCGCGAAGGGCGCATAGTACAGCAGGAAGGGCCGCTTCTGGTTGACACGGCTCTCAAGGTAGCGCGTGGCGCGAACCTGTTCATCGTGGGTCAGGTACGCTTCGCCTGTGGACTCCCCTGCCCTGCCGATCCGGAATGCACCCGGCATGGTCGGGAAATAGGGATTGGTGCGGTCCCACACCGGCCGCCAGTTGAAATAGGGCGACCCGCCCGCGTCGAAGAAAGCCAGCTCTTCGAAGCCGTGCGCAGCGGGCTGGAGTTCCGGTACGCCGTGTCCGCCCAGGTGCCACTTGCCGAGAAACGCACAGTCGTGCGTCTTTAGAATTTTCGGCCAGGTGGGAATGGAGGGATCAAGCCCGGTGTTGCTGTGGGCGTTAATCCACGGGCGCTGGCCCGGGATGGGGTCGCTGTGCGCATAGCAGTCGTGCGGGGAGTAGCCATCCGGCACGGCCTTGCCCTGATTGAAGTAGGTCTTCGTGTTCGGGGTCGCGGTAGTCACCCCGAGGCGCGATGCAATGCGGCCTGTTAAAATGGCCGCGCGGGTGGGTGAGCAGAGCTGATTGGCGTAGGCTTGCGAGAAGGAAATACCATCGTTGACCAGCCGGTCGAGGTTGGGCGTTTCGTAGAAGAGCTCGTCCCGTGCGACCGCGTTGAACTTCCGGGCGTAGGCGTTGATGTCCGTAATGCCGAGATCATCCGCGAGGATAAAGACAATGTTGGGAGCAGACAGGCGCGGGGCCTCGGCAGCGGTTGAGGTGAGGTGCGCTGCCAGCAAAAGCACAATCCTGCCGGCAAGCACTCCTAAAGCACGCGAGCGCTGCGTTCCGTTTATCATTTTTCTGACTTCTTACTATTTCGCTTTGCCGCCGACGCCGCGGCCATCGGGCTTGGCCGCGTCGTAGGCGGGGTTGGGGGTGGCGGCCTTCGCGCCGACTTGCTTTTGCCAGTCCATGAGTTCGGCGCGGAGCTGCGCCGCGCGCTGCGGCTCTTTTTCCGCGAGGTTGCTCCGCTCGCCGAGATCCTTGGAAAGGTCGAAAAGTTCGGCGCGGCCGTCTTCCATCCAGTGGATGAGCTTCCACGGTCCGCGGCGGATGGCGGCGCCGGGGGCTCCGCCCTGGTTGCCATAGTGTGGGTAGTGCCAGAAGAGCGGGCGCTCCGGCAGAGCATTGCCGCTGAAGAGGGGCAAGAGGCTCACGCCGTCCAGCACCTGGCCGGGCTGCGGCTGGGCCTTCGCGGCCGCGAGCAGCGTGGGGAAGAAGTCAGGACTGCTCACCGGCGTGCCGATGACGCTGCCGGCCTTCACGACAGAGGGCCAGCGCACCAGCAGCGGCTCGCGGATGCCGCCCTCGTACAGCCAGCCCTTGCCGCCGCGCAGCGGGAGGTTCGACGTGGGCGACCCTTCGCTCGTGGAGAGGCCGCCGTTGTCGCTGGTGAAGAGGATGAGCGTGTTCTCGCGCAGCCCGAGTTCGTCGAGCTTGGCCAGGACTTTGCCCACGGCCTGGTCCATCGCCTCGACCATCCCCGCATACACGGCATGCTCCTGCACGAGCCGCACCTCTCGCGGACCCTCTTGGCCCCATGTTGCCGCTAGGCCGAGCCGCGCGCGCTTCGCCTCGTATTTTTTCCGCAGGTCCTCGCGCGCCATAAGGGGCGTGTGGACGGAGTAGAACGAGTAGTAGGCGAAAAAGGGACGCTCCTTGTTCGCTTCGATGAACGTCGCCGTCTCTGTCGCAAGCCGGTCGGGCAGATGCTCGCCGTCAGGGCCGTCGCTCAGGCGCGGGTTGCCGTAGGGCGAGAAGTATTTCTTTCCGCCATAGGGCCCGCCCCTGTCGCACCCGCCTTTGTTCACATCGAATCCCTGGTTCTCCGGCCACCAGCCCTCGGGCCCGAGGTGCCACTTGCCGGCAAAGAAGGTCGCGTAACCGGCGGCCTTCAGCGCCTTCGCGAGCGTCGGCGCATCAAGCGCGAGACGGTCGCTGTAAGGCGCGGGACGCAGACGCGTGTTGCGCCCCCACTTCTCCGGCGCGGGGGCGCCGA
>CAYMLQ010000148.1:0-12946 GCA_964390795.1 uncultured Lentisphaeraceae bacterium
CAGCTCGTTGCGGCCGAGGTCGACCAGCATGAGGTGCTCGGCGCGCTCCTTCTCGTCCTGCAGCAGGGAGTCGGCGTTCTTGCGGTCCTCTTGCTCAGTCTTGCCGCGCGGGCGCGTGCCCGCGATGGGGCGCAGGCAGGCGGTGCGGTTGTCGAGGCGGATCATGGTTTCCGGCGAGGAGCCGATCAGCGTGCATCCTTGCGATTTGAGGAAGAAGAGGTAGGGCGAGGGGTTCACGTAGCGCTGGGCGCGGTAGAGGCTGACGAGGTCGTCCGGCGCGGGGCCGACGAAGCTCTGCGAGACCACGCACTGGATGATATCGCCCTCGTAGATGTGCTTCTTGACCGTCTCGACCATGCCCTTGTAATAGTCGGGCGCATGCGCCGGCTCCGGCATCTTGACCGTGCGCCGGTTCAGGTGCATGGCGACGTCGGCGGGCTTGGCCAGCGTCTCGAGCAGTTCCTGCACGCGGCTGACCGCTGCGTCGTAAAGCTTGTCTGTCTCGTCGTCACCCTTGAACGCAAGGGCCAGCACCGCGAGCGTATGGGAGGTGTTGTCGAAGATGAGGAGGGTGTCGGGGATGATGAACTCCGCCATCGGTTGCTCCGAGGGCAATGTGTTGGGCACGCGCGGCTCGAAAAAGTGGATCATCTCATATGAGAAATAGCCGACGAGGCCACCGCAGAAGCGCGGCAGGCCGGGCAGTTCGGCGAGGGTGTAGGGCTTCATCAGGTCGCGCAGGACCGCGAGCGGATCCTGGTGGTGCGGGATGCGCTGTTCGCTGATACCCTGGCGGACCACGACGTCGCTGCGGTAGACGGTGATGTTGGCGCGTGCGGAGATGCCCATGAAGCTGTAGCGGCCCCACTGTTCGCCGCCCTCGGCGCTTTCCAGCAGGAAGACGTTGGGATTGTCGTGGGCGAAACGGGTCAGCACGGAGACGGGCGTCTCGGTGTCAGCGAGGATCTTCACGCCCACCGGTACGACGGTGGCGCTCTTCAGCAGGTCGCGAAAGACTTCGCGTGAGGGAAAGGTGTCGAGTAACATGTGTTTCTCCTTATCGTCTGAAAGGGCTTGGGCGAAAACGAAAAACGGAAACCGGGCTTGAGCGAAGCCGCCGGTTTCCGTATGCCTGAATGCTGAGCATGAGTGAGCACAAGACCGTCAGCGGCTTCGCTAGGAGCGAGTCCGCCAGCGCCAATATCCTTGCTTGCTGTGCGTCTGTTTCATGTGTCGTCTGCCTCTGCTGAGGGCTGCCGTCAGCCGGGTGCCGCCCTTTTGATGTTTCTTTATATAGAAACGCCGGACGGAAGTCAATGGGGAAAAGTGGCGCCCAAAAAAATAGCCTCCGTAACGCGGCGTTCGCGGACATGGCGGGCCTCAGATGCGGTGCTTGGCGAGCAGGTCGTGCACCTGGATTTTGCGCGAGATCGGGATGATCCACGTTTCGTAGAGCCGGGAGATCCGCTGGGGCAGTTCGGCGGAGCCGTGCTGCTCGCGGGTCATCTCGAGGATGCGTTCGATCACCTCGGCCTCCACGGCGTGGTTGGTGATGGCCTCCTCCATCTGGCGCGGGTCGCGGTTCTGGAGCGGGATGCGGAGCGACTCGGGAATCTCCTCGAGCTTCAACGCGGCCACGTGGACGGAGAGGTTGAGGCGCTGCACGAGGGCGTTCATGCAGTTGGCGTCCGCCGCGATGCACTTGCGGCGGTCTTCATCGGCACCGGGTTCGCACAGGACCGGCAGGAGCGTGTTGACGTAGAGCGGCCGCAGGATATGCACGCGGCCTGCGATGGTCGAAGCCGCGCCGAAGAGGGTGGCGGTTTCGGAGATCGACAGCGGACGCTTGAGTTCGTTGTAGATCTCCGTGTTTATCTTGAAGAGCGAGCGTCCGCAGAACGCCTTCACGAGGGTCTCGTCAAGCGAGGCGATAATATTGCGAAGTTGGGCGAGTTTGTTCATAGTGCGGTGGAAGGGTGGAGTACTGCAAGAGTGGCGTGATGGAACAGTCGGAATCCCTTCATAAGGCGGCTATTATAGCATCATTCCAAGATTCCACTATTGCATTATTCTGGCTTTTCCTGTGTTAGGTGACTGCGTACGTGCCGATTTTTCTACCGGCCTCGGAGAGGGCGAGAACCAGCCGCCACGCGGCCTCGGCGGCGGGCGACTTCCAGTCGGTGGCGGCCTCGATGAAAAAGCCGTACTCCCAGGGGCGGCCCGGCAGCGGGCGGCTCTGGATAAAGGTGAGGTTCACGCCCGCAGCGTCGAACGGCGCCAGCGCGTGCAGCAGCGCGCCCGGACGGTTGCCGATCACGAGGTGGATCAGGGAACGGATCTCGTTCGGCTGGAACGCGCACGGCGGCGGGCGGCGGCTGGCGCTGATCACAAAGAAGCGTGTCACGTTCTCGTTGCTGTCCTGCAGGTTCTTTTTGAGGATGGAGAGTTCGTTGATGCGGGCGGCTGCGGCCGAGGCCAGTGCGGCGCTCTCGGGCTCCTGCGCGGCGCGGCGGGCGGCGGCGGCGGTGCTCGACTCGGGCAGCAGCTCCGCGTGCGGCAGCGCCGCGCGCAGCGAGGCGCGGCACTGGCCCAGGGCCTGCGGGTGGCTGTACACGCGCTTGATCGCGCCAAGCTTCCTGATCTCCGGGCGGGCCAGCAGATGGTGCCGGATGGGAATGGAGAAGCTCTCCGTGATGATGACCGACGGATACGTGGCGAGCTGGTCGAGGGTCTGCGTGACAGGCCCCTCGCTCGAGTTCTCCACCGGCACGATCGCCAGCGGGCGCGGGCGGGCGCGCGGGTCGCACAGCCGCTCGAAGACGTCGTAGAGCGACAGGCAGGGCTGCATGTCCGCGCCTTCGCCGAAGTGCTGGAGGGCGGCTTCGTGCGAGTGCGTGCCTTCGGGGCCAAGGTAGAGGATAGAGGGCATGGGGGAAGTTAGAAGTTAATAGTTGTTAGTTAATAGTTAGGAGTTGGGAGAGGGAAGGGTTAGGCGGTCTCGAGTTTGCGCTGTTCGCGGGCAAGGGCGATCCAGGGTTCGAGATCCTTGAGGAACGCGCCGAACGTTGAGGACTCGAGCTGCTGGGCCGCGTCGCTGAAGGCGTTGACCGGGTCGGGGTGCGCCTCCACGATCAGGCCGTCGGCACCGGCGCCCAGGGCGGCGCGGGCCATGGTCGGGACCAGCTTGCGCGCGCCCACCGCGTGGCTCGGATCCACGATGACGGGCAGGTGGGAGAGCTGGCGGGAGACGGCCACGGCGCCGAGGTCGAGCACGTTGCGCGTGGAGGGGTCGAACGAGCGGATGCCGCGCTCGCACAGCACGACCTGCGGGCAGCCGTTCACGACCAGGTATTCGGCGGCGGTCAGCCACTCCTCCACCGTACTGGCCATGCCGCGCTTGAGCAGCACGGGCTTGCCCGCGTGGGCCAGGTGCTCCAGCAGATCGTAGTTCTGGGCGTTACGAGCGCCGATCTGGAACATGTCGACCACGTCGCGGAGAATCTCGATCTGCGCCGGGCCCGGGACTTCCGATACCATGGCGACGTCGAATTCGGCCTTGACCTCGCGCATGATCTTCACGCCGTCGAGCTTCAGGCCCTGGAAGTCGTAAGGCGAGGTGCGCGGCTTGAACGGCATGGCGCGCACGATCTTGATGCCGCAGGCCACGAGGTCTGCGACCGCCGTGCGGTACTGGTCATAGCTCTCGATGGCGCAGGGGCCGGCGATGACCTGGATGTTGCCGCCGCCGATGAGCGTTCCTTTGACGTTCACCACCGAGTCGGACGGGTGGTACTCGCGCGAGACCAGCTTGAATTTTTTCTGCACGGGGAAGACCGATTCGACGGCGGGCAGGTTGCGCAGGACTTCCAGCGAGCGGTTGCTGAGTTCGTCGCCGATGCAGGCGATGACGGTCTGCTCGACCCCGCGGATGATGCGAGGCTGGTAGCGCAGGGAGCAGACCAGGTCGCTGACCGTGGCGATGTCGGTTTCCGAGGCGTGCCGTTTAAGTACGATAATCATGTGCGTCTTCTTTCTTGTGTTCGCGTGTGGCAAAAAAAAACCGCGTGCCCTTTTCGTGGACACGCGGTTCATTCAAAGTCTGTTCCCGATTTACAATAGCTTACCGGGCCGACCCGAACCGTGTGTCCGGCGACCTAAAGCTGCTAAAGTAAAAGTATTCGCGCTTGCTATTCATGTGAGAACGAGGCGTATTTAACCGTTTCTGGCCGGAGAAGTCAAGCGGCTGAAGCTGAAAATGTGTTTTTCCGCATTCACCCCCTAGCGGGCGCTTGACATCCGTGACCGGATACGGGAAACTCTACCATAACTGTTTTGGATGGGTTTCCGGCGGACGTTTGTAGGTTCCCCGGTATGGAGGTTTTAGTGGAAGCGATAGAAGTGATGCGTCATAGCGCCGCCCATGTGATGGCGGCAGCGGTTTGCAAGCTTTTCAAAAACGTGAAGTTGGACATCGGCCCGTCGACGGAGGACGGGTTCTATTACGATTTCGATATGGAGCACCGGCTCGCGCCGGAAGATTTCCCGAAGATCGAAGCGGAGATCAAGGCAATCATCAAGGCCGGGCTGCCGTTCGAGCGTATGGAGGTGTCACGTGAGGAGGCGGCCAAGGCGTTCGCAGGCCAGACCTACAAGCTGGAGCGTTTGGCGGACATCCCCGAAGGCGAGACGGTCTCCCTTTATCGGTGCGGCGCGTTCGTGGATCTGTGCCGCGGGCCGCACGTGGCAACGACCGCCGAGATCGGTGCGGTCAAACTGATGGCCGTGGCGGGTTCGTACTACCGCGGCGACGAGAAGAATGCGATGCTGCAGCGGCTGTACGGCATGGCGGACGTTTCGCAGGAGGCGCTCGACGCCGCGCTGGCCCGCATCGAAGAGGCGAAGAAGCGCGACCACCGCAAGCTGGGCAAGGAGTTGGAACTGTTCAGCATCAGCGAGGATGTCGGCCCGGGCCTCGCGCACTGGCATCCGAAGGGCGCGCGCATACGCGTGGCGATCGAGGACTACTGGCGGCGAGAGCATTTCCGAGCGGGCTATGAGATGATTTTCACGCCGCATGTCGGGCGCGCCCATCTGTGGGAGACGTCAGGGCACTTGAGCTTCTACCGCGACGGCATGTTCCCGTGTATGAGCGTGGCGGAGGGCGAGGGCTCGCACGCGTCGGTCGAGCAGTATTACGTGCGGCCGATGAACTGCCCGTTCCACATCCAGATTTACAAGACCCGGCGCTATTCGTACCGCGACCTGCCGCTGCGCTGGGCCGAACTGGGCACGGTGTACCGCTACGAGAAAGAGGGCGCGCGCCTCGGGCTGCTGCGCGTGCGCGGCTTCACGCAAGATGACGCGCATATCTTCTGCACGCCCGAGCAGATCGAAGGCGAGGTGCGTTCGACGGTGAATTTCGCGCTGCACATCCTGCGGCGTTTCGGGTTCACCGATGTAACCGCCTATCTCTCCACCCGGCCCGAGAAGGCGGTCGGGCTGCCGGAGCGCTGGGAACAGGCCACGCGGTCGCTCGAGGAGGCGCTCAAGGCCGAGGGGATCGCCTATCACGTAGACGAGGGCGGCGGCGCGTTCTACGGGCCGAAAATCGACCTGAAGATCAAGGACGCGCTGGGGCGCCCGTGGCAGCTCAGCACGATCCAGTTCGACTTCAATCTGCCTGAAAGGTTCGATCTCTCCTACATCGGCGAGGACGGCAAGGAGCATCAGCCCTACATGGTGCATCGCGCGCTGCTCGGCAGTCTGGAGCGCTTCTTCGGCATCCTGATCGAGCATTACGCCGGCGCGTTCCCCGCGTGGCTGGCACCTGAGCAGGTGCGCGTGCTGCCGATCACGGCGGGGCAGATCGAGTATGCGAAGGGCATCGAGGCGAAGCTGCGCGAGGCGGACGTGCGCGTGACGGTGGACGCCGACAACGAGAAGCTGGGCGCGAAGATCCGTAAGGCGCAGCTCGAGAAGGTGCCGTACATGCTGGTGGTCGGCGGGCGCGACGCCGAGGCCGGGGTGGTGTCTGTTCGCAGCCGCGAGGCGGGCGACCAGGGCGCCATGACGCTGGAGGCGTTCATGGCGATCTTTCAGGCTGCGCTGAAGGCGTAAGTGAAAAGTGAAACTTGAAACTGGAGACTCGGGAGAAACGAACAGTTTCAGGTGGGTTGGGATCAGATGTCAGGTTCCGGCTTTGCCGGATAGGTCAGAAACAGAAGACGAGCCGCATTGCCGGTTCAACAGTGGAGGTGAGATATCGCTTCGTTCATCCGAGTTAACTTCAAGATCCGTGTCCCGAACGTCCGCGTGATTGACGCCGTCGGCGCGATGCTGGGTGTCATGACGACGCGCGATGCGCAACGTCTTGCGGACAATCAGGGACTCGACCTCGTGGAGGTTTCTCCCAACGCCGAACCGCCGGTCTGCAAAATCATGGACTTCGGCAAGTTCCGCTACGAGGAAAGCATCAAGCGTAAGCAGGTGCGCAAGAACCAGAAGACGACGCTGATCAAGGAAGTCAAATTCCACGCCAGCGTGGACACCAATGATCTCGCGCACAAGCTGCGCCAGATCAAAGAGTTCCTCGCCGAAGGGCATAAGGTCAAAGTGACCCTCCAGTATCGCGGGCGCGAGAACGCGCACAAGGAGCTGGGCATGGAAGTGGTGAACAAGGTGATCGCAGACTGTTCGACGTGCGCGATTGTCGAACAGAACCCGAGGCTGATCGGACGAACCCTGGGTTGCATGCTGGCCGCCAAGCCTGTCAAGCCGGGAACGGCGGGGCAGCCGTCAGCGCCTCAGGCTCCCAGGCCTCCTTCGCCGGCCGGTGTGCGCCCGCCCTCCCAGGCGCCTGTGAGGCCTGCGGCGCCAGCGCCAGTGCCTGCGCCAGCGCCAGTACCTGCGCCAGCGCCAGTACCTGCGCCAGCGCCAGCGCCAGTGCCAGCGCCAGTGCCTGCGCCAGTGCCTGCGCCTGCGCCAGCCGCCGAGCAGCCGGTCGCTTCCGACCCTGTGACGGCCTCTGAGCAGCCCGTTGCGCAGGAATCGGCTCCGGCTGCGGAGTGAGGTGTTTCGCGCCGAGCCCTTTCACACGCACCGTCCCGGTTTCGGGGCGGTGTTTTTTTTGAGCGTGGTCATGCAGCGGTGTATCCTCCATATCGACATGGATGCCTTTTTCGCGTCGGTCGAGCAGCGCGACCGCCCCGAGTTGCGCGGCAAGCCGGTGATCGTCGGCGCGCCGCACGACCAGCGCGGGGTGGTCTCCACCTGCTCCTACGATGCGCGCGCGTTCGGCGTGCATTCCGCCATGCCGTCGCGCGAGGCGTACCGGCTTTGTCCGCAGGGCGTCTTCGTGCCGCCCGACATGGAGCGCTACGAAGAGGCGTCGCGCTGTGTTCAAGCGATTTTCGAGCGGTTCTCGCCGCTGATCGAGCCGGTCTCCATCGACGAGGCGTTCGTCGACGTGACGGGCGCCGGACTGCTGTTCGGCAGCGGCGAGCAGATCGCCAGCAAGATCCGGGAGACGATCCGGTCGGAAGTGAATCTGGCAGCCTCGGTCGGCGTGGCGCACAACAAGTTTCTGGCAAAGCTGGCCAGCGAGAGGGCCAAGCCGGACGGGCTCTTTGTGGTTCCAGAGGAGGGCGCCGCCCTCATGCGATTTCTCGGTGCGCTGAAGGTGGGTGCGCTGTGGGGCGTCGGCAAGGTGACGGGCGAGGCGCTGGAGCGCGCGGGCTTCCGGACGGTGGCGGATATCCAGAAGGCCGATTTCGCCTACTTGTCGCGTGTGGCTGGGGAGAGCCTGGCGGCGCATCTGCGCGCGCTCGCCTTCGGCGTGGACGCGCGTGCGGTGGAGACCTCCTTTGAAGAGAAGAGCATGTCGCGCGAATACACGTTCTTGAACGACTGCCGCGACCGCGAGGCCGTGCGCGAGGTGCTCAAGAATCTGTCCGACGAGGTGGGCAGCCGCGTGCGGGCGCACGGGCGTTTTGCGACCGTTGGACGCCTCAAGCTGCGCTGGGCGGACTTCCGCACGATCACGCGGCAGGCGCCGTTCGAGACCGCCGTGTGCGACGATTTTTCGCTGCGTACGCTGGCGCTGCGGCTGTTTGACGCCGAGGTGCTCGTGCAGCCGGTGAGGCTGGTCGGATTCGGAGTGAGCGGTTTTCGCGACGGGCGTAACGAGCAGTTGTCGCTTTTTGATCAGGCGCCCGCCGCCCGGGAAAAACGGGAACGCTTGTGCCGCGCGGTGGACGCGCTACGGGAGAAGTTGGGGCCGGACGCCGTCGTGCGTCCCGGCACGTTCAAGGAGTTGGAATAGAGGGGGGCGTGCCCTGCCGGACAAGTGGGCGGTTTCAAAAAGGGGAGTGCTTGAAATGAAGAGAGTCTTGTTTCTGGCGATGCTGGCAGGGTCTGCGCTCGGTGCGCAGACGTCGCTGTATGTGAATCCGCAGGAGGGTTGCGATGACAACGCGGGTACGGCAGCCACGCCTTTCGCTTCGCTCGCGAAAGCCCGCGATGCGATCCGCGAGCTGAAGAAGGGCGGCGTGTTTCCTGAGGAAGGCGTCGCGGTCGAACTGGCCGGTTCGTTCGCCATGCCGACGAACACCTTTGCGCTGGACGCGAACGACGGCGGCGTGTCTGCGGTCGCGCCGGTGGTCTACAAGGCTGCGAAGGCCGGAGCGCTGCTGATCGGCGGGTACGCTCTGCCGGCGAGCGGGTTCCGTCCCGTGGCCGATGCTGCCACGCTGACGCGCCTGCCGGAAGGGGCGCGCGGCAAGGTCGTCGCTTTCGACCTGAAGTCCGTGGGCTTAACCGCGCTGGCGCCGCTGCCTGACAAGTTCAACGGCTGGAGCGAGATGGAGGTTTTCTGCGGCGGCCGAGCGCTGCGGCTCGCCCGCTGGCCGAATGCGGGCTGGGCGCAGATCGCCAAAGTGGTCGACCGCGGCGTCAAGCCCGTCGACAAGGCGACCGGCGAATGGGAGTTCGGCTACAAGGGCGGCACGTTTGAGTACGCCGAAGACGCGCCTGCCCGCTGGAACGTCGAAAAGGGCATCTGGATGAATGGTTTCTGGTGCCACGACTGGGCCAATGAAACGCTCAAGATCGGGGCTATCGATAAGGAGAAGCGCCAGATCACGACCGCCGCCATCCATACCTACGGCATCGGCAACTCGTCCAAGTGGCATACGGCCAAACGCCGTTACTATGTGTTCAACCTGCTGGAGGAACTCGACAGCCCCGGCGAATGGTATGCGGACCGCGAGAGCGGCGTGCTCTATGTCTACCCGCCGGACGGCGGCCTGAGCGAGGTCGTGCTGTCGGTTCAGAAGCGGCCGCTCATCCAGATCACGAAAGCCAGCCACGTCCGGCTCGACGGGCTGACCTTCCGCTACAGCACCGGGAAGGCGGTTTCGGTCTCCGATTGCGACACTGTCCTGCTGGAGAACCTCCGAGTGTCCAACCTGACGACGGACGGTGTCAGCATCAGCGGAGGAAAGAATTGCGGCCTGAGCCGCTGTGAGGTGTCCGGCGTCGGCGGCACGTGCGTGTCCGTGTCGGGCGGCGACCGCAAGTCGCTGACCGCCTGCGGCCACTTCGTCACGAATTGCCGGCTGCACCACAGCGGCCGTTTGCAGCGCACGCAGGGCAAGTGCCTGAGCTTCAGCGGCGTCGGCATCCGCGTGGCGCACAACTTGATTTACGATTCCCCCTATATCGCGGTTGGTTATGGCGGGAACGAGAATGTCTTCGAGTACAACGAAGTCCATTCCGCGATGATGGAGAGCGGCGACGGCGGCGGGATGTATACCGGGCGTGACTGGGGTTCGCAGGGCAACATCGTCAGGAATAACTACTTTCATCATTTCGGCAAGCCCGGAGTGGACTGGCAGAAGGCGCAGGGTCTGGCTCCCGATTACGAGCCGCTGGGCGAGAACGTCATGGTCATGGGCGTCTATCTGGACGACTGCGACAGCGGAGATACGGTGTGCGACAACCTCTTCTACCGCACGGGGTGGGCGGCCTTTGTCGGCGGCGGGCGCTACAATACGATCAGCAACAATCTGTTTGTCGAATGTACCTCCGCGTTGCATCTGGACGACCGCGGGCTGAAGCGCGCCCGCCCGGGCGAGGGGACGAAAGACGGCTGGGATCTGCTGGCCAAGCTACAAGTGCTGAGCTATCAGGAGGCGCCTTGGAAGGACAGGTATCCGCATCTGGTCAACGTGATGCAGGACGAGCCGAAACTGCCGCTGCACAACGTCTTCAGCGGGAACGTGGCGCTCAACTGCCAGCGGTTCCTGCAGATGCACGGCAGCGTGAAAGATACCGCGCTGCCGCGGCTGGATTTCCGCGGCAATCTCGCATTCGGTCCGGTCAGCAAGCAGGATGCGGAAACGTTCCCGCAGACCGACGAGGGCAAGCGCCGCGCCGAGTTCCGCTCCGAAAGCCTTGCGGAGAGCGCCGATCCGGATGCGAACGGCTTCAAGGTGCAGGACAGCGCCGAGTTCAAACGGCTGGCGCCAGGGTTCACGCGCATCCCGCTTGAACGGATCGGGTTGGAAACGAGAGGAAGCAAAGGAGGAGAAAGATGACACCGATGAAATGGATTTTTCTCGTGGCGCTTTGCCAGGTGGGAGCGGCGTTTGCGGCGGCGGACCTGGTCGGGCACTGGACGTTTGACGGGGGCGACGGCAAGGTCGTCAAGGATCGCTCGGGTGCGGGCAACGACGGTGTGATCGCCTGGGGCGAACTCCGCAAAGAGAAGGCCACAACCTCGCTGGAACTGGACGGCATCGACGGCCACGTGCTGATCGAGCCGAAGACGCCTTTCGGCCTGTGCACGAACGTCACGACCGTGCTGTGGGTCAAGGCCTCGCGCGTGCGTAACAACACCGCACTCTTCGGAGTGCCCAACGCCCGGCCTGATTGGACGACGCCCGTCTTCGGGATGTACGTCTCCGGCGGCCGTGTCGTGTACGGCCAGAACGGCGACAGCCGCACCCCCAAGGCGCTGCTGGAGTCGAAGGCGGAACTGCCGCTCGCGCAGTGGACGTGCCTGGCCGTGACGTCGGACGGCGCCACGCTGCGACTCTACCTCAACGGGGCGCTGGACGCTGAGAAGGCGCAGCGCGCGGTGATCGCCTTCAACGGAAACCCGCTGCTGATCGGCAAAGGCTTGGGCGACAAGCCCTCGCTCAAAGGCCGCATCGGCGAACTGCGCATCTACAATCGCGCGCTGACGGCTGCTGAGGTGCGCGCGGTCTTCGAGTCGACCCAGTCCGCCTACGATTTTTCTTCGCCTCTCTCGGCTTCAGCGGCCAGGGATGGAACGGTGCCTGTCGAGACGCACGGCAACAACCCCGACCTCGACATGCCGTGGCGCATCCAGCCCACACGGCTGCTGGAGAAACTGGACGGCTATGTCCCCGCGGCTGAAAAGGTCAGCGTGAACCGCTACGGCGGACGCACAGACCGTCCGCGCGAAAAGTCGACCGGCTTTTTCCGCACGCAGAAGATCGGCGGACGCTGGTGGCTGATTGATCCGGAAGGCTGCCGCTTTTATGACATCGCGATCAACACCGTGCGCGAGCCGAAAGAGGCGAAGGCGAACTTCGGCTCCTCCGGGCAATGGGCCGAAGCGGTGACGAAGCAGTTTCGCGAGAATGGCTTCAACGGACTCGGCAACGGATCGAGCACAAATTTGCAGCATGTCGCGCAGCCGCTGGTGTGGGTGTTGCGCCATAATTTTCTCTTCGCCTTCGCCCGCGAGAAGAAGCTGGTCGAAGCGGCGTCCGGCACGCAGGGCTTTCCGAACCGCTGCATGCCGGTCTTCCATCCCGAATTCCCGGCGTTCTGCGAGACGTACGGCAAGGAGTTGGCAGTCACCGCCAACGACCCCACGTTGCTGGGCATCATGACCGAGAACGAGATCCAGTGCCCCGTCGATCTGCTGGACCGCTATTTGGCCGGCGACGCGTCGAACCCGGATCAGAAGCCAGGACGCGACGCGGCTGCGGCATGGCTGACCGCGCGCAAGGGCGCTGTCGATGCGAAAAGCCTGACGCGGCGCGATCGGTATGAATTCATCGCGTATGCATTCGGACGCTACTACAGCATCGTGACGCCGCTTGTGCGCAAGTACGACCCGAACCACCTCTACCTCGGCTCGCGTATCAACTATTCGGCGGGCCAGTTTGACAACCCTTGGTTCTGGAAAGTGCTCGCGCCCTGCCACGACGTGATTTCGGTGAACTACTACGGCCGGTGGGGGCCGCAGGCGGACGAGTTCGCGGAATGGGCCGCGTGGGCGGATCGGCCGATCCTGATCACCGAGTGGTACGCCAAGGCGATGGACGTGGTGCCGAAGCTGGCGAACACGCACGGCGCGGGCTGGCTGGTGCGTACGCAGGAGGACCGGGCGCGCTATTACCAGCACTTCGCGCTCAACGCGCTGGAAACGAAGAGCATCGTGGGCTGGCACTTCTTCAAGTACCTAGACGATCCGCCGGAGTCCAAGGCGCTGGATAACATGGGCGGTGCCAACAAAGGCATGTTCGATGTGACTGGCAAGCCCCACCAGCCGCTGCTCGACCGCGCGCGTGCGGTGAACCGCGAAGCCTACCCGCTGATCGAATTCTTCGACCGGAGGCGATAAGGGAAGGGGATGCGTGGCGCAAGCGTATAGGCTGGGAGCAAGGACATTCTTGTCCTTGCAACGGGGACAGGAGTGTCCCCGCTCCCATCTGGCAGACGGTCGGGAATGGCGACGTGCCTGAAGGAGAATATGCCCGTGAGCGCGGAGATGAGAGACCAGCCTGCGCGGGCAAACGCAGTTCGGCTTCGACAACCATGTTCGTCAACGACAACGCAGCCGTCTTTGCGTTCTTCGGAGCCTCATTTCCCGTAGCGTGTAACTACGCCACAGCGTAAGACGTTGAAAACA
>CAYMLQ010000149.1:0-12905 GCA_964390795.1 uncultured Lentisphaeraceae bacterium
GACGGCACGCCGGTTTTCCATCTCTCCAACGTGGTGGACGACATCGACATGGCGATCACGCACGTGATCCGCGGCGACGACCACGTGGAGAACACCTTCAAGCACATCGAGCTGTTCAAGGCGATCGGCGCGCCGGTGCCGCTGTACGCGCACCTGCCGATGATCGTGAACAACCAGGGCAAGCCCTACTCCAAGCGCGACGGCGCGGCCTTTGTGGGCGAGTTCAAGGAGCAGGGGTATCTGTCCGAGGCGCTCTTCAACTTCCTGCTGCTGCTCGGCTGGGCGCCGGGCGACGACCGCGAGGTGCTGACGCGCGAGGAGATGATCCAGCTCTTCACGCTCGAGCACTGCAAGTCCAGCCCAGCGCGCTTCGATGTCAAGAAGCTGGTGTGGATGAACGGCGAGTACATCCGGCGGCAGCCGCGCGAGGTGTTCGCGGCCGAGTTCCTTTCGAGAGTGGAGGCGGCCGGCCTCACCACGGAGGGCGCCGATCTCGCGGGTGTCATGGAGCAGATGCAGATCCGCACCAAGTTCTATTCCGAGATCCCGGCCTCGTGCGCCTACTTCTTTACGGACGCGTACGCCTTCGATCCGAAAGCGGTCGAGAAGCGCCTGAAGGTCGATGGTGTTCCTGAGCTGCTGGACGAAGTGGCAGAGACATACGCGGCGATGCCGACCTTTGATTTGCAGACCGCGCATGACGTGCTGGCCGCGATGGGCGAGGCGCGTGGTACGGGGCTAGGCTCCATGGTGCATCCGGTGCGCGTGGCGGTTTCGGGCCTGACCGAAGGTCCCGGCCTCTTCGAGATGCTGGTGCTACTCGGCCGCGACAAGGTCTGCGCGCGTCTGCGCGGGGTCGCGAAGAGGCTGCGTGACGGAACGCTGTAGGGATGGAAGATGAAGACAACGAACCTTAAGACCCCAGCAGCAATGGAAGACGTTTGGCGCTGGCGCGCCGAGTTGACTTCGCGGATTTCTGGCGAGTCTATCGAGCGGCAGTTGCGCGAGATCGTAAGGCTTGGCGACGAGGCTGCCGTGCGTTTCGGGTTGGATGGCGGCGTCACGCAGAAAACCAACCGCGTAGCTGAAGCATCGGTCGGTTATGGCGGCGATTGATCCATTTTGGAAACATGTCATGAGCCGACTCTCGATTCTTGCTTGTGTCTCTTTGCTAAACGCAGATGCGGCGTTCGCCTCCGAGCCGGAGCGCCGCGAATGGACCGTGGACGGCCTCGTGCGCGAGGCGCTGGTGTGCGTGCCGCCGCAGGCCAAGACGAACGCGGTGCCTGTGGTTTTTGTGTTTCACGGGCATGGCGGAAATGTGCGCCACATGGCCCGCAGCTTTCCCTGTCACACGCTCTGGCCTGAGGCGCTGGTCGTGTATATGCAGGGCGTGCCCACACCGGGACGGCTCACCGATCCGGAGGGCAAGAAGTCGGGCTGGCAAAACAGGTCGGGCGACCACGCCGACCGCGACCTCAAGTTCTTCGACGTCGTGCTGGAGACGCTCCGCACCGAATATCGTGTGGATGAGAAGCATCTCTTCGCATCCGGGCATTCCAATGGCGGCGGCTTCACGTATCTGCTGTGGGCGGCTCGGCCGTATGCCTTCGACGCCTTTGCGCCGTGCGCGGCGGTGTCCCTGCAGGTCGGACGGCTCACGCCCAAGCCCGTCCTGCATGTCGCGGGTGAAAAAGATACGCTGGTCAAATTCGTCTGGCAGCAGAGAATTTTGGAGGCGGTGCGCAAGGTCAACCAATGCGGCGGCGAAGGCCTGCCGTGGGGCACGAACGCCACGTGCTACGCCTCCGGCGCGGGAGCGCCGGTCATCGCCCTGATTCATCCCGGAGGGCACGAGCTTCCGCCCGAAGCCGCGCCGTCCATTGTCCGTTTCTTCAAGGAGCGGAGCGTTCCGCCGGGCGTGAAGTAAGCGATGTCGGAAAAGCAATACAAGGTTGCGGTATTTGTCGAGACGTCGCGCGGCTACGGGCGGGCGTTATGCGAAGGCATCGCGGATTTCGCACAGGCCAACGGGCGCTGGACGTTCGAGGGCGGCGGCGAGTCGTGGGAAGAGGGGTTGCGCGAGATCGCGGGACGGGCGGACGGCGTGATCGCTCGCATTCCGAACGCCGACATGGCGCGGGCGCTGGCCCGGCTACGGATTCCGGTTGTGGATCTCTACCGCTGGCGGGACTACCCCGCGATTACTTCCGTGGACGCGGACCATGCGGCGATCGGCCGCATGGCAGCCGCGTGGTTCATCGAGCGCCGCTTCAAAAACTTTGCTTTTTGCGGGTACACGGGCGCGCCGTTCTCGGACACGCGCGGGGCCGCGTTCAAAACAACGCTGGAGGTCGCCGGGCACGCGTGCTCCGTTTACAAGGAAGCGCCTTACGCATCGGATTATCTGGGTAAGATGATTCTCCAAGCCGAGAGTTACGGAGATCCTCCCGACCGCGACCGGATGGCAGCGTGGCTGGAGTCGCTTCCGCGCCCGACGGCGATCTTCTGCTGTCACGACATCCGCGCCTATCAGGTCGTTGCGCTGTGCAAGGAACAGGGGCTCAGCGTGCCTCGCGAGGTGGCGGTCATGGGGGTCGATAACGACCGTATCCTGTGCGGGTTCTCCGATCCCATGCTGGCGAGCGTGGATCCGGACGCGCAGCGGATCGGCTGGACAGGCGCGCAACGGCTCTTCGACCTGATGTCTGGAAAAAGTCAAGAGGTCGGACACGTGCTGGTGTCCCCCAAGCGGATTGTCGAACGCGCGTCGACGGAGACCGATCCGGTCGAGCCGCTGTGGCTCTCGGAAGCGCTCCGCTTCATCCGCAAGGAGATCCCGTCGGGCTTGAACGCGGAAGAGGTGATCCGTCATGTGGGCCTTTCCCACACGCAGGTCGAGAGGGTCTTTGTGAACGTATTGGGCAACACCGTGCATCAGGAGATTGCGCGGCTGCGCCTGCGCGAGGCCTGCCGCCTGCTGACGGAGACCGCGCATCCGGCCGCCGTGGTCAGCAAGCTCTCGGGCTTCACCTCGCCGCAATATTTCAGCCGCCTCTTCAGCCGACACTTCGACATGACGCCTGTCGAGTACCGGCGGCAAAATCGGGTTTAGCGTCCTTAGTGTACGAGTTGCACACGGTAAAACATGCTGGGGGCGTTCGTGCCGGCTGTGCCCACGAGCGGCAGATCCGCGCCTGTGCCGTAGACCGCATTGGTGAAGCCCTTCCAGTCGGGATTCGCAAGGTCGGCGGTGCGCTCAACCTGGTAGAAGTGATTCGCGACCGAGGGGAAGGCCAACTGGAAGGTTTGTTCGGCTCTGGCCACGCTGAACGCGGTGATGCTCAGTGCGCTGGCAGGGTCGGTCGGATCCGTGTCGGACAAATATTCCTGCATGTTGGTCATGCCGTCAAGATCGTAGTCCAGATCGGGAGCGGCGTTCGGCGAGTTGGCGTTCATGAAATAGAGTAGCTGCCAGGAGTCGGGCAGTCCGTCGGCATTGGTGTCGGCCGACGTGCCGTCCTGAATAACGGTCACGGGTTTCCCGGCGATCAACAGGTAGCCCACGCGCGAGGCGCCGTTGGTGTTGCGTTCGATGACATACTGAACCTCGCCGTTGCCGGAGCCGCCGTAGGAGAGGATGCTGAGCCAGAAGGTCTCGCTGGCGGCCCTCCACGGGCAACCGGGGCCGGTCGCCACTTGGACGGCGCCCACATGGCTCAGCTCGTCAAAAAATGCCAGGTTGGGGCTGAGCGTGTAGGCGCAAGGGCCGGTGTCGCTGACCGTGACCGTGACCGTGGCGAGGGCGGACTCCCGTGACCCGCTGTCGGAGCAGAAGGTGAAGGTCTCGGAGCCGATAAAGCCGGTGGCCGGGTAATAGGTGGCGGTGGTGCCGCTGAGGCCCACCATGCCTGTTGTCGGTTGCGAGACAATGCGCAGCAGGGAGGTGCTGGCTGTCAGCACGATCGCGACGGGCTGGTTGACCGCAGTGGACGCCGTTCGGCTGGCCGCAGTCGGGGCGGCGGGCGGGTTGCTCTGTCCGCTCTCTCCGTTGTGGCAATCGTAGCAGCCGATCCTGCGGCCGCGCCAGAAGGTCTGTGATCCCGCGCGTCCACTGAGGGATTGGTTTTTAAAGGAGCGGGAAAGCACCGTGCCCCGGTAGGTTGTGCCATGGCAGGCTCGGCAATTGCCGGGGTTATCTCCGGGGCTCTTGTGTCCGTTCACCCAGCCCAGGCTGTGCATGCCGTGCGGCCCGCCCGTGGTGGTGCTGGGCGTAGAGCCGTGACAGGACGAGCACTCCGACATCTGGCCCACATGGCCCTGGTGCTGCATGCTGGCCACATTGTCGTTGAAGAAGGCTGAAGGGAACTCCGCATGGGTGGAGCCGTGGCAGGCGGAGCAGTAGAGCCCGCCGTGGCCCTTGGAGAAGCGGAAGAGCGAGTGGCCTGTGCCGGGCGTGTTGGGGTTGGTTGCGAAGCGCGTGTTGGCCGCCACTCTCAACGCGCCGTTTGTGAGGGCGTTGTCGTAGCGGATCTGGCCGTTGTTGCTGAGCGCGTCGCCGGTGTGGCAGGCCTGGCAGTTGGGCTCGTCCAACCAGCCGGTACGATTCGTGGAAGCGATGCTGGCCATGGGTCCGTGACAGTCCTGACACTGAATGGCCAGTTGGCCGTCGGTGCCCACGGCGCGGCCCATGGCTCCACGAAGGCAACGGGTCTCCGCGCCCGGATGGCAACTGTAGCAGGCTGTGCGGTTCAGCACGGTTCCGAGCGGCTGGCCGCTGGCGGGGTCGGTGACCCCGGCGTGAAAGCCGTGAACCGCCTCGGTGAGGGGCGGCACGCCAGGCTGGCCTGAACCGGGCACGGCCTCTGAGAGATGGCAGAGCGCGCAGAGCACGGGACGTCCGCTTTTGACGACCGAGGCGTAGAGGCCTTGCGTGTTGTAGCCCGCGCTGGCCAAGACGTTGGAGTAAGCCGCAGGCATGGTTTGGAAGCGGATCTGGTCGTGAAGCCGCAGGATGTTGAAACGGTAGTCTTTGGCGGGGATGGGGTTCCACTCCCAGTCCGGCTCGGGGCGGGCGGCGACGCCTGAGCCGGAGGCGTGGCAAAGGCGGCAGTTGATTTCAAGCGAGACCGGCAGCACGATGTCCGTCGAGGCGCTGGCGATGGTTCCGCCGCTGGTCACCACGTGCATCAGGGGATAGGGGTTGAACTGCAGCTCGTCGTCGTATGGGGTGATGGGAATACCCCAGGCGACAAACCAGTCAGAGCTGGCCTCATAGTTCATCGGCTTGAGCGGGTTGCCCGGGCCGGGCATGGAGGCGGCGGGCGAGGCCCCGAGCAGTTCCAGACCTTGGTCGGGGGCGAGCGAGGCGCCGAGCATCGGTAACACGTACTCCCAGAAATTGCCTTTGCCGACCGACGTGGTGTTGATCGAATCGGTGGAGTCGAGCACCGCCTGGTAACGCACCTGAAAGTTACCCGTGCCCGCAACCCTGCGGGCGGTGCCGTTGGTGCCGGTCACGACCTGCCCGAGCACCGTGTTGTAGGGCGGCAGGATGGCCAAGACCGAGAAGTCGTCATCCATGCAATGCATGCCCAGATTGTTCCACGCGAACACCTGCGAGGTTGACTGCGCGGACGCGGTCGAACAACAGAGGGATACTAGACAGAGTCCAAGTGCAACAGATCCGGTTGTCGAGTGCTTCATGTCAGATCCGTTCGCATCCTACGCGGCGCAGACAGATGATCTTTGAATGGTGGAGGTGAGCGTGCTGAAGATCAATAGTGATCGTAGTCTATAACGCAGTGCCGATTTGCGCAATGGGGAATCTTCCCCGTCAGCCGAGCGCCGAGCGGGAATGAACGATGGGGTAACTCGAACGCCGAAGGTATCGACGAGCCCGTCGCGTCGGCTGGTAGTGCGGGGTTCCCTTAACCCGCCGCCGGTTCCCGTGTCGACGCATTGCCCTGCGGACGCCTGCGGGGAGGCGTCCCTACCTCGCTTCGCGCGTCCGTTGCGCGCGGGCTTATGTGGCTGTGTGTGGACAGTGTCCGACAAGGTAATCGGTTGGTGGCAGGGGATCGCGAAGCGGATGCGTGTTATGCGCGAAAGCACGGGAGGGACGAGCGTCTGCTCGTCCGGGCAAGCAGACGCTTGCCCCTCCCCAAGCCGCACGTTCTCCAGAAACGCAACATCCTCGCACCCCTGCCACCAACCGATTACTCCGACAAGCCCGTGAGATGCGCCCTTCAAGGCGCGCTGACGCGGTAGAAGGCGCGGGGAAGCGCGGGAGCGGCGTCGGTGTAGACGTTCAGCGGGGGCGTGGCCACGATATTGCTGGCGAGGCAGGCGGCGGGCGCGCTCAAGTCGGCCGTACGGTAGACCGAGTAGGTGCGGTTCGTCCAACTGTTCCACGCCACGACGCGAGCCGCGGAATCGGCGCGGAAGCGCAGCGAGAGCGGCACGCGCAAGGAGGCGTGCGGATCGCCGAACAGGGTGATGCCGAACGCGCACCAGCGGTAGGGCATGTTGCTCCCCGAGGTCTCGACGCTGCCGAGCAGATCCTGCTTGGCGAGCGCGTGCGCGAGGCCGATGGGGACCTGTTCCTCCGCCAGCAGCCGCTCGAAGAAACGCTGCTGGAACTCGCCGCTGTAGCGCGCCTCAGCTTCGCTGTCATACCAGCCTTCGCGCGTGTTGGCCAGCACGGCGAATGCGCCGCGCGTGTTGCGCTTGACGAATTCCTCGGCGATGCAGTCGGATCCCGGACCGTTGTCGAATTCGCCCGCATTACAGCCGGTGCCGTAGAGCAGAAACGGCGTCGAGTTGGTCAGCAGGCTGAGGTTCGTGCGTGACAGCCGCATCAGCGTGTAGAAGTCCGCGTGGCCGGCATGCGCCACGAGAAGGGGGGAACGGTTCAGCGCGGCCAGCGCATCCGCTGTGTTCCACACGGCCGCTGCGAGGGGGCGGTCGTCGAGCCACGCGATCGGGCAGAGGCTGTTGTTGAAGGCTGGCGCGAGCGTGTCGAGGGCGTTTCCGCCCTGGGCTTCGGCATTATACGGGTCAAACAGGTATTCTCCGGCGAAGCAGGCTTTGAAGCGCGCGGCGGTCGCTTGTTCGAGGGCCAGGCAGCGCGCGACGAAGTTCGTCACCTCGGCGGCGGTGTCCACGGGCGCGCGACCGACGCAGACTTCCGGCAGCAGATCCACGTCGCCGCCGTTATCGCCGTCGGTGGGCTCGCCCCAAGGCCCGGCGCCGTTTTGGTTCCACGAGCCGTCCAGGCAGGCGAAGTAGAGGTCGGAGGGCATCTGCGTGTAGACGGTGCCGGAGCATGTCGCGTACACGCCGCGATAAGGCACGGTGTTCATGTCGCCGCCCAGCAGGACATAGCCGACGCCCCAGGTGGTGTAGGCGTAACGGATGTAGTTGCGCAGGCGCTCGGCCGCGTCCACGCCCGCGAAGCTGCTGTTGATCGTCTCCATGGTTTCGGTGTGGACAGTGAGGCCCGCAGCGGTCTTCTGGTCGAGCAGCGGCTGGAACGCGGGCAGGAGCGCGGCGCGCGTGACGAGCAGATAGTGAGCGGAATCTCCCAGGGCGGCCTCCTGCGGGGCCGAGAGCGATGCGGAAAGCGCCTCGGGGTTGTCCGCTGCCGCTGCCGCTCGCTGCCGCTCGCCGGCGTGCGGGGAGGGCGGGATGCGGGCTTCAAGGGCGCCGAAGGTTTGCGCCGGTGCGGGGCACAGGAGAACCTCCACGGCTATGTCCGGTACGAAGGTGAGGCGGCGGATCGTAGGCGCATAGGCGACCGGAAAGATCCGGAGGACGGCGAGGTCGTAGCCGGCCAGGCGCTGCATGGAGACGAGTTCGGCGGGTGCGGCGGGATAGGGGGCTTGGGTGGGAACGGACGGAGCGGACGTGGCGGATGGGCCGGGCAACGGCGCGGCGAACGCCGTCGGCTCGCGCCCGAGCTCGAGCCTCCACGCGCCCGGCAGGGTGACGCTGGGCGACGTGGCGCGCGCGACGACGCCGGTGGCGGTGAAGCCGGTCGGAAGCAGCAGCCGCAGCGTGCGGAACGGCACGACAGGCTCTCCGGGGCGGACCCGCTGGGCGCAGCCGGGAACCGTGACGCGCGTCACGCCATCCGCGTCGGTTGTCAGGTCGGGCGCCTCGAAGTGGCAGGTCGCCGTCAGAGGGTACGGCACCGCCAAGGCCGCGCCCCAAGCCGCACAAGCGGCGAGCGCGGCCAAGAGGCAGAGCGCGGCGACTCGGTAAAGTGAGGTTATGTTAAGAGATTTTGCGACAATGCTCCGGTTTATTGCTGGGAGTCGAATGAGAACGGGGTTTGATTATTTACCGTGGACCTGGGCCGGCTGAAGCCGGTACAACGTGCTGACGCGCGGTTCTGTTCAACCAAGGTATGTTGTTCCGGCTTCAGCCGGCCCAGAGCACATGTCTACGCTGACCTCCGCCCTCCGACCTACTGCACAATGAGACCCTCGGCTTTGAAAGCTCCGATCGTGACCGTCACGCGGCTGCCGGACTTGACCGGCATGCCGGTGTTGGCGAAGAGCATGAAGTAGATGCGGCCGGTTTGCATTTTTGCGGCAGTCTGCCGCATCGAGCCGGTCTTGGGGAAGCTGGGCACGCGCAGCACTGCGCCGGTGGCGAGATCTGTAAGCGTCGCCTTGACGTTGCGGTCGCCGAGCAGGGCGGCCTTGTCCGGATCCAGCACGCGGTAACGGAAGTCGACCATGCGTCCGTGGGCCGAGAGGTGCAGGCTGGCGACCTCGATGCCCCAGCGCTCGCGCAGTTCCGCACGGGCGGCGCGGGGCACGGGGTTGGCATGAGCCGCCGCGTTCCCGGTGGCGCAGCCTGCGGACAAGAGCGTGAGCCCGAGCGCGCCGCCGAGCAGAAGACCTGCGACGGCGTTCCGGGCGAACGTGGCGAAGCTATGACAGGTATTATTCATAAGCGATGCTGACTCCTCTGACCACTGACCTCGTGACCCAATGACCTCTGACATCTTACCACTGACCTCTGACCAGGGCGCATCCCCGTTTCACTGACCGGGTGCTCCCCCGAACGAAACCGGAGTCGCGGCGGCTCAGCGGGGACGCTTCGCCCTACCTGCTCCGCACCTGTCAACTGCTTGGCCGCAAGCGGTAGGGCGAAGCGTCCCCGCTGAGCCGCCGTCAACGGTTCTCGTTTCCGTTTGAAGTCAGTGAAACGAGGATGCGCCCCATTGACCACTGACCATTGACTTCTTGACCCTATCCTATCACGGGCAAGCGAGCGTGATGCGGTAGAAGCGCGCGGTGATGAGCGGGCGGGCGTCGGTGAGCCACATGGCGCCCGGGAATCCTGGCACGTTGGCATGGATCGTTTCCCAAGATCCGCTCAGCAGGTTCGTGCTGCTCTCCACGTTGTAGAGCCGCCCGGCGGCGGTGTCGCCGAAGGTGATGACCGTGCCCGCCTCGGGATCGGGCGGCGAGAGCGCGGTGATGCGGAGGTAGGACAGTGGGTCAGTCGGGTTCGTGCCCGAAATGTACTCGTTGATGTTGGAGACGCCGTCAAGGTCAGGGTCGTCGAGATTGCCGGTGGTGCCGGGCGGATACACCGGTCCAGGGCCGAAATAGGCAATGACCCACTCGGCGGGCACGTCGACCGGGCAGACCTGGGCCGAGACGTCCAGGTGCGTCAGCATGCCGCCGGCCTCCTGGGAGGTCGAGTTGACGAGTCCAAGGCGGCGGTCGTAGAGCGCGAAGGTCTGCGGCGGGGCGGACGGCGCGACTGAGAAGAGCGCGTCCATGGTTTTGAGCGGCGACAGCATCGTCGTGTAGGTCTCGCGCGGGAAGGGCAGCAGGTTGCCGTCCTCTGAGAGCAGCGAGAAATAGCCGCCGTTCAGGGTGGGGGCGCGGTAGTCGAGGCCCGCGTTGAGGAAGCGCACGAGGATGCGGTCGCCCGGGCTCCCGGCGAAGACCGGCAGCAGCCCGTTGGTATACGACACGCCGCTGATAAGGAAATATTGCGGCGAGTATTTCAGCGTGCTGGTCACCGTCTTGCCCGGCCCGTAGTCGTCGGCGGCCACGGCGTCATGCAGGTCGGGGTCGACCTCGCTGAAGAGCAGGGCCATCTCGCGCTCGAAGCGCACGCCGGGGTAGGCCTCGCCGAAGCCGGCCAGCCGCGTCAGCGCGCCGTAGAGGCCCATCTGGACCTGCAGGGCGGGGTGCGAACCACTGTGGTACAGGTAGGTTCCGGGCTGGAGGTTCGGCCAGGTGTAGACCGCCGTGCCGCCCGGGGGCGCCTCGTGGGTGAAGGAGCGCGCGCGCCCGTCAAGGTTGCGCGCAGGGTCGCCCTGGGCCGCGTACTGGCCGGGGATCACGACCGACACCGGCGTCGTCAGCGTGTTCTTGAGGTGGATGACCAGGCCCTGCGCGTCGGGGCCCAGGGCGAGGACCGGCCCGGGAACCGTGATCGTGCCGTCCTGCACGGAAGGCCCGGAGTCCTTGGCAAAGCCCCACATAAGAACCGGCCGACCGTCGGCCATGGTCATCGTCGTGGCGCCCGCGCGCAGATAGACGTCCACCTGCGCGCTCAGGCCGATACCGGCTGTCAGCAGGCAGGCGCTAAAAGCCAGGAGGATTGCGCGTGATTTAGTCAATGCGCTCTGGGCCGGCTGAAGCCGGTACAACGTGCCTTGGACCGGGGCCGGCTGAAGCCGGTACAACATGCGAAGAGACCGGGAGGATTCTTGTGTCATTGTCTGTTTCATAGGTGTCTCCTTATAAAATTGACTTTCACCGGATCAGGGCGCTTGCACGTTCATGGGCATGTTGGTGCTCGGGTAGGGGTTGATCATCGCCATGGTCATCATGCCGCCAGGGAAGAGGTCGTTGTTGACGATCTCCTTCTCGTTATGGGAGTGCCACATGTAGGCGAAGCCGCTCATGGGGTTGAAGCCGCCCTGGCCGGGGGGCAGCGAGCCCGCGCTGCCGAGGAAGGGGCTGCCGCTGTAGTGCTGGCCGAAGGTCAGCCGCTCGTTGGTCGGCAGGGTCACGGGGAAGGGCTTGCCGTGGTCGGGGGCATACTCGAACGGTTCCAGCGGGTCTTCTGGCTTGTGGCCGTAGATGTCCCAGCCCAGCTTCTCGCCGGTCCAGGAGAAAATCGCGTCCACCGTTTCTCCCGGTGCGGACTGAATCGTGAATGCCGACTCGCCGAGGTCCGGCCCGTTGGCCGGCGCGCTGGCGAGCAGGCGGCCGTTACGGGCGATAATGGTGCTGTTGTTGCCGTGGTGGTGCAGCGGGTGGGGGTCGCTGCCGCCGCCGATCACGCGCATCAGGACGCGCTGGCCCGGGTGGAACATGGGCATGCAGTCGTACGGCTGCGACGGCAGCCACCAGACGTTGGTCGCCACCATGGTGTCGGGCCCCGTGCGGCCGTTCATGAACCAGTAGACCGGAAACCGCTTGGTTGTGTCCACCTCGGCCATGCGGTTCTGCTCCACCAGCGAGTGGATCGTGTCGTCCATCTCGGTCAGCAGGAACAGGAACTCATGGTCGAAGGCGGTGTCGGTGTGGGCGTAAGCCTGCATCGGCATCTCCCTCCCTTCGACCACGGGCCGCACGATCAGCGCGCCGACGATGCCCATCTCGACCTGCAGGTCCGCGCGCGTGCCGCTGTGGTAGGTGTAGGTGCCAGGCTGGCTGGCCGTGAAGGTATAGGTTACGGAGCCGCCTGTCGCGGCTTCCCGCGCGATCGCGCCCTGCGAGCCGCCCGTGGCGGTCACGCCGGTCTGGCCGGGAAAGACCAGGGAGACCGGCATGGGCAGTTGATTATTGAGCGTGATCTGTAGGGTCGTCCCCTGGGCCACGATGAGGGTGGGCGCGGGATACTGCGCGAGCCCGCTGCCGTTGGCCAGGCCCCAGAAGTGAACGCTGCCGCCGTCCGCCGTGCTGACGTGCCCTTCCTTCGCGGTCAGGGAGAAGACGGGTCCGGAGATGCCGTCGATCATGTGCATGTCCGTCATCATATGCTGGGCGCGGGCGCTTGCGGCGCAGAACACCGCAAGCGTTACCATTGCCAGCATCCGTGACGTACCCTTTCTTGTTGCGTTTCTCGTTGTGCTCGTTGGTTTCGTTGTCATGGTAAACTTCCTTCCTTTAACAGTCGCATGTCCGTCGCTTACGGTGCCGTGATGGTGATCTCGGTCATCATGCCGCCGAAGTCTTCCTTGTCGTTGCTCAGGTTGTTCAGGCGGGTGTCGTACACGAAGTACGTGCCGGGCGCGATGCCGGTCGTGTCGAGGATCACATCTGCGGCCTCGCCGCCGCCGAGCGTCACCGAGGTCGTCTTGCGGTAGAGGTTCACGCCGCCGGTGCTGCGCAGCAGACGGGCGTCCTTGCCGATGAGCTGCATGGGGATGCCCATGACGGTCAGCGTGTGGAAGTCCGAGACCGAGAGGTTGGAGAGGCGCAGCAGGATGCGCTGGCCGCTTGCCGCCGTGATCTTGGAACTGATCTTCTGGGACAGGTTGTCGGCCGACGCGTTGTAGATCGGGTCAGGGTTGACCGTATCCGGATAGCCGCGCCCGTTGAGCATCGGATAGCTCTCGTCGAGGAGCGCCATCGGCAGCGGCTGCACGAGGAGGTGCTGCTCGTGGAAGTTACGGTCGAAAGCGCCCATCTGGAGCGGAACCTCCACGTCGTAGCGCGTCGTGCCGTCGCCGTCGTTGTAGACATACTTGTGCCCGGCCTGATGCAGGTGGGAGCCGAGCATCGTGCCCGGCGGCAGGTTGTTCTGACGGGGCAGCACATAGAGGTTGCCCAGCATGCCCATCTCCATGTGCTCGGTCGCCTCGACGTGGCAGTGGTACATGAAGGTGCCCGGCTCCACGATCTCGTAGTAGTAGCGGA
>CAYMLQ010000150.1:0-12845 GCA_964390795.1 uncultured Lentisphaeraceae bacterium
GATTTCCAACGAGTTATGAACTCAAATGCTGTCCAACTGGCGAACTCGGGTTAAGAACCGAATTGTTTCGCGAGGGGAGATGTGCTAATCTCACTGAAGTTAAAGGCATGGCTTAAATTTGAGCGTATGCCGTTTAATGAAAGGGTACTCGTATGAAACGTTTGATTCTCGTTGCCATGGTTGCGGTTGTCGCGGTTGCATTCACCGGATGCAAGAAAAAGGATCCCTCGCTTGCCGACCGGGCTAACGCGCTCACCGAACAAGGCAAGAAAGAGGCTGACAAAGCGACAAAAGACGCGGATAAGGCGTCGAAAGACGTCAACAAGAAACTCGACAACGCCCTGAATAAATAACAGGAAACGTCTTGTTCTTTGATACAGTGACCGGCAGCCCTTCTGCGCTGCCGGTCTTTTTCTTGGCCAGTAAAGACCAATTGAATAACCTTTAGCGAATGAACACCCCCCCCTTACGAATCGGCGTGTTGGGTTCCGGCTCCGGCTCCAACATGCAATCTGTTCTGGACGCGATTCGCGCAGGCACGCTGAACGCGGAAATCCGCCTCGTGTTGTCCGACGTCCCAGATGCGAAGATCCTCGGGCGCGCCAGAGCCCACGCGATCCCTTGCGCCTGGCTCGACTGCGCTCCGTTCAAAACCAAGCTGGACGGCGACGCCGAGCTGCGCTGCATCGCGCTGCTGAGAGAGCACGGCGTGGACACGGTCGTACTGGCAGGGTTCATGCGCATCGTCAAGCCCGGCCTGCTGAGCGCGTTCCCGCAGCGCGTCCTGAATATCCACCCGGCCCTGCTCCCAGCCTTTCCTGGCCTTCACGCGTGGCGGCAGGCCTTTGAATACGGCGCGAAGGTGGCCGGCTGCACCGTTCACTTGGTGGACGCGGGCACCGACACCGGCCCGATCATTGTCCAGCGAGCCGTGCCCGTGCTCACGGGAGACACGCCCGAAACGCTCCACGCTCGCATCCAAGTCCAAGAGCACGCGGCCTACCCCGAAGCCCTGCGCCTGCTTTCGGAAGGCCGTCTCAGCGTCGAAGGACGCCGCGTCCATATTCGGTAAAACGTCTTTCAATAAAAAAGGCGGGGGAACTCCCCCGCCTTTTTTACGATTAAACCGATTTTCAGCAAGCGTTCCTACTCAACGGACTCCGGTTGCTTTTCCTCAACGGGCGTGACAAGCGTCTCCGCCTCGCACGTCGGTTCGCTCGTCTCAGGCACCCCCTCGACTGCAGCGTCTGCGGCAAACGCTGCGGCTGCATCTGTCTCGTCAGGCGCGGTCGCCACAGCTACAGGATCACCCGTCGCTGCGGGCGGCTGAACAGCCGAGACCGCGCCAGCCTCCGAGGCCGGAGCCGCAGACGGTGCGGCGCGGCGAACAGCCTGGGGCTGATGCGGCGCACCGCCTTGCTGTCCGCCGCTCTGCTTCTCGCTCTGCAGGAAACGGAACGCCGGATAGTCGATCGGCGCGCTGAGCACATCGTTGTAATACTCGATCACATGGCCCTTCTCCACCAACCATGCGAGCTGCACAAGCGTCTCCTTCATCTTCGCCTCATCCGCGCCAGCCAGCGCGGCGGCCAGTTCGGCCTTCGTGCAGGCCGCATGCTCGTTCACATACGTCAGCACGTCGCGAAGCGCCTGAACCGCGTGCGTGGGCTCCAGAACCAAAGGAGCCTTGAGCATCACGAAGTCCTGACCCTTCGGATCATTCACCCGGAAGAGGTGCAGGTTGCGGTGACGGAACGCTCCGCGCAGCGCAAAGAACAGCGAGGCGGGGAAGCGGCGCTCGCGGTTCAGAGTGTCCTTCAATGCGAAGAAGAGAGGCCGGCTGGAAGTCTGTATCGCCACGGCGGCTGTGCAGATCAGATGACGCACGCTTGAAATCTGCTCGGGCAGGATCTCGCGCATGAAAACCAGCTCCGCAATATCGCGCTCCATCGGCGGCGCCTTCGGAGCGGGTTCCGACTCTGCGCCTTCGGCCGCAGCTTCGCCAGCGTCGGCTACAGGCTCGACCGCCGTCGGCGTCGCACCCTTGCGACGGTAGATGTTTTTCCGGGTACACTGCTGACGCCACTGCTCGATCGCTTCCGGCGTGCGAACCGTCTCGATCCGTGACCGGTAAGCCTCCTCGGTCATGCTCGGATACTTCGTCCTGAGCATCTCGTTTACCTTCGAGTTGAAGCTGTGGTGGTTGGGCGGCCCAAGAAGCACCCCGCTCAATCCGCACCGCGCCACACAGACGAACGCACCAGCCGGCGGATCGCAATCGACCTCTTCCACATCGAAGAAATCGTCCATGTGCCGGTTGACGAGATGCGCACGGATCTCCTCCTCGGTCAGCGCGGGCAGCCCACACACTTTGCATTGAAACAGCGGAAGCTGCTGATCCTTGAGCGGTTCGATGCGGATCAGACACGAGGCTGGATTGTCGAGAAATAGCCACGCGATGTCACGCAGCGGAAACGCGCGGTGCGACGTCTGGATACGACGGATCACCGCTCCAAGCGCCTTCTGCTCCGGCAGCACGCGAATCTCGATCGGCAACGGCGGGAATTCGGGGCGCGGCGCACGGAAATCGCGCCGCTCTCCGCCACGGTCTTGGCGAGGCCCGCTATCGGGACGAAACGCACTTTCTGGGCGCGGGCCACGGAGATCAGCCACGGCGGCACGGGATTCCGGACGCGGCATGTCTGTTCCGACGGCCCGGGGCGGCGCACCATCAAATTCTTTGCGCGGCGGCCTGCGATCTGGCTTCCTGCGATCGCGGTCATCAAAATTGCGCTGCGGGGGACGGCGGTCTCGACCTCCGTCGCGCCCTCCGTGACGGCCTTCGCCGCCCTCGCCGCCGTCAAACCGTTCATCACGATAGCGTTGGATGTTTGCATCCGGGGACGTACGCGCCCAGCTCGGTGCAAAGCTCAGATTCAGATCCAACACAATCCCGCCGTTATCCTGCTGTGCAGGTTTCGCCTCTTCGTTCTCGCTCATGGTTTAGACATGTTACCTTTTGTATGACCGTGCGGTCAATGTGATTTATCACACCGCGCCATTTGCCACCGCCGCCAACAGCCCGCCGTTGAGAAGAATCGTCCGCTGCCGCGGGGTCAATACGGCCGACACGGCGAACGACGTGCACTGCGTGACGTTCGTCACCACAGCCCTGCCGTCTCCGCAAATAGCTGCCCGTAACCCGTCGGCCACCAGCGTGTCCCCCTTCGCGATCGCGTCGTAATCCGCAGGGTTGTCAAAGATGAACGGCACAATGCCGAAGTTGATCAGGTTCGCGAGATGGATGCGCTCGATACTCTTGGCGATCAGCAGTTTCACACCCAAGTACATCGGGCACATGGCCGCATGCTCACGGCTCGACCCCTGCCCGTAGCTCTCGCCCGCCACAATGACGTTGTGCAGCCCCGCGTCGCGATTGGCGGACGCGGCAACAAAGAAACTTGAGTCCACGTGCTCGAACACGTACTTCGAATACAGCGGCACGTTCGACCGGTACTTCAGGCGCGCGCCTGCCGGCATGATGTGGTCGGTCGTGATCTTGTCCCCGACCTTGATCACCGTAACCCCGTTGAGAGCATCGGGCAACGGTTTGCCGGAAGGCACCTGCCCGATATTCGGGCCGCGCACGATGGCCGTTTCGGGCACGCCTCTGCCTGCGGTCTCGCAAAACAGAAACAGGCTGTCGTCCACATCGAACGCCGCCGGCTCAGACACCTCAACCGGAAGCGCGAGCGTACGCGCATCCGTGAACACACCCGTCAGCGCTGCGGCCGCTGCCGTCTCCGGGCTCACTAGGTAGACCTGGGCGGACTGTGTGCCCGTACGCCCCTCGAAGTTTCGGTTGCTGGTGCGCAGGCTCACCGCGTCCGTTCCGGGCGACATGTGGTTGCCGATACAAAAGCCGCAGGCGTTCTCGAGAATGCGCACGCCGGCCGACACCAGATCAGCCAACAGGCCCTCGCGCGCCAGCATCTCCACCACCTGGCGCGAACCCGGTGCAACGCCCACTTCCACGTCCGGGTGAATCTTCTTGCCCCGCAGCATCAGCGCCACCGTCTTCAGATCGCGGTAAGACGAATTGGTGCAGGAACCGATCAGCACCTGGTTGACCTTCCGGCCCGCACGCGCAGCCACCGTTGCGATGTTTCCCGGCGAGTGCGGGCACGCGGCCATGGGCTCCAGCGCACCTAGGTCAATCTCGACCGTCGCTTCGTACGCGGCACCCTCATCGGCCACCCACTCGCTCCAGTCCTGCTCGCGCCCCTGACCTTTCAGAAACGCCCGCGTGGTGGCGTCGCTCGGGAAGACCGAAGTGGTCACGCCGAGTTCCGCTCCCATGTTGGTGATCGTCGCGCGCGCGGGCACACCGAGCCCGGCCACGCCGGGGCCTCCGTACTCCAGCACGCGTCCCACGTTGCCCTCGGTGCCATACACCGAAAGCACCTTCAAAATCACATCCTTGGCCGACACGCCGGGCGTGAGCGAGCCCGTCAGCCACACCCGCGCCACTTTCGGGCAGGTCAGATAAAACGGGCCGCCGCCCATCGCCACCGCCACATCGATGCCGCCCGCGCCGATCGCGATCATGCCGATCCCGCCGCCCGTGGGCGTGTGCGAATCGCTGCCGAGCAGCGTCGAGCCCGGCTTGCCAAAGCGCTCAAGGTGAAGCTGATGACAGATGCCGTTACCCGGACGCGAAAAGATAATGCCGTAGCGCTGGGCCACGCTCTTGAGATACGCGTGGTCGTCGGCATTTTCGAAGCCGACCTGAATGGTGTTGTGATCCACATAGCTGACGGCCAGATCGGCTTTCACGCGGTCAAGCCCCATGCTCTCAAACTGCAGGTAAGCCATCGTGCCGGTCGCATCCTGCGTCAGCGTCTGGTCGATGCGGATCGCCAGCTCTTTTCCCGTAATCAGGTCGCCGGATACGCGGTGAGCTGCGAGAATTTTTTCAACAATATTTTGTGCCATGCTTGCGAGTTCCTTCTGAAAAGGTGCCTATGGTGCAAAAAAACCGCTGCTGCAACAAGCCTAAACTTGCTTGTCAGCTCGCCGGCGCGCCGGTCACGGGCATTTGACCTAGCCGGTGGGGAGAGCGGCGAACCTGATAGTCCGGCGGCGACAGCATGCCTCCGGAGACGATCATCTTCACACCGTCTTCAACCGAGATGTCAGTGAACTGGACATCCTCTTCTGGAAACATGACCAGGAAACCCGATGTCGGATTCGGCGTCGTGGCAATGAAGACACGATAAAGCAGCTTGCCTTCCGGGTTGAGTATCGTGCCCGTAATAAAGCCAACGGCAAGAGCGCCGCGGTGCGGGAACTCGACGAACGCCACGGCCTGAAAAGCCGCTTTCGTTGAGGTTGAGAACGTGTCTACCACCTGCTTTGAGGCCGCGTAAATGGACTTGACGATCGGCAGCTTCAGCAGCAGTTGCTCGCCCCAGTGGATCAGACGGCGACCGACGATGTGCGTGGTGATCAGACCGACGAAGTAGATCAGCACCAGGGTGACCGACAGCGAGATCAACGTCAGAACGTATTCGGGAAGCTCGCCCAACCAAGGCCGCAACAAAGGGCGGACAAACGCGGCGAGGGATGACAGGAGCACATTGAGAATAAAGAGTGTCACCGCCAACGGGATAAGCACGAACAGTCCCGACATAAGCCGGGTGCGAAGGTGCTTGCTAAAATGGGATGATGACGCTTTTTCTTCTTCGGCAGACATGGCGACCTCGCTGTTGACCCTGTTTCTTGAGGCTGGCAGTTGAACAGTGCGAACGTACTCACAGTCATCTGGCACAATAATGTAGTAAGGCCGCAGCATAGAAGTTTATGGCCGTGAAATCAAGAAAAAAGGGTGCTCCTTTTGTAATCGGTTGGCGACGGGGGATGCGAGGATTTCGTGTTTCGGATGATCACCAGCCGATTACACTCCGTGTCCCGCTCCCTGACGTGACAGGTTCCGGCACGTGCGCCGGCCGGTGCCGGGGCACCATCGAGCGGAAGTCGCCGAGATTGTACGGCCCCACATAGGGCTGGCTCAGATCGACTTCGGCGACCGCGACCGTGCCCCACTCCCCGGCTTGCGCGATCGGCTTGCCGGTCTGATCGAAGACCGCCGATATCATCCAGTGGTCTTTCGGCTGCATGAAGGTGCTGCTGACGAGGTAGACGTGATTCTCGCACGCCCGGGCCTCGGCCAACAGCGGATTGCAGCCCCAGACCGGCCAGGCGATGACCTCGGCCCCGCGGTTCGACAGCTCGCGGGCGACTTCAGGGAAGAAACCGTCATAACAAACCATCAGGCCGACTTTGCCGAACGCCGTGTCGAACACCGGATAGTCGCAGCCCGGCGCGACGCCGCTCTCAGCCTCTCCGGGCGGGAGGCACACCTTGCGGTACTTGCCGATCAGCCTGCCGTCCGCGCCGAGCAGAACGGCCGCATTATAAACCAGATGCCCGTCTCGCTCATACAGGCTCAACACGATATGCAGATTGTTTGCTTTGGCGAGTTCTCCAAAGTAGCGGGTCGTCGGCCCTGGAACGGTTTCGGCCAATTCATGCGCCTTCTGTTTCACACCCACCGAGGTGATGGTTTCTCCGAGCACAGCGAGATCGGCCTTCTGCCGCGCGGCCTCAGCGAGAAGCGGCGCGAATTCCTCGCAGTTCCCCCGTGGTGATTTGCCCGTCGGCTTGTAGTGGATGGTGGCGAGACGCACCTTGCGGGGCAGCGGCGGCGCGGTTTTCTCGAACAAGACCCCGCTCCACTCCACACGTCCGTTGGGAGCCCATTGCAGGTGCAGTTCGATGACCGCGCGCGTCGCCTTGGCAGGCACGCGATAGACGCCGGTGACCGTGGTCCAGCCTTGCGAGTCGGTCGCGCCGTCGGCGGGATAATCGGGCTCTGCACTAGGGACGTGGCCCAACTCCTTGCTCTGTCTGTCTGGAACGTCGGCGGACACCTTGCGCCCCGCCTCATCCTGCCAGAGCACGCGCACCAGCGCGCTGCGGCGCGGCACGCTCACGTTGAGCGTCTTGCGGACCGCATGAAAGCGGTAGCACTCGCCACCGCTCACCGCGAACGACTTCTGATACCACCCGTCCAGCCCGTCGCGCGGGTCGTGCGCGACCACCATACTGCCCGTGTTCTTGGGCCCGCCTCTGGGATCGAACGAAAAAGCCGGGCGAATCTCATCGCGCGGCGCGACCGCTTGCCAACCCGCTGGCGGCTGATTATCGGCGCGGGCGGAAGTCAGCAGCTGGAAGCAGATCACGGTGATCAAGTTGAGTGATTTCATGGAACTTTGCGACCCTGCGCGGCCTCCCAGAACGATCCCCAGTCAAAAGCGTTTAAGGTAATTTGCTATTAGTAGCAGCACTCCATAGCGCATACCAGTCTTCGCGCTCCAGCGTAATCGCAGCCGCCTGCGACGCACTTTGAATGCGCTCGATCTTGTTTGTTCCTATAACGGGCAGCGGCCAGCTCGGATGCGCCATGACCCACGCATAGGCGAGCTGTTCGAGCGTTGCGCCGTCATAACGCTTCGCCATCCCCGAGGCAACAGCCGCCAGACTCCTCGACGCATGATTCTCAGGATCGAACAGGCGGCCTCCGGCCAGCGGGCTCCACGCCATGGGCAGCACGCCCAGTTTCTCACACTGGTGCAGCGTGCCGTCCGTAATCGGCGCCATGTGGAACAGGTTGAACTCGATCTGGTTCGTGGCCAGCGGCTGTTCCATAAGCCCATTGAGCAGGTCAAACTGCGATGCGCTGTAGTTGGACACACCCGCTGCGGCGATCTTGCCCACTCGCAGCAACGCGTTCAAGCCGACTGCCGTATCGTCGGCCCGCGTGAGCCAGTCAGGACGGTGCACGAGGAAGAGATCGATGCGGTCCGTGCCGAGCAATCTCAGCGACTTGTCGAGGCTCTTCACGAGGCGCGCGGCCGTGGCGTCATAATGCGCCGTGCGGCGTTCCGGATGGTACGCACAGGGCACATAGATTCCCGCTTTCGTCACGATCTCCAGCTTGTCCCGCAAACCCGGCGAGAGCGCGAGCGCCCCGCCCAGCGCCTGCTCGACCTCGTACTTGCCATAGATTTCCGCCGTGTCGATCGTCGTGATGCCGTTCTCCAGGCAGACATTGAGCCGCCGGTTAATCTCCTGCGCCGTCGGCTGCGTCGCGAGCAGCCGCCACGTTCCATACGCCATACGCGAGAACTCAAGGCCCTGCGCGTTCATCTTCATTCGCTTCATCAGCCACCATCCTTCTTCTTTTTATACAGCGTCTGCGAGTCGGCTCAGAGATCCCATTTGCCAGTGAGATAGGCCGTCACGCGATCACGCTCATCCGTTGTCAACGCTCTTCCAAAAACCAGAATCTCCGAGACGTACCCGTTCAAGAACGTCTGGTCGTTCGGCGAAAAACAGCCGACCCTCACGCGCCTGGCCCAGCAGTCCTTGCCCTCGAACGTCAGCAGCCGCGGGCCGCCTGTCTGCGTTCCAGGCAGATTGCAACTGATCCCACAAAGGTAATCGTACGTTTTTCCGTCGCTCGCTGTGAAGACCCTGGAATTGCTGTTTTGCGGCAGCCCCGGCTCTGGGTTGCTGATCACTGCAAAGACCGTCGCGGTCATCGGCCGGCCCGACAAGTCTGGCGCTTCAAGCCGCGTTCTCCTCTTATCGTCGAACTTCAGGGCAGCCTTCCCGTTCAACCCCTGGGCCACAAAGTGCGGCCGGAACTCGGGGTTCGCTTGCACCGCGTGCCGCCCCTTGCCGCTCCGGTCCTTCCAGACGCTGACCGCGCCAGCGGCATCCTTTTCAATCTGAGACGCGTCTGAAGCGTCCAGCCAAACCTCCAGCCCCTGCTTGAGGCGATCTGACAGCATGTTGTCGTTCGCTCCGAGAATAAACGTTCCGCCGTTGCGAAGGTCAAAGGTCGCCCCGCTCGCCATGTTCCACGTGCGCCAAAGATCCTGCCCCGCGTTTCGCACTGTCAGGTTCGCCTTCAGCAGGGCTCGCGGAGACCCGCAGACCCCGAACGGGATGCGCCACTCGCCTGTCCACGCGTCCTTGCCCACCGCCGCACGATAGGTGACCGTCTTTTCCAACCGGTGCCTCGCAGCTTCAGAAATCCCAGCCACATCGGGTGCGCAAAAACGTCCGTCCGGCCAGCCTCTCAGAGTCATCATCTGACCCGTCGGCGTCGTCTCCGCATTCTGGAACGCAATCTCAAAACCGTCCGTGTCACCCCAGCAGTGAGCGGCTGTGACCAGCGCTTTCGAATTGCGAATCGGTGCGTGCATCGCCACATAAAACGCCTCTTCATCATAGCCGGCCCACGCGTGCGCCGCCGCCTCTTCAACGCTCACGCCTTCGCGCGACTGTTTCAACTCCAACGCGCGCCCCGCCCACTCCGTCAGCAGCCCGTCGATGACCGGCCGCGCCGCAAGCCGCGTCGCACGATGGAACGGACGTGCGCCGCCTGAGTCGCCATACCGGTCGGCAGGTGCCGGCAAAGGCCGGTGAGTCGCCTCCGGCAGGATCATGCCGCCCAAGCCCCACCACCTGCGCCGCGGCGGCACCCCGATCCCAGGCCACTGGCGTCCATTCCCTGACCGCTCAAGCCGAACCCCGCTCAAGGTTCCTATGGGTTCTGAAAGCGCCGACCGCACGACGAGCACCAGCGGCTCGGATACGAACGGATGGTCTTCGAGGCTGGCGACAAACTCACTCGCACTCTCGGCACCGCCCGTAAAGCGCGGGTAGAACTCGCCTAACTTGCGGCCGTCTTTGCCCCCCGCACGCAGCTCCAGTTTAACCTCATTCTTTTGCAGCGGAAGGTCTCCGCGATACTGCTCGAAGCGAGCGTACTCGAAGTCCACCGCAGGCTTGCCGCCCTTCGAGCGGAAGACCAAATACACATCTCGCGTCCCCGTCGCCTCCGGCGAGAGGTCAGCCTCTGCCTCCCGATAGATCTGCACATGGCTGCCCCGCTCGCGGTCCGTCTGGGTAAGCTCGACCGATCCGACCAGCGGCCCGTCGACACGGTCCAACCTTACCTCCATCCGCCACGGCTCAGCTCGATCATTCCCATAGACAGCGCGGATGCGGCGGTAACCATCGCCCAGCGGTACGCCTTCATAGCGTACCCATGCGCTGTCATCGACATTGTAAAAGAACGTCCATTGCATGCGCATCTTCTCGCTCGTGCCATCGTTGGCCTTAGACTCCAAGACCAAGGGGTCCGTCGCCTTGCGGTGCCGCGGCGCAGCGCGTGCAGACCGGTCCGTGTTCATGGCCTTCGCTGCGCTCGCGAAACGAATAATGGCCGAACGCCAGCCGTCCGCGAAATTGACGCCGTCAAACGCGAGCCCGTCGCCGTTCGCGAGCCCGGCCACACCGGCAAGCGTGTTCGTCGCACGCTCAGCGTGGAGTGAACACGTCCCTAAGTCTAGGCGCAGCGCGTCAGCAGGCGGCCAGGGCCACTGCGGCAGCGCGGGAGGCGCAGCGAAGTCGTGCCCGAAGCGGAACGGTTCTCCGTGAGGGAAATCCTCAGCACGCAGCTCGGAAGACGTGCGCGTAAACAGCCCGTGGAACACATTTCCATACTCGCTGACACCGACGCAGCAGGTGTTGAACCACAGGTCGCGCTGCAGCGAACCTGGCGCGGCCCAAAAGAGGTTGTTGTGCACATCCACATTGCACGTCCCCTCGTCCAGGTACACCATTCCGAGCTTGTTCCAGCGCATCGCCGAGAGGTCGTAGCAGTCGTGCATCACGTTGAAGGCGACCTGCGACGGCAGGCCGTTGAGCGTCCCGCCGCTGCAGAAGTAGCCCGTCAGGAAGCCCGCGTCGCGCGTCAGCAGCATGCCGTTGTAAAGGTGGTTGTGCGCAAAAAGCGTGGCCGCGTAGTCCATGGGCCCGCGATTCCGCGATGCCAGGCTCGTGCCGTTGCCGTTGAAGTTGAAAAAGTGCCGGCCCGCGTTGCGCATCGTGTTGAAGGTGATGACGTGCCCGCCGACGAGGAGGTTCTCGTAGTCGCCGAAATCGCTCACGGCGTCGGTGATGGCGTTGAGGTAGTGGCCGACGTAGCTGACCTCATCGATGAGGCAGTTGTGGATCGTTTGGTGGTGGCCGCGAAGGTGAAAGCCGGTCCCCGCGCTGAAGCGGACGCCGCAATTCAGAAGCGCGTTGTCATGCCCGCTCACATAGATGCCGGTCTCGCCCGACTTGATCGTGTCGCGCCCGTGCTCGATCTGGCCGATGCCGTAGTGCCGGGTGTAGTGCGCGATGTACGCGAGGTCGCAACCGTCGACGACGCAGTGCGCCGACTTTTCAAGGCGCAGCGACGCGGCATGCACCGCCAGCCCTTCGATACGGATATGCTCGCGTCCGCTCAGGTCGAACGCGATCTGCCGCCGCTTCGCCTCCACCGCCTGCGGCTCCGCCCCGTCCGGCGCGATCACATAGAGCGTATTGTCTTGCCAGTGCCATTCGCCGGGTGCGTCCAAGGCGTGCAGGTGCCCGACGATCATGCCCCGCCCCTCCTCGTGCGCCTGCGGAAATTTGCCGTCGTAGGCCGAGCCGAACCACCAGCCCTGCGTGCGGTCACCCACTTGAATTTCCCCGGGCCTGGAACCTTCGATGACGCCGGTCTGGGCGCACCAGCCTTCAAAATGAACCCCGCAATACAGCGCGCCTTTCCAATAGTCGTCCGGCTGCCCCTCAAGCAGTTTGCTGACGATCCGCCCCGGCTGGCTGACGCGCGTCGCCTTGGGTATCGTAAATTCGCCATAGGTCGGCCACAGCGGCGAGAGACCGGACACAGGCAGTTCAAGACCCGGCGCGGGCGCGTTCGGATAGCGGGCTTCAAGCATAATCTGCCCGCCGCTGAAAACCTGGTTGCGGCCCATTCCCAGCGTCCACGGCATCGCCGCTTTCCAGATATGATTCGAGTGCCTGATCCAGCCTGTCACCGGCTCGCAACCGCTCACCGTCACGCGCTCACGCCGGTAGGGCTTGATCGTGATCGGCTTTCCGGAAGTTCCGCTGCGCGGGAAGGTCACAGCCTCGCGATAGGTACCAGACCGGATCTGGCACGTATCTCCGGCTGCCATCACATTCACCGCCTTCTGAATCGTTTGGAACGGCCGAGTCAGACTACCGGAGTTCGTGTCGCTGCCGCAGGACGCCACATAGAAGTCGGCGGCGGTGACCGTCGCCGCCACGAGTGACAGAACACCCGCAAGGAGTTTGGTGTTCGCGATCACTTGTTTACGCCCCCTTGAATCTCCGTGCTGCGGTCAAGCACTGTCGGGCGGGAGATTTCCTGCGGAACGGCGACCGCCTGTTTCAGCTCCTGAAGCGTATAGTCCTTTAAGCCGCCGTGAACCACATCGGAAAACCTGTGGCGAACGCCCTGCGCGACAACATCCTCCCACATTAAGGGTTCATCCGACAGAGTCACGTGCGCGAAAAGCTGCGATTCGGCGACAGCCGCGTGCAAGGCGGGCGTCACCGCCCAATTCGACGCCCTCACGTCCACCGCCGCAACGCCGCAGGTGACCGAGAGCCACCGCGCGCACACCAGAACGTCCTCTGCCCGCATCCCGACCAGCGATGCGCCCAAAAGATAGGCCATCACGGCCGGCCCTTCGTCACGGTTCGATGCGCCATAAAACGCGTGCGCCGCACCCTGCGTCTCGCCGAAGCCGCTCACATCGGCCACCAGCACGGGACGCCCCGCACGCAGCAGTGCCGTCACCCCCGCCGCGGCATTGGTCTTGCCGAGTCCGTCAACAACCAGCACGGGG
>CAYMLQ010000151.1:0-12717 GCA_964390795.1 uncultured Lentisphaeraceae bacterium
GACCTCGCCCAGCTCCAGCCCGCGGAACGCGAGGTTCATCGTGTGGCAGGCCATGTCGCCGAACGCGCCCGTGCCGAAGTCATAGAATGCGCGCCACATGATGCGGTGGAAGACGCCCTTCCTGAAGGGCCGGGCAGGCGAGGTCCCCAGCCAGAGGTCCCAGCTCATTTCCGGCGGGATCGGGTCTGAGCCTTCGGGACGCTTCAGCGGCTGCTTCCAGCCCCACGTGTTTCCGGGAGAGATTTCGGGGCGGTTCGTCCAGACGTGCACTTCCGTGACGTTGCCCAGCAGCCCTGAGCGGAGGATCTCGATACCGCGGCGCGTACCGTCGCGGGCGCTGCCGTGGTTGCCCATCTGGGTGACAACGCCGCACTCCTTGGCGACGTCTCTGAAATAGCGCGCTTCCCAAATCGTCCGCACCAGTGGCTTCTCGACGTAGACGTGGCATCCGCGCTTCATCGCCTGGATCGCGGCCGGCGCATGGGTGTGGTCCGGCGTGGCGACCATCACAGCGTCCAGAGACCTCTCCGTTTCCAACATCTTGCGGTAGTCCGAATAGGTGTTGAAATCCGCCTTCAGCCCCTTCTCGCCGTACCACTTTCTGGCACCGTCAAACATCGTGGCGTCCACGTCGCACATCGCCACGACGCGCACGTTGCCGCAGTCGACCATCTCGGACCAGTCGCGCAGGCCCTGTCCGCCTGTCCCGATGACACCGAGTCTTAGAAGCTCACCCGGCTTACGGAAACGCGCCACGGAACGCGTGGAGCTGCATCCGTTCACGGCAAATGCACCAGCCGTTAACGCCGTGCCCTGCAAAAACGTCCTGCGGGAAAATCCCGTTTGCTTCGCCATCGTTAATCCTCCCTCGCTTCGTTCAACGGTTACCAGTGATTTGCGATTAGAATACGTCTCTAGTTCCTTTCTTTCAAGCTGACACTTGCGCATCATTTGTGGTACTTTTGCGCAAAGCCCATGACTCGCAACCTCTTCTCAATCCCGCACGTCGCGCTCCTGTTCGAGACCAACGAGCAGGCGCACCGCGATATTCTTCGCGGCGTCTTGCGCTACGAGCGCAGCAACGGACCGTGGAGTCTGCACGTCGCTGAGGGCCGCGCGGGCGAACAGCGCCTGCTGACCATGAAAACGTGGGGCGGCGCAGGCGTGATCGGCGTGATTCAAAACAGAGCCTACGCGCGTGCCGTAATGGCCGCCGGCGTGCCGGCGGTGCTGATCGACCCCATGGACGAGTCACGGCTGCCACCCGGCCTCCTGACGCGTCACAGCGTGCTGGCCTCCGATCTGCACGCCATCGGCGAAATGGCCGCGACTTATCTTCTGGAACGCAAGTTCACGCACTTCGCCTTTGTTGGTGAAATTCAAGGCATCAATTGGTCGCGCGAGCGCGGCGACGCCTTCGCCGCCCGTGTCGGAAAGGCCGGCTTCCTTTGCCACACCTACGGGCCGCTGTCCGCGCGTGAGAAGAAGGACTGGGGTGTCGAGCGCGACCGCCTCTGCGCCTGGCTCAAGACGCTGCCGAAGCCTGTCGCCGTCTTCGCTGCCATGGATGTGCGCGGCAGACAGGTGCTGGACGCCTGCCTGACCGCGGGGCTCGTCGTGCCGCACGAAGTGGCCGTTCTGGCGGTCGACAACGACGACCTGATCTGCGACTCCACCACCCCGCCGCTCTCCAGCATCGCGCTCGACACGGAGCGCATGGGTTACGAGGCCGCCCGGATTCTGGACGAGGCGATCCGCCGGAAGAGGTCGCCCAAACGCGTGACCCGCAGTTTTCCGCCGCTGGGAGTGGTCACACGCCGCTCGACCGAGGCGATCCACATCGGCGATCCGCTCGTCACTCGCGCACTGGAGTTTCTCTGGCTCAATGCTTCGAACCCTATCGGCGTTCCCGACATCGTGAACCATGCGGGTGTTTCGCGCCGCCTGCTGGAGTTGCGCTTCCGGGCCGCCTTGAATGCGACGCCCCTGGAAGAACTGCAGCGCACTCGCCTGAAGCGCGTTAGGACGCTCCTGGCCGAGACCAACCTGTCCGTCACCGCTATCGCAAAACAGTGCGGCTTCACGGACAAGAGTTACCTCGGCAAGGTTTTCCGCCGCGCATTCCGAACCACGATGACGAAATTCCGTGCCGAGCGCTAAGATTGCCTTTCGGATTGAAAACCAAACCCTCTGCCTGTAAAATGCGCACATTATAAAAGAGAAACGGAACTGCTTATGCCCCTACGTTACCTGACAGCCGGCGAATCGCACGGACCAGCCCTGACCGCGATCCTTGAAGGCCTTCCCGCCGGGCTGCCGCTGGATGAAAGCGTCATCGCCGCCGACCTCGTTCGCCGCCAGACCGGCACGGGCACGGGCGACCGCATGGCCATCGAGAAAGACCGCGCCCAAATCCTTGCGGGCGTCATGGAGGGCGTCACCACCGGAGCACCCCTGACGCTACAGATCGTCAACAAGGACCATGCGAACTGGAAGGGTAAAGCCGTCCCGGCCTACACCACGCCGCGGCCCGGTCACGCCGATCTCGCGGCCGCCGCGAAGTACGGCTACGACGATGTGCGCCCCTCTCTCGAACGCGCCTCGGCCCGCGAGACCGCCGCGCGCGTCGCAGTCGGCGCCGTCTGCCGCGCCTTCCTCAACACGTTCGGCATCACCGTCGGGGCATACGTCATCTCCGTGGACCGGCACGCCACCGCGCTCGATGGGCTTTCATTTTCCGAACGCATCCGCCGCGCCCGCCTTTCGGACGTGCAATGCCCCGATCCCGACACCGCAACGATTATCACCCAGGCCATCGGGCAAGCCCACGGCGCAGGCGAAACGCTCGGCGGCGTGATCGAGGTCGTCGCCGAAGGCGTTCCGGTCGGCCTCGGCTCGCACGTCAACTGGGACCGCCGCATGGACGCCCGGCTCGCTCAGGCCGTGCTCGGGGTGCCCGCCATCAAGGGCATCGAAATCGGCAGCGCCTTCGGCAACACCTTGAAGCCCGGCTCGCAAGTGCATGACGCCATCATCTCCGGGCCCAACGGACTGGAGCGCAAGAGCAATGCCTGTGGCGGCATCGAGGGCGGCATTACGAACGGCCAGCCGGTCTGGCTGCGTGCCGCCATGAAACCTATCCCCACCACGCGCAAGGGCCAAGAAACGGTGGATCTCTCGACGGGCAAGGCGTCACTCACCTACTACGAGCGCTCGGATGTCTGCCCCGTGCCGCGCGCCGTGGTCGTGCTCGAGGCGGTGGTCGCCATCGTGCTAGCCGACGCCCTGATCGAAAAACTTGGAGGCGATAGCCTCGCGGAGATGCGCCCCCGCTTCGACACCCTCCGCCGCGCCACTCTTGACGGCGTCCGCATGACCGGCCAACCCCACGTCTTCTGGCCGTGAGAGGACGACCGACTCCCGGCTCCCGACGCCCGATTCCTAACTATTAACTCATAACTATTAACTCCTGACCCCCTATGCACCTCTTCCTCTACGGCCCTCCCGGCAGCGGCAAATCGACCATCGGGCGCCTCCTCGCGGAGCGCCTCGAAATGCCTTTCATTGACCTCGACGCGATCATCGAGGCCACCGCCAAGCAGCTGATCCGCGACATCTTCGCCGCCGAAGGCGAGGCCGGCTTCCGCCTGCGAGAAAGCGCGGCGCTCAAGGACGTCGCCACCGGCGCGCCCTGCGTCGTGGGCCTCGGCGGTGGCGCGCTGCTGAAACCCGAAAACCGCGCGCTGGCCGAGTCCAGTGGCGAGATCCTCTGCTTCGAGGCGGACGTGGCCACGCTCGAGCGCCGCGTCGCCAAGGCCCCCGGCGTGCGCCCGCTGCTCAGCGCGCCGTCTTCCGACTGCGCTCAGCCGCCAAAGGCGGGTGCGGGCAAGCCGCTCTCGCAGCTCCTCGCCGAGCGCAAGGAGCACTACGGCTCTTTCGCGCATCGCGTGGCGGTTTCCGACCGTCCGCCTGAGGCGACCGCCGACGCGGTGCAGGCCGCGCTCGGCCGCTACCGCGTCGCGGGCATGGGCAAGGCCTACGACGTGCATGTGGGGCCGGGACTGCTCGCCCGCGTAGGCGACTTCTTCGCGGACCTCCGCCTCGGCGACCGCACCGTGATCGTCGGCGACACCCACACGCTGCCGCTCTACGGAGAACGTGTCGCCGCCTCGCTGCGGGCCCGCGGCGTGACTGTCGCCTGCGTGGCCATCCCGGCCGGCGAGGAGACCAAGACGATCGCCACCGTCGCCACGCTCTGGTCTGCATTCCTCCAGGCCGGCATCGAGCGCGGGCACGCCGTGATCGCGCTCGGAGGCGGCGTGGTCGGCGACCTGACCGGCTTCGCGGCCGCAACCTGGCTGCGCGGCGTGCGCTGGTTCGGCCTGCCCACCACCCTGCTCGCCATGGTCGACTCGGGCCTCGGAGGCAAGACCGGAGCGGACCTGCCCGAAGGCAAGAACCTGATTGGCGCGTTTCACCCGCCGTCGCTGGTGCTGGCCGACACCGCCACGCTCGCGACCCTGCCCGTGCGCGAGCTACGCTGCGGCATGGCCGAAGCGATCAAGCACGCGGTCATCGCCGATCCCGTCCTGCTCGACTCGCTGCCGCACGTCGCCTTCTGCAAGGACGCCGATGCGTCCGCGCCCTGCCCCTGCCTGTCAGACGCCAAGTGGCTCGCCCCGTTCGTCGCCCGCGCCATGGCGGTCAAGATCCGCGTCATCCAGCAGGACCCCTATGAGAAAGGCTTCCGCGCGGCGCTGAACCTCGGACACACGATCGGGCACGGCATCGAGAAGGCCACGCACTTCACGGTTCAGCACGGCGAGGCGGTCGCCATCGGCACCGTGCTGGAGGCAAAGCTTGCAGAAGCGCTCGGCCTCGCACAGCCCGGCCTCGCCGCGCAGCTCATGGAGATTTTCGGGAGCGTGGGCCTGCCCGTCGCGCTCCCGCCCGGCATCGACCTCGCCGAAGTGCAGGCGGCCATGATGCTTGACAAGAAAAAGTCGGGCGGTAAGGTCTGCTTCGCCCTGCCCGCCGGCCTCGGCGACGTGCGCGTGGGCGTGACGGTCGACGACGTACTGCTCAGCCACGTGTTGAGCCAATAGCCAGCCATTCTGAACCTTGCGTGAACGGGCTGGCTGCCTCGTCACCGCGCCCATTTCTTGTGATTCGCCCCATGATCATCAAAACCCAGGCCATCGCCCTGCACATCCGACCGTGGTCGACAACCTCGCACATGGTCACCTGGCTCACGCCCGATTTCGGCCGGGTCGTCACCTCCGTCAAAGGCGCCGGCCGGCCCAAAAGCGCCTTCCTCGGCCAGTACGACCTTTTTTACACGTGCGATCTGCTTTTCTACCGCCGCGAGCATGACGGCGTGCATGCGATCCGAGAGTGCGCACCCGTCTCCTTTCGCGAGCCCCTGCGGCGGCTTTGGCGCCGAGCTGCGGCAGCCTCCTATCTGGCGGATCTGACGGCGCGCGTCACACTGGGGCATCAAGATTCAACGGAGCTGTTCAGTCTGCTCGGCCGCACGCTCGACCTGCTTGCCGACGAGCCAGAAACGCCGGCACGCGAACTGATCCTCTGGTACGAGACCCACCTACTGCGGCACCTGGGTGTCCAGCCCGATTTCACCGCCTGCCTCCACTGCCACACCCCTGAGCGCCCTTGGCGCAGGTTCTCGCTCCCTTCGGGGCGCTTTCTCTGCCAGCACCAGTCCCTGCCCTTGCCCGGCGAGGCCACGATGTCCCTCCATCGCGACGTCCAGAACCTCTTTCTGGCCCTCTGCCAATGTGAGACTCCGCAGGCCTGTAAGCACCTTTTTGCCGATCTTGCAAGAAAGAAAAATGCCGTCCAGTCAAATCTTGTCCTTGGCTTATCCCGATTTCTTGGTATGTTTATCACGTTTCATCTCGATGTACCTTCGGCTGTCCGGCGGGTTGCATTTGAGATGGTAGACACAACCCCCGCGCAGAAAACTGCGTTATTGGAGAATCGTTAATCATGAAATGCGCATCCCTTATCTGCACGACGCTGGCATCCACACTGATGATCGCCGTCGGCTGCAAAAAGCCCACTGAATCAGTCGCTCCCGCTCAAGGTCCGACAAACGCCATCAACGCCGTTATCGAAGCCCCTAAAGACCCCAACGAAGTCGTCGCTTCCGTAAACGACGCGAAATATGTCCGTAAAGAAATGGATGCCGTCGTCGACGCACTCCTTAAGGCGCAGAAAATCCCCGCCGAGCAGATGGCCGAGGCACGCAAGTACTTCGAGCAGCGCGCAGCCTACAGCTTCGTCATGAAGACCCTGATTCTGGCCGAGGTCAAGAAGCAGAACATCGAGATCACCGAAACGGACCGCAAGGCCCAGCTCGCCAAGATGGAAGAGGCTCTGAAGCCCCAGAACAAGACCGTTGAGCAGTACTTCAAAGATTCACCTCTCGGCGAAAAAGCCGCTCGCGCCGAGTTCGAGGACGGACTGCTGATCGACAAGTTGCTCCAGAAGAACGTGCTGGACGCCATCACCGTCGACGACGCCGACGTCAAGAAGGCGATTGACGAAGTTGTGAAGCAGAATGCCGATCTGGCCGAGAAAGGCAAGAACCTGGCCGCGGCCAACGCCGAGAAACGCGCGAAAATCCTCACCGTCAAGAAGCAGCTCGCCGAGGGCGGCGACTTCGCGGCGCTCGCCAAGGATAATTCCGACTGCCCGAGCAGCCAGAAGGGCGGCGACCTGGGCGAATTCACCCGCGGTCAGATGGTCAAGGCGTTCGAAGACGCCGCGTTCTCGCAGGAGGTCGGCAAGGTCGGCGACATCGTCGAAACCCCCTTCGGCTTCCACCTGATCAAGGTGACCGCCAAGGGCCCTGCTCAGGAAGCCAAGGGCGACCAGCCCGCCAAGCCCGAGACGGTCACCGCCTCGCACATCCTCGTCAAGACCGAACAGGCCCAGCAGCCGCAGCCGGTTCCGACGGCTGAGCAGCTTCAGTCCAACCTGAAAAAGCAGAAGTCGCAGGAAGCGGTTCAGAAGTATCTCGAAGGCCTCAAGTCCGCCGCGAAGATCACGACCATCTTCCCTGATATGCCGATGTAAAGCGTTGCGAACGGTTTCCCTCGTTGTAGCGGAAATGAAATGTGCGAGGCTCTCAGGAGTCTCGCATGTTTTTTTTGCCCTCTCGACAAGCCCGCCGTCGATTCGTTAAGATGAAGACACTTCTTCAATCAGCCCTTCAGGATAGATGCTATGGCCAATTACAGTTTCCCTTCGAATGAGAAGGCCAAAAAGACGCTACACGCTGGCCACACGCTGACCCGACGGATCTACGATACGCTGCGCGAAGAGATCATCACCGGCAAACTCAAGCCAGGCGAGCGCCTCGTCCGCAAGACCCTCAGCCAGCGTCTCGGCGTCAGCCCTATGCCCGTCACCGAAGCGCTCTACATGCTCGAGATCGAGAACCTCGTCGAAAGCCTTCCGCTGTGCGGCAGCCGCGTGAGGCCCCTGACGATGGCCGACATCGAGAACGACCTGATGATGCGCGAGGCCATCGAGTGCCAGACCGCCCGCATCTGCGCCGAGAAAGCTACCGACGCCGCGCTGGCGCGGCTCCAGACCCAAGCCGTCAAGGTGGACCGCTACATGGCCGTCGACACGCCGGACCGTAAGCTCGGGGACGCGCTGCACCTTGAGTTCCACCTCGACATCGCCAAAGCGTGCGGCTACCCGATCTTCGTGCAAGAGCTCCAGCGCGTCTGGTTCCAGCGCTATATGCAGCTCACCTTTTTCAAGGCCGTCAACTGCCTTCCGATCCCCGCGGACTGGCATCAGTCCCTCATCGGCGTCTTCCGCTCGCGCACGCCTGATCACGCCGAGCGCAGCATGCGCGAGCACGTGCGCTACGGCCGCGAGAACGATTGCCGCGCCCTCGAGAGCTATCTGAACGAGATGGCCGAATAACACCGGTATGGAAGCTCGAACGCCCCACACCACCTATTGCGATGAGCCGGAAGACCTTTCCGAAACCCTGCGGGCACACCTCCGGAGGCACAGGTTGCTGAGCGGTGTCACCCGCTTGGGTGTCGCAGTCTCCGGTGGGGCCGATTCCGTTGCGCTCTTTCATCTGCTGCTGCCCGTCTGCAGACATGCCGGCATCCACCTGACCGTGCTGCATCTGAATCACGGCCTGCGGCCGGAGGCAGTCCAAGAAGCCGCGTTTGTGCGGACTCTGGCCGCGTCGGAGGTTGTTCCATGTCTCAGCGAAACGCTCCGCCTCGCGGAACGCGAAGCGGACGGGACATCGCTGGAGATGGCGGCGCGCGCCGCGCGCCAGGCGTTTTTCGCGCAATGCTGCCGTGAAGCCCGGCTGGACGCGGTTGCGACCGGTCATCAGGCCGACGACGTGGCGGAGACCTTGCTGCTGCGGCTGTCACGCGGGGCTGGGTGCGCCGGGCTCTCCGGGCTCCGGCCCCGTTCAGCGGCCTCGCAGGCTCACGCGCGTCTTGCAGGCCACCCCTTTTCCTTCATCCGTCCCTTACTCCCCCTTTCTGGCGCGTCGCTGCGCGTATGGCTACGCCAGCGCGGCGCGTCGTGGTGTGAGGACGCCTCCAACCTCGATTGCGACATTCCTCGCAACCTCGTGCGCAACTCCTTGCTCCCTCAGCTCGAGTCGGCGTGGGGCCGCTCGCTCCGACCTAACCTCTGCCGCTCGGCTGAGATCCTTTGCGCGGAGGATGCGCTGCTGGACACACTCGTTGAGGCCCGCATGCGGCGGATCTGCCCCGCGGCCACCGTTGATGTCGGGCGCCTGATGCGGCAGCCCGAAGCAATGCAGCGGCGCATCCTGCGCCACTGGCTCTTCCGGCAGGAACTGCCTGAAGCCTGCGGGTTTGACAGCGTATCCCGACTTCTCGACCTCTGTCACGGCCGAGCGGACTTTAGGCTGCAATTGGCAACCGCGCTTCACGCGGTTGCCGAAGGCGGGATGTTGAGCCTGGCCCGCGCCGGCCGCGCGACTCTTGCTGAAGCCGTCCTCCCGCAGCGCGGCCGCCTGCTCTGGGGCGACGTCGAAATCGTGGTTGCTGAGGCCTGCGGCGTCTCAGTCGAGGCTGGTGGCGTCGGCGTCTACCCTGCGGTCTGCACGCTCGACGCGGCCGCCCTACAGGGGCGTTTCCTATGCGTCAGGGCCCGAAGGCCCGGTGACAGGATCTTCCCGACAGGCATGGACGGCTCGAAAAAAATCCAAGACCTCTTTGTGGACGCTAAGTTTGCGGAAAACCGGCGCGACGCGATGCCCCTCATCGTCTGCGACGACGAGGTTGTCTGGGTGCCCGGCTATCGCATTTCTCGCCATTTTGCGGTGTCCGCCCCCGACGCGCCCAGTCTGCGCCTCACGGTCTCCGACGCCTCCGCCGCCTTGCGGTCTTGAACTGGCATACCGATTGCTATATCCTTTGCATCATGCACTTCTTTCCAGTGAATCAGACCCTTCTTTGTGTTCCCCTGTTTCTCGCTCTGGTCTGCCCCGACACACGGGCCGAGCGGCTTCCACTTTCCGTGACGCCCGCCGGTACCGTTGCCGCCGCACCGCTGCCACACGAGGTTGCGCTCGTCTTTCCAGGCGAGAATAATTTCACGTTCCAGGCGCCTCACGCCACCAACTGGCTCAGCGGAGAAGCGCTCCACGTCACGCTGGTCTGGCCTGCGGACGCTCCCGCCTACTCGGGCAGCCTCGTCTGGCTCAAGGACCGGGACGATTATTGGCACCAGCACCTCGTCCCCGGCTTTCTCAAAGCCGGAGAGACCAACACGCTCACCATTCCGTTCCAGCCGGGAGCATCCGGCTGGCAGACGCCAGGCCACTCCCTCGCCTGGCACCACCGCGTGCGTCTCAACCCGCAGTCCGTCGGCCTTCGCGTGTTCGCTGACACAGCTTTTACCGGCAAGTGCGTTCTGGTGTCGGCAACCCTCGAGACCCGCCCCGACACAGCGCCTCCTGTGATCGCCAAAGTCCGGCCTGTAACAGCCGCAGCCCAAGCGCTCTCACTCTTCGAACTGCGCTTCGACCTGCCCGACCGCTACGCGAACCCGTTCGACCCGACCCAGATCGACGCGGGCGCCCGCATCGTGACTCCGGACGGCGCGACCAACACCGTTTACGCATTCTACTATCAGCCGCACTACCGCCTCGAGGACGAGCTGGGCAAGCCGGTCGAACCGGACGGCCCGCCGGAATGGCGCGTCCGCTACTGCCCGCGCATACCGGGCGAATACACCGTCTCGCTCTACGCCCAAGACGCGCAGGGCGCAACACAGGCCACCAGCGTCCTGCGCTTCACTGCGGCGCAGGCCGCCCCCGACGCCCTGCGTTTCGTGCGCGTGTCGCAAAAAGACCGGCGCTACTTCGAGTTCGATGACGGCTCGCTCTTCTACCCCATCGGGCACAACGTCCGCTCAGCCACGGACGCGCGCATGGACGACAAGTTCCCCTGGGTCTTCCGCAAGGAGGAGGGCTCCACCGCCTACCGCCGCTACTTCAAAAGCATGCAGGACGCAGGCGAGAACCTCGCCGAGGTGTGGATGAGCGCCTGGTCGCTCGGACTCGAGTGGACCGAGGGTATCAGCGGCTACCACGGCGCGAACGACTATCAAATGGGTAACGCCTGGGAACTCGACCGCGTCATGGATCTCGCGCGGCAACACCGCATCTACCTGAACCTCGTGCTCAACTACCACGGCCGCATCAGCACATGGTGCGACCCGGAGTGGCACCTGCATCCGTATAACCAGAAGACGCCAGGCGGCTGGCTCACCATGCCGCTCGAGTTCTTCAGCGACCCGCGCGCGATCGAGATGCAGAAGCGCTTCTGCCGCTACACGCAGGCGCGCTGGGGCTGGGCGCCGATGATCTTCGGTTACGAGCTGTGCAGCGAACTCAACCTGACCGGGCACGAAACCCACCATAAGACCCACTTCGTCCCCGAGGTCGTGGAGTGGTGCCGCATCCTCGGGGCCTACTTCAAGGCTACCGACCCGTACGGTCATCTCGTCTCCGCACATATCTCGAACGACTACAAGTTCCTCAATCCCGCCCTCTGCAACCTGCCCGAGATGGACTTCAACCCGCTCGACGCCTACCACCACGGCCAGCCCGAGCGCATCATCGACCTCACCGCAGCTACCGCCGACGCTGGACTGCCCTATAACAAGCCTATTCTCATCACCGAGTTCGGAGGCTCACCCATGGCCGCTGGCCGCGAGCATCTGATGATCGAGCAGCATGCGGCCATCTGGTCCGGCGCCTGCGTGCCGCTGGCCGGCATTCCCATGTTCTGGTGGTGGCAGGTTGTGGACGAGAACAACCTCTACGGACGTTACACCGCCGTGAAAGCGTTCATGGAGGGAGTCGACCCGCGCGACATCACGGCGAAACGCGTTCCCGTTACGCTGACGGTGCCCGACGGGAGCGACAAAAGCCTGGCGCAGAAGTTTGACGCGGTCTGCACCGCCTCGCCCGAAAAGGCGCGCGGCTACATCTACCCCAATCGCTTCGCGCGCGCCGGCGGCCCCGTCCCCGAGGCCGGCGCGCTGACCGTCACTGTCGACGGTTTCACGCCCGGCATCTTCCGCGTCGAGTTTTTCGAGACCGAAACCGGCAAGGCGGTGCGCCGCTTCGACGTGCGCACCAAAGACAACCTGCTCGCCATCCCGGTTCCTCATTTCCGTTCGGACTGTGCCTTTAAAGTCAGCCTGCTCACGCCGGTCGCAAAGAAGTGAGGTCACGCACATGAACTGCGCACCGCTCATTCCCCCGCTCGCCTTCGCGTTCGCGTTGCTTTCGCAGCCCGTGTCCGGGCAATCATTCAATATCGGCCCCAAGGGCGCGGGCGTTTACAACGACACCATGCTCATCAATGCGCCCGCCCCCATCACGGTCGGGCGGGAACTTGAAATGTGCGAGCTTCCCGTGCGACAGTTCCCCGCACAGTTCTTCCTGAATTACGGAACGAGCGGACGCTCCGGGCCCATCGCGCTGGCAGACGGCGCAACCGTAGGCTCCAACAAACAGAGCGCCTACACGCTGCGCATGGCCGACCACGGGCAGCGCTTCACGCTTCACCCGGCGGCAGACACGAACGCCGCCTACGGGCCGTTCACCGCCACCAACGGCGCACCGGTGACGCTCGGAAACACCCGCATGACCGTTGTGCGATTCCCGCCTCGCATGACCGTCTCGCTCGAGCATCCCAACCGGATCGCTCAGTCGCCGACCATCGGGATCGCCCCACTTACCCCAGCCGTTATCAAAGATCTCTACGGACTGCGCGTGAAATACGCGGGCCTCGCCAACCGTGTTGATGTCGACACCGCGGACGGCGTGCTTCAGGGTGTGCCCCGCATCCACTCGCGAATCACGGGCAACTCCTCGTCCCCTGTCATCAAGACGTCCGGACGCGACAAGCAGAACGCCCTGAAAGGCGCGGAACTGAGTGCGATCACCTTTCTGGATACGCTCTTCGCCCAAGCCTTCCGAATCCGAACTCAGGCCATCACCGACAACCTGACCTTCCACTACCAGATGCCAGCCGGCGACTACGTGCTCTGTGCCATGCAACGGATCAAGGAGCCGAACACGCCCGCCGGCGCAGGCTCCGCCACCGCCGTCTGGTGGACCCCCTTCCACTTCGACGGCGAGCACCCGCTCTCGCTGGCGCT
>CAYMLQ010000152.1:0-12697 GCA_964390795.1 uncultured Lentisphaeraceae bacterium
ACATGGCAGCCGCCAGCCTGATCGTCGAACGCGCGGGCGGCCGCTGCGAGATCCTTAAAGCCTATCCAAAGTACCGCATCGCCTTCCTCGCAACCAACGGCCGTATCCACACCCCCTGCAGCGACGCCCTTCGCCCCCTGCTGAACGATTGAGCCGCCGCGTGCGCGCACCGCTATGCGGTTATTCGCCGAGCGCGTCTTTTTTGCAGAAACCGCTTGCATCCAGTGGGCCAGAGGAGTACAAACTAAGCCGTTTGAAGCGCGAAAGGAGGCGGCCGTGTTTACAATCTATCACTGGGAGGGCGGCGGGCTGAAAGAGACGCCGACGCTGACCGGCGCGTGCTGGATTAATCTGGCCGACCCCTCGACGGAGGAGATCACGCGCGTCCAGGAACTTACCAAGGTTCCTCGCGAGTTTCTCACCGACCCGTTGGATAAGGACGAGCGGCCCCGTCTGGAGATCGAAGAAGGCGTCACCCTGTTGATCTTCCATGTGCCCTACCATGAGCCGCACGAGAATCTCATCCCCTTTCACACGCTGCCGCTCGGCATTGTTCTGACGGACACGACGGTCATCACCATCTGCAACCGTCAGACGCCCGTGACCAGCACCTTTCTGGACCAGATCCGCCGCGTCTGTCCGCCCGAGGATCAGTTCCGCTTCGCCTTCCAGATCCTTTGGCACTCCGCGATCCTCTACTTGCGTTACCTCCGCGACATCCGCCAGCGTGCCGACATGGTTGAGCAGGACCTTCACGAATCGATCTCGAACGAAGCGCTGATGAGGCTCCTGAACATCGAGAAGAGCTTGGTTTACTTCACCACCTCCCTCAAGGCCAATGACATCCTGATCGGCCGCCTCGAACACACGCGGCAACTCGACATTCCCGACAAGGATCTCGACGTGCTGGAGGACGTCGCCGTCGAGTACCGCCAGGCGTTGGAGATGGCCACCATCCACAGCAACATCCTCACCGGCACCCTCGACACGTTCGCATCGATCATCTCGAACAACCTCAACAACGTGATGAAGTATCTCACGTCCATCACGATCGTCCTCATGCTGCCGACGCTAGTCGCCAGCATCTACGGCATGAACGTCCATCTGCCGATGCAGGAGTATCCCCACGCGTTCGCCGTGCTGATGGGCCTTTCGGTCGTGATCTCCTTCATTGTAGTGATCGTCCTCGCCCGCAGGCGGTTCTTTTGAAAGGTATGTCCATGTGTTTCCTTAGAAGCAAGCAGTCCTGGCTAGCCGCGCCCGCGCTCTGGCTGGCGGGAATCGGTGTTCTGCTCTCGACATGGGTATTGGCTTCGCCGGAATGGGTTCAGTTCCATTTCGACCAGGACGGACATTCGCCGGTCGAGCTTGCCACCGTCGCACTCTTCTTCTTCCAAATCGGCTTTCTGTGGCTCGTGCCGCCCATGGCACCCGGTCGGTGGCGCACGCTCTGGTTGGCCGACTTCTCGCTGCTGACCTTCTTCGCCATCTGCCGCGAACTCGACTGGCACAGGCTGCTGGTCACCGTCTCGAACCTTCCCGGCGCCACGCATGGCACGCCTTTCAAAATGAGGTTCCTGACCAATCCGAGCAACCCGCTTGCCGACCGCCTGGTCGTCGCTGCCTGTTTCGTGGCCGTCATCGCCCTGTGTGCGGGCACCCTGCTCTATTACATGCGACGCCTGCTCAAAGGGCTCTGCATGCTACACCCCGTCTGCTGGTCAATCGGCTTTTTCGGCGGAACGATCATTCTCATCCAAATCTTCGACCGGATTCCCGCCGTCTTGCGCCACACGTTCGGCATCCAGATCTCCGACAGCCTGCACGCGTTGACCACGGCGCTTGAGGAGGGACAGGAGTTGCTCTTGCCGCTCTTCATTGTTCTGGCGATCTTGCAGGCCCATTTCATCTACAACAGCGACCCGTCTGAACATGCAGCACTGGACCGCCACCGGAAGTTGTAGCAACGGACAGAACGCCTTCGAGGAGGCTTGCCATGCGCGTACTGGTGATCGAAGACGACGACAAAATCCAAGCCTTTGTCAGCAAGGGCCTGCGCCAAGACGGACACACGGTCGACACCGCCGGTTCCGGCAGCGACGGGCTCGCGCTCTGGGAGGCCAACCGTTACGACGTTGTTGTGCTCGACCTCATGCTGCCGGAAAGGAGCGGAATCTCCATCCTGAAGCACATGCGCAACATCAATGACCAGACACCTGTGCTTGTACTCAGCGCAAAGAGCGCAGTCGACGACCGCGTCGCCGGTCTGGAGTGCGGTGCCGATGACTACATGACCAAACCCTTCTCCTTTTCAGAGCTGTCCGCACGCATCCATGCCATCACGCGGCGCACCCAAAGCGTGCAGCCGAAAGGCAAGAGCGCCACGTCTCTGACGATCTGCGACGTCACCCTCGACCTGCTGCGTCGCTCCGTGATCCGCAGCGATAAGAAGATCGAGTTGCAACCTCGCGAGTTTGCCCTGCTCGAGTTGCTGATGCGCAACCCGAACCGCCCGCTCACCAAGACGCTGATACTCGAGCGCATCTGGGACTACAGCTTCGACCCCCAAACGAATATCGTCGACGTGCTCGTCTGCCGCCTGCGCACCAAGCTCGACGCCGGCTTTGACAAGAAACTGATACAGACCTTACGAGGGGTCGGCTATGTTTTCCGCACCCCTGAGTAAGAATTTCCGCTCGTTCGCGTTCTATCTGGGCTTGGGCTATCTGATCGTCTACGCCCTGTGTACGTGCTGTATCTTTCTCCTCAGCAGCCACGTCATCACCAAATCCGCCCGCCGCTACGACCGGCAGGACGTGCGTGCCGAAACCGAAGAGTACACGGAGCTTTTGAGCCAGAACGCCAGCGGCAACTGGCTTGCTGAGGAACTCACGGTCGAGCGCTACCCACCGTCCACGATTTTCATCGTGCGTATGCTCAATGCGAAGGGCCAGGTCGAGTACACAGGCATCCGACCGCGGGAGATCGATATTCCGGAGTGGCGCACCTACCAAGCGAAAGGCTCCGAGTCTCTACCGCCCCTCGGATGGAGCGAGTACGAGCTCAAGCCGCTCGGCCGGTTGATCCAAGTCCATACCACGCGGCTGAAAGACGGACGGACGCTCCAAGTCGGTAAAGGCTCCCTCCTCGAAGTGGATCAAAAAAGCCTGATGGCTCGCACCCTCCTCATCTTCATGGCCCTCTCCACGGCCTTCTCGTTCCTGTCAGGCATCTTCATGATGTTTATCACACTCCGGCCCATCCGCCTCATCACAGAGTCCATGACGCGCATCATCGAGACGGGTGCCTTCGAGAAAGGCGCGCCTCCCGTCAAGAGCCTCATCGCGGAACTCGACACCCTCGGACGCCTCTTTACGGTCATGACCGAGAAATACGCAAACCTGATCAGGGCCATGCGCGAGACCATGGACAATGTCGCCCATGACTTCCGCACGCCGCTCGCCCGCATCCGCGGCGCTTCAGAACTCGCCCTGCACGACAAGAGCACCCCGGATACGCTCATTGAGACGCTGGCAGACATCATCGAGGATTGCGATCGCGCCCAGCTCCAGCTCCAGAACCTCATGGACACCCGCGAGATGGAGAGCGGCTTCGTCAAGCTCAGCATCCAGCCCTTCAGCCTCACGAAGCTCATCACCGAAATTGTCGATCTGTACCAGTTGCTCGCCGAAGAGAAAGCGCTCACGCTCACGGCCTTCTTCCCCAGCGAGGAGCTCCTGATCGAAGGCGACCGCCAGCGCCTCGCCCGCGCCTTTGCCAACCTCGTGGACAACGCGCTCAAATACACGCCGAAGGGCGGCAGCGTACACATCGAGTTTGAGAACCTCGCCGCTGAGGTTGTCACCCGCGTCATCGACACCGGCATCGGCATTCCGGAGGACGAGCAGACCCTGATCTGGCAGCGGCTGTTTCGCGGCAAGCGCGCCCGCGAATCGGAAAAAGGCCTGGGCCTGGGGCTGAACATCGTTCAGGTCATCATCGCCGCGCACGGCGGCACCGCGACGCTCAGGAGTAAACCCGGAATGGGCACGACCTTCGAGATCACCCTGCCGAAGCACGCCAGTACCACGACGCTCTAACCGCCGCCTCACACCAGCGCAGCCAGTGTGCCCAGCCAGGCCGCCTCTTCTTGCGGCTGCGCGTTGGGCACCACCAGCGAAAGCGTCATGCGGCACGGGTCGAACACGTCGGCCGCGACGCGTTGCACGTCCTCGGCCGTGACCGCCTGAATGCCCGCAAGCGTCTCCTCGGGACGCACCACCCGCCCGTAGTTCAGGAGTGACTCTCCGACATACATCATCTGGCTGCCGGTGCCTTCCAGCCCCAGGCGGAACGTGCCCAGCAGGTATTCTTTGGTGCGCACGAGTTCGCTCGGACTCACCTTCTTGTCGATCACGCGCCGCATCTCTTTGGCCGTCAGCTTCAGCGCCGCCTCGGCGCGCTGACTGTCGAACCCTCCGCTGATGGCGAAGACGCCGGTCTCCTCGAACAGTTGGAAACTGGACTGGATCGAATAACACAGGCCCCTGCGCTCGCGCACGCTCTGGAACAGCCGCGAACTCATGTTCTCGCCTAGCAGCCCGTTCAGCACGCGCAAGGCATACCGCCGGTCGTCATGCCGTCCGAACACGCGGAAGCCCACCACCGCATGTACTTGCCCGATCTCTTTCTTCACCATCACGAAGCGGCCCTGCCCCACCGAGCCGTCGACCGACTTGTATGTCGGCCCGCGCCGCCGCCCCTCTTGCCCGCACGCCTTTTGCACGCAGGCCACGCACACCGCGTGGTCGAGCCGTCCCGCGAAGGCGAACACCGTCGAAGACGGCGTGTAGGTGCGCGCCTTGTACTGCAGCAGCGTCTCGCGCCCCATCGTCGTCAGAGACTTCTCGTCACCCGAAAGCGGCTGCCCCAACGCATGGCCCTTGAACATCACCTCCTGCAGTTTCTCCTGCACCAGATGCTGCGGCAGATCCTGGTACATTTTGATCTCTTCAAGAATCACATCGCGTTCGCGCGCGACGTCCTCCTCTTTCAGCACCGCGTTCAGGTACATATCGGCCAGCACGTCGAACGCCTGGGGCAGATACTCGTAAGGCAGCCGCGCGTAATAACAGGTGCTTTCTTCCTGCGTAAAGGCGTTCAGATAGCCGCCGCGTCCCTCGATCGCCTGCGAGATCTCCAGCGCCGAGCGCTTCGCCGTGCCTTTGAAGAGCATGTGCTCGAGAAAGTGGCTCGCTCCGGCCAGCGCCGCCTTCTCATGGCGCCCGCCGACTCCCACCATGATGCCGACCGAAACACTCTCCGCGTCCGCCTCCGCCACAGAAACGACGGTCGCGCCATTCGGGAGCCTGGTGATCTGAACCGTATCTAACATAGTCAAGTCCTAGCATGCCGCCGCGCGCAGCGCGGCGAGCGTTGTCTTGCCGTCGTAGAGCGCCTTGCCCACGATCGCGCCATAGAGATTCGCGCACCCGAGCGCCTTCAGAGCCGTCACATGCTCCGGCGCGCTCACGCCGCCCGAGGCGATGACCGCGCAGGACACCGACGCGCACATCTGCCTCATCGCCGCGAGGTTCGGCCCGCCGAGCATGCCGTCCGTCGCCGTGTCCGTGTAGATAATCGTCCGCACGCCGACGGACTCGACCTGCCGAGCCAGCTCGACCGCACGCGTGCCGGTGGTCTCGACCCAGCCCTTGACCTGCACAAACCCGTCGCGCGCATCGATGCCGACCGCGATCTTCTCGCCGAAACGACGGACGAGCGCCGCCAGCGCGCCGAGGCTCTCCAGCGCGCGCGTGCCGACGATGGCGCGGGCCACGCCAGCCTGAAGCAACCGTTCGATATGCGCGTCGGTGCGCAGCCCGCCGCCGACCTCCACGGGGATTCCGAGCGCCCGAACGATCCGGGCGATGACCTCCGCGTGCTTGGGCTCGCCCTGAAAAGCGCCGTCCAGATCCACCACATGCAACTGCTCCGCGCCCTGTTCCAGCCACGACAGCGCCTGCGCCACCGGATCGTCCGAATACACGGTCACGTCCTCAGCCTTGCCCTGGCGCAACCGCACGCACTTGCCGTCTTTCAAATCAATCGCCGGTAAAATGACCACTCCGTTCACTCCTTGGATTCAGGGTTCAGGTATCAGCAGCTCTTCCTGAACACAGAACCCTGACCCCTCAAATCGTTCCTTTACTCGACGGCACACCGCTCTCGCGCGGATCGACCTCAACCGCCATGCGCAGCGCACGTGCGAAGCCCTTGAACATCGCCTCACAGACATGGTGCGCCTCATCGCCGTACACTTGCCGGAGGTGCAGATTCATACGCGCTTCGACCGTCAGCGCGCGGAAGAACTCCTCGAGCAGCTTCACCTCGAAATCGCGCACCTGCATGTGCTTCATCGCGCTGGCAAACACCAGATAAGGCCGGCCGCCGAGATCCAGAGCCACCTCGCACAGCGTCTCGTCCATCGGCAGCTGAAAGAAACCGTAGCGGCGGATGCCGCGCCGCTCGCCGAGCGCCTCGTTGACGCACGCGCCGAGCACGAGGCCCACATCCTCGACCGTGTGGTGGTAGTCCACATGGACGTCGCCCGTGGCCTTAACCTCGAGGTCGATCAGCGCGTGCCGCGCAAACAGCTCCAGCATGTGGTTCAGAAAACCGATGCCGGTCTCCACCCGGCAGACGCCCGCGCCGTCGAGATTGAGCGTCACGGCGATGTCGGTCTCACGCGTCGTGCGCGTGCGTGTCGCGGTGCGTGCCATAGGAAAACCTCCGCTTTCGGCCGCGCCGTCAGGTGACAGCGGTCGGCTCCTCTTTCTTACCTTTCGCCAGCTCGCGCAGGCGGATGACCCAGATGCACAACTCATACAGAATGCACATCGGCACAGCCATGATGATCTGAGAGACCGGATCGGGCGGCGTCAGCACCATGGCGATAATGAAAATGACCACAATCGCCATGCGCCGCCGCTTGCGCAGCGCCTCGGACGGCACAAGCCCGATCCACCCCAGCACCAGCAGCAGCAACGGCATTTGGAAAGCCAGGCCAAAGGCCATAATCGTCTTAATCACGATTTCGATGTGTTTGTCCAAGGTCAGGATCTCAACCTTGACACCCATCCAGGCGTTGACTTTCTGCAGGATCTGGAACGCGATGTCCAGGGTCGCCGCATAGGCCATCCAGACGCCGCCGCCGAAGAGGACCGTCGAAACGACCAGGCAGAATACGATGATCGTGCGCTCGCTGTGCTTGAGCCCGGGGAAGACGAAACGCATGACAAAAAAGATCAGAGCTGGCAGACTCAGCGCCGTACCCCCCCACAGCATAATCTGCAGCAGAATATCGAATCCGGCGGTCCACGTCAGCCCCTGAATCATCTCCTTGGACTGCTGCGCCGGCGCCATCAGCCACTGGGTGATAACCGGCGCGAACGGCAGAATCACGATCTCGCAGATGAACCACGCGATCGCGCAGTGCACCACGCAGTTTCGCAGGTCGATCAAGTGCTCCATGAACGGGCGCGGCGGATCGTTATACTCGTCCCCCGGGCTGGCCGGCTTCGGATTCAATTGAAAGCGCCCGACCTTCATGCTCCGTCCTCCGCAGGCTTTTCTGCTGCGGCATCGGAAACGTGTGGCTCAACAGCCTCCCCCGCGTTCTCCGCGCTCGGCTCGGGAACGGACTCCGCAGGCGATCCCGGCAGCGAATCGGCCGACCAGTTATCGACCTGATCCTCGTTGCCGGGATAGTCGGACATATTCGGGTAGGCGTCCTCATATGACCCGGAAGAGGACTCGCCTTCCGCCCCCGCTCCAGATGCTGGCACCCCGTCCACATCCGATGCTGCCACAGGTGACGACGGCGTAGCAACGGGGGGCTCCTGATCCATGCTCATGATCTGATCTTTAAATTCGTCGGCCGCACGACGGAACATCTCCATCGTGCGACCGATCTTGCGGGCGATCTCAGGAAGCCTCTTCGGGCCGACCACGATCAGGACGACCACAAAGAGAACGATCCACTCGCCTGCACCCACCGAGCCGGTCAGGAACGCCACGCTAGGAAAATACGACATACCCCGAAGCTCCCGACCCCGCTCCACTTATTTCTGGAATAGCGAAAACTCACCGCGGCGGTTCATCTGCCACGCGCTCTCGCCCGTTCCTGCGACCGAAGGCTTCTCTTCGCCATAGCTGCGGGTCTGAATGCGGTCCGCGGCGACGCCGAGGTTCGCCAGATAGGAGCGCACCGCCAGAGCGCGGTTCTCGCCCAGGGCGAGGTTGTACTCGTTGCTGCCGCGCTCGTCGCAATGTCCCTCGACCACCACCACGTGTCCGGCGTTCTGCAACAGGTGCTGTGCGACCGCCTCGACTTTCGAAACCTCGGCCGGCGGCAACACATAGCTGTCGAACGCGAAATAGACCGGCGAGAACGTCACGCCCTGAACCGGCTGCAGCGTATTCTCGAAGCGGTCTCCGCTGACCAAGGCGCCGGTCGCCTCATCCATCACCTTCGGGACATCCAGCGCATTGGCAAGCTCAGGATCATTCACCAGTGAGATGTCTTTCTGCCACGGCCAGCGCCAGCCGCCCGCCTTGGTGCGGCAGCCGGTATCCATAAACAAAAGCGCGCTCATGAGCGCCACGTTGACGACGACGACGGAACGAATATGCATGTGTGAACTCCTCTGAACCTTTTAACGATCGGACCAATCTGGTGACATCCAGTTTCCGGCAATGTTGATTAACCGTACCGCAGGATCCCCCAGAGTGTCAAGAATGTAGAGTGTCGAACGGCTCGAACACGCCACATGGCGGCTGTCCGGCGCCCAGGTCGGATGCTCGTAATCGCCCGGCTGCGTCACCAGTTCGCACGACCCCTCGCCCGCCCGCGGGTCGACCACCGCGACCTGATAGCCGCCGCCGCGCTTGGTCGCATACACGATTTTGCCCTTGGCGCTCCAGTCCGGGTTGACATTCTCGCTGCCTTTATAGGTCAGCCGGCGGGACTGCTTCGTCGCGACGTCCACGATGTAGAGCTGCGGCGTTTTGGAGATGTCGCTCACATAGACGATGCTGCGTCCGTCCGGCGACCAGCAGGGGCTGGCCTCGACGCCGTGTTTGGTCTCGGTCAGGCGCTTCAACATCCCCGAGCCCAACGTCAGCGTGTAGAGCTCCGGATTGCCTTGATAAGAAAGAATCAGCGCCACCCGCCCTCCATCCGGAGAGACCGCCGCGCCGGTGTTGAGCCCCTTGAACGCCGCCAAGGTGGAGCGTCCTCCGCCCACTGCGATGCGCGTGACCGAGGGGTAGCCCTGAATGAAACTGGTATAGTAGATGTCACGCCCGTTCGGCGCCCAGCGCGGGCCGACCGCAGCCACGTTGTCGCGCGTGATCTGCACCACGCCCTGCCCGTCGGCGTCGCACAGGTAAAGATCCGCATTGTTCCTGCCCCGGCGGTTCACGAACACGATGCGCGTCTGCGCGATGCCCTTCTCCCCTGCGACCAGCCGCACGATCTCGTCCGACAGCTGGTGCGCCTGCCGACGCACTTCCGCCTGGCCCATCGAAACCTTGGCCCAGTTAAACATCTTTCCCGGCCAGGCGATCCGGCAACTGCTCTGGATACCCCCGCCCGCCTCGGCGATCGCGCCGCTGACGCTCACCGAACCGCCCGCGCCTGCCGCGGCCACCTTGAACCAACCGGAAAGCTCCAAATCGCGCTTCAGCGTCTGAATGAAGAGCTGACCGTTCGGGCCGCCCGCCTGTAGCCCCGCCAGCGAAACCGTGTCTTTTTCGGCCCCCTTTTTGACCACCGAAATCAGCGGCGGCTGAGACGCCGCCTGCGCCTGCGGGTGAGTTCCCGCCATGCCTGCCAAAACCAAAAACGAAAGAATCAAGAATTTCTGCATAATCGCTCCAAAAAAAGTAGCCCAAGTATACGCCTAACCGGGGCTCGTTCGCAAGTGAAGACGCACGCGATTTCATGTTTCATTTCATCCGCGTCCTATGGTAGACTCACCTTGAAATTGAACCCTAGGAATGCCGCACACATGACACTGCAAGAAGAGATCCGAAGCCTGCTTCGCGAACGTAACGCCGTCATCCTGGCCCACAATTACCAGCTCGGCGAAATCCAGGATATCGCCGACTTCACCGGCGACTCGCTCGAACTCGCCCGCAAGGCCACGGACATACAGGCTGCTGTAATCGTTTTCTGCGGCGTCCACTTCATGGCCGAGACCGCCGCGATCCTCAATCCCGGCAAAACCGTGCTGCTGCCCGACGCCGCCGCAGGCTGCCCCATGGCCGACATGATCACCGGCGACCAGCTCCGCGAGCTGAAAGCGAAGCACCCTGCCGCCAAAGTGCTCTGCTACGTCAACAGCACCGCCGAGATCAAGGCGGAAAGCGACTGCTGCGTGACCTCCTCCAATGCCGTTGCCGTCGCGCAGACCTTCGCACCGGACCAGGAGATCATCTTCGTGCCCGACCGCCACCTCGGCTCATACACAGCCGAAAAAGTGGGCCGCCCCTTCATCCTGTGGCCCGGGTTCTGCCCCACCCATGCCCGCATGACCGAGGCCCACATCCGTACCGCACGCGCCGCCCATCCCGGAGCGCCCGTGCTGGCCCACCCGGAATGCCCCAAGCCCGTGCGCGACGCCGCCGACGCCGTGCTCTCCACAGGCGGCATGTGCCGCTCTGTCATCGGACGCCCCGAACCCGCCTTCATCATCGGAACCGAAACCGGCATCCTCCACCGCCTCCGCCAGGAGAATCCGGAGAAGGCCTTCTACCCGCTGCTCGAGCAGGCGGTCTGCCCTAACATGAAGAAAATCACCCTTGAGAAAGTGCTCTGGAGCCTGCGCGACCTGCAGACCGTCATCACGGTTCCTGAAGCGATCGCCCTGCGCGCCAGGCGCTCGATCGATGCGATGCTGGCGATCCGTTAGCGCACACAAACCTCAAACAAGGATGTGTCCATGACAACACAGCAAAAGATGCCGCACACGTGGAAATTCTTTCGGTCGGGCGGACTGGATCAGGTGTTGCTCCAGAATGGCGCGGACATCGAACACCTCGCCTCGCTCGACCAGAAACTGTGGACGGCCCTGAGCTGTCCCACGCGCGGGCTCCGGTTCGACGCCAAAACGCTCGACCTGCTCGATACCGACAAGGACGGTCGTATCCGCGCCCCCGAACTGCTTGCGGCGATCGACTGGCTCTCCGTCCGCCTCCAGTCTCTCGACGCCTTGCTGACCGGCTCCGACACCCTGCGCCTCGCGTCGCTCAACGCCTCCACTGCCGAAGGCGCCGCCCTGCTCGCGAGCGCCAAGCGCATCCTCTCCAACCTCGGCAAAAGCGACTCCGACGCCATCACGCTGGCGGATGTCGCCGACACCTCGAAGATCTTCGCCGAAACCCGCTTCAACGGCGACGGCATTGTCCCGACCGACGCCGCCGACGCGGCGGAAACCCGCCAGGCCATCGCCGATATCATCGCCTCGCTCGGCGCCGAAACGGATCGCAGCGGAAAACCCGGCGTAAGCCAGGCCAAGACCGACGCCTTCTTCGCCTCCGCCGCCGCCCACCTCGCCTGGGCCTCCCGGCCAGCAGCCGAAGCGAACCTCCTGCCGCTGGGCGCTCAGACCGCCTCAGCCGCTGCCGCGCTCGCCTCCGTCCGCGCGAAACTCGACGACTACTTCACCCGCTGCCGCCTGTCGTCTTTTGATGCGCGCGCCGCCGCCCCCCTCAACCGCGCGGACGCCGACTTCGCCGCACTCGCGAACCAGGACCTCACCGACGGTCTGCCCGCCATCGCCGCCTTCCCGCTTTCAAAGGTCGCGCCCGGGCGCGACCTGCCGCTGTCCGAGGGGCTCAACCCCTACTGGGCCGACGCCGTGGCCGCCTTCACCGCCACAGCCGTCGCCCCGCTGCTCGGCGAAGACTGCACCACGCTCTCCGCCGCACAATGGAACGCCCTCAAAGCCACGTTCGCGCCTTTTGAGGCGTGGGGCGCGGCCAAAGCCGGCATGGAGGTCGCCGGGCTGGGCACAGACCGCCTCGCCGCCCTCGCCGCCGGCAGCGCCCAGGCCGACATCACCGCGCTGATCGCTCAGGACGCGGCCCTCGAAGCCGAGAACGCGCGGATCGCCGAGGTCGACAAGCTGCTGCGCCTCACCGCGAACCTCTACACCCTGCTCAACAACTACGTGAACATGGCGCGCCTCTACGACCCCAAAGCCTGCGCCATTTTCCGCGTCGGCACGCTCTACATGGACGCGCGCGCCACCAGCCTCTGCTTCCACGTGGACGACCTCGGCTCGCACGCGACGCAGGCCGCCGCCAGCAAGTGCTGCCTCGCCTACTGCATGCTCAAGCGGGTCGGCACGAGCGAGACGCGCCTCATCTGCGCCGCCTTCACCGCCGGCTTCGCGCAAACCCTCTGGGTCGGCCGCAACGGCCTCTTCTACGACCTCGACGGCAAAGATTGGGACGCCACCATCATCAAAATGGTGGACAACTCCATCAGCATCAAAGAGGCCTTCTGGGATCCCTGGCGCAAAATCGCCGCCATGGTCGGCGGCCAAGTCAGGAAGCTGCTGCTCGCCAAGCAGGACGCCGCTCTGACCGGCGCCGCCAAACGCATCGAGACCGCCGGCGCGGCCCCGGC
>CAYMLQ010000153.1:0-12679 GCA_964390795.1 uncultured Lentisphaeraceae bacterium
AGGTACTCAATAAACTCGCAGCCTAGAAACGTTCGTTTGATCTTGCAAGTCACCCCTTTGTTGGGCTGGGCAGGCGGAACGATGACAAGCGGCGTAGCGATTGGATCGTATCATCAATCTGTAGCAGGAAAAGTGAGCGGTCGCGCTGTCTCAGAGGCGGCGGGCCGCCCGTTCTCTCTCCGGCTCCGCGAAGTTCCGTCAACAGATCCCGCATCGCGACGTTCTGGCCGATGTTGTCCTCCGTGAACGGCTTGCCGGCTGGCCCGACCACGCGTGCGCCGCCCTTCAAACAAGGGCTCGCAAGCAAAACGTCAGCGGTGACCACAATGTCAAGAGTCCCCGCGTGCGCCACGATCCAGTCATCGTCCGCGTCCTGCGCGCCCGAGACGACTTCGAGTGCGATCCGCGGCTCATTCGGAATCCGCATCCAACAGTTGACGATACCCCAGAACCCTCCTGCTGAACTACCGAGGATTCCTCGGTGGTTGCTTTCTCTTCCAGTTCGCCTTCCTTGTAGATGTTGCGGACGTGAAGGCCAATCGTGTCGGTAGCGTCTCGCGCCGGGTCCCCTGGAATAGAGAACCGCTATCGCTGCATGGAAGTGGCATGCGGGGGGAGACCCCCTTGTCAGATCCGTCAATTAGTGGTACTCTTCCCTTGTCTTACCAGTAAGAAAGGAGCGATCATGTCTGTACTCACAACCACACGTATGTCCTCAAAGGGGCAGATTGTCATTCCCGAGGAACTTCGCAAGACGTTCGGCTGGAATACGGGAACCTCCTTCATTGTCGTCGGATGCCCTGACGCGATCATGCTCCAGCCCGTGACAATGCCGGACATGGCCCGGTTTGACGGACTGATCGCCGAGAGCCGCAGGCAGGCGAAAGCCGCAGGCTTGCGCGTCGGCGATGTCGCCGCCACGATCACCCGCGCCCGTGCGAACAAACGGCGGTGAAAACATGACCGGAAAAACAGTCAACCTCGTGCTCGACACGAACGTTTTCATTTCCGCCGTGTTCTTTTCGGGCACCCCGTACCGTATCCTTGACGCATGGCGCACAGGGCGGGTGCGGCTTTTTGTTTCGCGTGCGATCTTAGCCGAGTACCATGAGACTGGAAACTCGCTCGCCAAAGAGTTCAAAGGCGTCGATGTCGCTCCTTGGATAGCCATGCTTGAAGCGCATGCAACCTTGGTCGAACCTGAATCATTGCCGGGGCAGGTTTGTACCGATCCTGACGACGACATGTTCATCGCATGCGCACTGGCGGCGCGAGCGCACCTCATCTGCAGCGGCGACAAAGCGTTGCTTAAGACATCAGGTTACCGCGGCATCGAGGTTCTCAAACCGCGCGAGTTCGCTGATCGCTATCTGATGTAAGACTGTACCCCACAACTTATAGGCGACCCCGTCGATCTGATCAAGTGGCGTCATAACGCGTCTCCGGCAGACGCCGTTTTCAGGATGCTCTCCATCCGCCGTTCGGCCCACTGGCGCTCGCGTGCGCGTCCGCCGCGCAGCATGTCGATGAGGGCCAGCAGCTCATAGAGCCGCTGGTCTTTTTGAACGGCGGCGGGCACGCCACGGTGATCCGTCAGGGACGCGAGAACCTTCTGGCCTTTCGGCATCAGGCGGTATTTCTGGAGGCGGCTGTTGGGCTTGTCGGGAATGGTCATTTCGATGAGGCCAACATCTAGTAACTTCGCCAATGCCTTCTTGAAGTTGCCTGTCGGCTGGGGGTATCCCAATACCGTTAGAAGAGCGCTGCGCCCCAAAGGCTCTTGCCTGATCGCCTGAAGCACATTCCGATCCGTCACAGTCAGGTCGACTGGGGCCTCGACTGGGGCCTCTTGGGCCTTGGCCGTCGGTGTGACACCCGCCAACTCAGTACTTGCCGGTGGGGTTTTGCCGAATTCCGGCACTTTGACGATAGTCCGGAACACATCGCCCTCGATCATCTCGGGATCTCCGCCGCCATAGACCTTGCCGTATTTCATCATGCGCCGCATGCCGGAACCGAGTTCGTCGGCATGCTGGATCTCGCGGAAGAAGGCGCTGATCACAGGGTTTTTGGGGAACGGTGTGAACGTGGCGGGGTTGAGCACGCCGAAGCCGTGCGGCTTGCTGGCGTTCTCTGTGCGGACTTGCCCATACTCGATAATCAGCTTGGCCGGGAAGGCGTTCAGGTATTCGTGGTGGATGAGCAGGTTGGAGGCCACCTCGCGGAAGATGGCGCCGCGGATGCTGCGGGGTGCGGAGTCCAATGCCGGAAACCGGTGCGGTGCCAGACGGCGATCACGATGTGTCATTGTTTGTGCATTAAGGAAAGGAGGTGCTGAAACCATAAAGGCCCCGGCCCAACAGGGTAAGGGGCGGAAGCGATGCCGGGCGTGACCCCGGCTAGGCCTGAACGGCTAAGGGCACCCCCCATGAAGGTACTCCGACGGGTTAGCCGTTGATACCTCCTAGAGCAAAGTTAGCCAAGGAAAACTTGAAACGCCGAAACCGACCTCCGATTTTCGCTTGCCGAGTGGCAGGCGGGATACCAAAACCAAAACACAGACGAAAGGGACAAACCATGATGACAGCAAGAATCAGAATTCCGAACGCCGCGACAAACGACCCCGAGGCCAAAGCCGCCGTTGACGCGGTGAACGTCGCGGTGGGGCAGATCGCCGTTGAAGCGCAACAGATCGAAGCCGAAGGGGCTGACATCCTCAAGGACGCCGAAGGTTGCGACCCGACGGACGCGCCAAAATTGGCAAAAAGGGTTGAGTCGCTGCGCGTCCGGCGCTTGGCAAACGTCATTCGGGAACTCCGTGTTCCTGCGATGAAGGCCGCTGTTGAGCCGGTCGTCCGGTCGGCTGCGCGTGCCGAGGTTGACCGCTGGGCAAAGATGCTTGTTGAACACGATGCGATTTTGAACCAAGCGGCCGATTCAATCGGAATGGGGAAAGACTCGCCGCAGAGGCGCAACTTGTTTTTGACCGACGAGAACCGCCGTTCGCTGCTCGCCGCCGTTGCCTCTGCCGAGATGGAGTCAAACAACTGGTTCGCACGGACAGAGGCCGACGCGGCGCGGGTTGCCGAGTTGAAAGCCGAGCTGGCGTCCATGCTGCGCTGATTGGCCGAACACAGGCGGTAGCCGAAAACTCCGTGCCCCCGGAGTCCTGCGCAGGGGCAACCCCGACTTTGGACACGATCCAGAGCCGGGGCTTTTTCGTTTCCAGTCTTAAACGCCTGTTTAACCGGCTGACCGCTGACCGGCAACCCGGCAAACAGGCAAACCCCGATAGCCTTACTCGGCATGACCGCAGGAAACAGCGTCAGGAGCGTTTCTGACGCGCCGGTTCGCTGGCCTATGCGTGGACAGGGGGCGCGGGCTTCCTGCGCAAGGGCGTCGGCTTCGGGGCGGGGAGCTGTCGGGAACCGGGAAGGCCTGGCACCGGCTGAGGTCGTTCTTTTTTGTCCTGAACGCCGGTTTGGTTTTTGGTTTGGTTTTGTTTTAGACGGTTTGGTAGCCATTCAGACGGGGAAAAAGGGGGCTGGATAATAGTGGTTCACGGGCTTGGTTTGGTTTTGGTTTGGTTTTGGTATCACAGAGTAACGCCGTTTACCGTTTTTGAACACCAACCGGAACAAGACACAAAAAAGCCCGTAAACATTGGGGTTAATCGCTGTCTACGGGCTCAAAAATTGGTCGGGGCGGAGGGATTTGAACCCCCGACATCCAGCTCCCAAAGGTGAAGCACTACCGCAATAAATCCAATATATATGGCAATTATCGACATTTTAGTCAGAAGGTTGGTAGGTAGGTTGGAAGGTTTCCGCTTGTACCCAGTATCGTAAAGTGCCACAATATTCCGCATACAAACAACCCTGAATCAGGGAGGCTGTCATGGCGGTAGTCGAGCTGAGAAAAAAGAACGGCAAGTGGCTGGCGAACTTCTATGTGCGGGTATATGAGAAGGGCTCTACCCATGTCATCAACACCCAGATACCGTGGAAGGGATCACCGCCAGCTTCCATGCGGGACGAGGGCGATGCCGAGTTTGAAGTGTCGCGCAAGGCGGCGGCGACAGAGGCCGACAGGATACGTGCGGCCGCAGCCGAAAAGGGCGACGCCCGGTATATTGCTGCGCGGATTGTGGAGTCCAAGACCGGACGCAAATGGAAGGACTCACCGGTTACTAAACTGGTGGAAGTGATCGCAGACACCATACATCGCCGTCAGAGGTCCCAGCAGCATGAAACTTGGAAGAAAAGAGCCGTGCAGAATTTCGTCGAGTGGGCGCTGGCCAGAAAGATCATGACTGTGCTGATGGTGACCCCCGGTATAGCCGAGAAGTACATGGCATCGTTCTACGAGCCAGATGATGACGGCAAGATTAGGACAGCCGCAAGCATTCGCAAGATCAAGGCAGTGCTTGGTCGTGCCATGACGATCGCCCTGCCGATGGGTATTGAGAATCCATTTAAGGGGGTTATGATCGAGACACCCGAGGGCGATGTGGTGGTCAATCGTGAACCATTAAATGCAGTTGAAATTGACAGCCTGCTTAATGCGGCTTCGGATGATCAAACAGCATTTGATTTGATCGTGGCTGGGCTTTGTACAGGGCTAAGGCGTGGGGACGTCTGTAGGATACGCTGGCAAAGCGTAGACACCCGTAACTGGACCTTGAAGATCACCACGTCAAAAACAAGAACTGATCTTTATCTGCCCGTCATGCCCAAACTACAGGAAGTTATTGAGAGAAGGCTTACGGACAGGAAGGATAAGGAGGTCTTCGTATTCCCTGAAGCCGAGTTGCAGCTGCGGGAGAATCCGAGCGGTGTGTCGCGGCGTATCAAGCGGGCGTTTGCTTTGGCGTTCGCCAAACCGCCGGAAGCCGCAAAAGGGGACGCTGAGTCAGCTCAGATGGAGAAGCTTACTGACATATTACCCACTGTCTTGAAATCTGTTGATGCAGCGACAATGTCGTCTGGCAAGCGTGCGAAGATGAAAGACCTGCTAACGCGCTATGCTAACGGCCAATCCTATAGGGTGATACAGACTGAGGTTCGAATTTCCCGTGGCGGCATATCGATGCTGCTTCATGAGGCCGAGAGGCTGGCGAGCGTCAGGTTTCTGCCGGACTCGCACGCGCCTGGGATCAACGCTGCTATCAATGAGCTGACCCGAACAGAGCGAAAGATCGGGCTAAAGGCGGCTTCGAAATATGACTTTCATGCGTTGAGAACGACGTTTGTGACGTTGGCGCTGAACGCAGGTATTAGCGTAGACAAGCTTAAGGTGTTGACCGGGCACTCGACCGTGGAAGTCGTGCTGAAACACTATTACCGCCCAAGTGGGGTTGATGTGGCCCGTGAACTTGAAGCTGCCCTGCCATCTTCTTTAACCCGCAGGAAGATTCCCCGTCTTCCCGTCACAACACCAAAAGCGTTGCCCGAGTCTGACACGGCATCGCTAGGAGAGTTAGTTTCGCAGATTAACCAATTGAGTGATGGAGACCGCAACAAGCTGTCCCAGATGCTGGAATACAACCGCAGACCGTAGGCCGTCAATGCCGCCCCCGTCTTGTGACAGCTAAAAGGAGGTACCCCTTTTCATGGTGCCCCTCCTCCAGCCTGCGCACGAGGACGTGTGCCTTCAGGCCATGTGGTTGACAGAACCGCGCAAGCTAGCCGACGTGGACCTTGAGCTAGCCGACGATCACGACATGCGGCTGATTACACTCAACTCTTGGTGAGCAGCCCGCCGCCTGCAGAGCTGGTATGAACCGCAGGGTAACTGAGATATAATGACCCAGTATCGGCGTGCAACTGCGAGAGGGCACTTAAATCCTTGTGAGCGGGCCTTTAAGTGCCCTATCGCCGGAACTGCGGTCACGCGGACCCAGGATTCTCGCAAATGCATTGGGCCGATGGTGACATCCGGGCAAGCTAGTCCTTGCCCCTGTCTAGCACAATACGGGCATTCGAGCTGGCGGAGAAGGCCGGAGGTTGCGCCTTTCGGCACCGCCCCCGGCCCCGACCTATGCCGCGATCCGCCTTCCCGTTCCGGTCTCGACTGCCACAGTTGCAGCCATCCTGCATCGGCCCTGAGCCCACTTCCTGAGCCCTTGGATCTGCTCGCCCATGAGCTTGGACAGGGGCACGGTGTCGGACACCGCCGCCAGCATGTCCCCGGTCTTGGGCTCCCTTGTTTCCGCGAACGCACGGTAGAGCGCGTCGATGACCGCCTGCTCGATCTCGGCCCCGGTATGACCCTCACTCGCCAGCGCCAGCCCCTGAACGTTGAAGTCCTGGGGCTTGCGCCCGTGCCTCTGGATCTGGATGCCCCAGATACTTTCGCGCTCATCGGCACTGGGCAGGTCGGTGAAGAACAGCTCGTCCCAACGTCCCTTGCGCAAGAGCTCGGGCGGGAGCTGCGACACGTCATTGGCCGTGGCCACGACGAACACCGGCGCGGTCTTCTCCTGCAGCCATGAGATGAAGGCGCCGAAGACCCGTGAGCCCGTGCCGCCGTCACTTGACCCGGAACTCCTTGACCCCGCGAACCCTTTCTCCAGTTCATCGATCCATAACACGCAGGGGGCGACAGCCTCCGCCGTCTGCAGAACCTGCCTGAGGTTGGCCTCGGACTGGCCGACCAGTGACCCAAACAGCCGGCCGGCGTCCAGCTTCAGCAAGGGCCTGCCGAACACTGCGGCCGTTGCCTTGGCCGTGAGGGACTTGCCGGTGCCGGGCACGCCGACGATCAGCAGTCCCTTGGGACTGGGGAGCCCGTACTCAACTGCACGCTGCCCGAAGGCGTCCCTGCGCTTCAGGAGCCAGCCCTTGAGCTGGTCCAGGCCGCCGATGCCGTCCAATGACTGGCTGGTCTCCACGACCTCCAGCAGCCCGTTCTGCTTGATGGCGGACGCCTTCTCCCTGGCCACGTTGCCGGCTTTGACGGCTTTGCTCCCCACAACGCTGAGCGCGAACGCGTTCTCCGCCTCGGCGCATGTCAGGCCTGTTGCCGCGTCGAGGATCTGATCCCTGGCGTCACCCTTGACCTTCTTGAGCTTGGCCGATTCGCAGATGCCGTCAAGTACGACACCCAGTTCCTGTTTGCCGGGGAGGGCGAGATCCAGCGTGACGAATTCACGTTCCAGTTCCGGCGGCAGCGTGCGCCTGCAGCCCACAATGACAACGCACTTGCCGTTGGCCTTGGCGTGGGTCAATGCGTCCTTGAGTGCCCTGACCAGCACGGGGTTTGAGTCCTGCAGGAACAGGTGGAAGTCGCGCAGCAGGATCACGGTGTTGTCGGGCAGGCCAGCGATGGCCGTGACCGCCTCCATCGGATCCTCCACGCCAAGCGTGCGGCCGTCGCCGGTGTCGACAAGCCCTGTTGTCGCCGACCATGCCACGAGACCATGGTCCGTGGCGATGGCAGCGGCCTTGAGTTCGGCTTCTGCGCGTGCCTCCTCATGCGAGACCAGGTAGATGCCGGGGTAGCCGGCCCTGATGTAGTTGGTGATAGCTTCTCTCATGTGTGTTCTCCTTTGGGGTTTGTGAAAGGGTGGGGGTGTGCGGGGTGGGCCGGTCTCGAATTGGGCGGACATACGGCCGCCGGAACCCGGTCAAGTTCCGGAACCGGAACATGGCGGTCTTGACGTTCGGAACGGGCGCTGGCAAACTGCTGTGTAACTTTACACGTGGCAGCGGACGGAGGCCTATGACGGACATCCACTGGACGCACAGGACAGCCTCGGTGCAGCACCCCGGCAGAGGAGGGTGATATGGTGGCTTTGGGCTATGTCCTGACCGTGATCGGCATCATCACGACGGTCGTAGGCGGCATCAGGTTCCTGATCGCGGCCTTCGAGGAGGGCGTGTGGTGGGGGCTGGGGGTTCTGTTCTTCGGGATCATGACCCCCATATTCCTGATCGTCCGTTTCAGGGAGGCGTGGCCTTCGACGCGCACGTCGCTGATCGGCATAGGGTTCGTGGCGGCTGGCACGTTTCTGCGGGCCTGGGCGGGCGCGGCGTAGCGCCGGCGCCATGACGGGAGATAACAGTATGAAAGTGCCCATCTACCAGATTGACGCCTTCGCCTCCAAGGTCTTCTCCGGAAATCCCGCGGCTGTCTGCATGCTGGAGGCGTGGCCCGACGACGCGACACTGCAGGCCATTGCCGACGAGAACAACCTCTCCGAGACCGCCTTTCTCGTCGGGGACGGCGACGGCTATGGGCTGCGTTGGTTCACGCCCGTCACCGAAGTCGCGCTGTGCGGGCACGCCACGCTGGCGAGCGCGCATGTCCTGTTCAACTGCCTTGGGTGGCCGAAGAACTGCATCAGATTCATGACGCGCTGGAGCGGGGAGCTTGCTGTTGCCAAACGCGGCGACCTTCTTGAAATGGACTTCCCCGCACGGCCGGCACATGGTGCAGCAACCCCTGCGGGCCTTGCCGAAGCCCTCGGCATCGCGCCGGTACAGGTGCTGGGGTCGGCCGAGGATCTGCTGGTCGTGCTGGACAGCGAGGATGAGGTGGCCGGCGTAAAGCCCGACTTCGCCGCGCTCAAGCGGATACAGTGCCGGGGCGTGATCGTGACGGCCAAGGGGGACAGTTGCGATTTCGTGTCGCGATTTTTCGCGCCCCGCTTCGGCATAGACGAGGACCCTGTGACTGGTTCCGCGCACTGCGTGCTCATCCCCTATTGGGCGGGCGTGCTCCGTAAGAATCAACTGCACGCGTTACAGATCTCCAGGCGCGGCGGCGAGCTGTTCTGCGCCAACGCCGGCGACCGGGTGAAGATAGCCGGCAAAGCCGCCCTCTATCTGGAAGGCACGATAACTGTATAGTGAGACGCAATGGAACCCCAACTCCATATCGGCACCTGCTCCTGGAAGTTCGACGCCTGGCGCGGTCTCGTGTACTCCGGTGATCCGTCCCTGTATCTTGCCGAGTACGCGCAGCGTTTCGACTGCGTGGAGATCGACCAGTGGTACTGGAGCCTGTTCGGAGCCGACAAGGTCGCGCTGCCGCAGCCCAAGGCCGTGGCCGGTTACGCTCAGGCTGTGCCCGAGGGCTTCAGGTTCGGGGTCAAGTTGCCGGACGCGCTGACGCTCACGCACCTCCGGCCAAACAACAAGACTGACCCGCTGGTGCCGAACCCGCACTTTCTTTCGCCTGACCTGCTCAGGACGTTCATGGGTCTGCTGGTGCCGATGCGGGGCAAGCTGGGGCCGCTCATGCTCCAGTTCGGATACCTCAACCGGCAGATGATGGGCTCGCAGGCCGAGTTCCTGGACAGGCTCGACGCTTTCGTGAAGCCGTTGCCCAGCGGCTATCAGTGGTGTGTCGAGACCCGGAACCCGAATTGGATCAACGACGACTACTTCCTTTGGCTCAAGGAGCGCGGTCTCACGCACGTCTTCGAGCAGGGTTACTACATGTCCCCAGTCTCAGAGGTCTACGCGAAGCACGCTGAACAACTCACGGATGCTGCGGTCGTGCGCATGCACGGGCAGGACTACGAGGGCATGGGGAAGCGCGTGGGCAAGGACTGGTCGAAGATCGTGGAGCCCCGTGACGAGGATCTGGACAGGATCGCGGCCATGCTCAAGGACCTTGGCGCAAAGGGCAAGAACGCGTGGGCCTTCGTGAACAACCACTTCGAGGGGTGCGCGCCGAAGACCATAGAGCGTATCAGGGAGCGGATGCGGACACGGGAATGATGGAGGCGCGGACCGCAAACGCCGGCCCGCAACCCGCCCTCACCCCGCCCGCAACCCCAGCCAATGCGGAACCGCCCTGCCGAGGCAGGCCATGGCGAATCCGGCCCCCCGTGCGTATTCACGCGTGAAATCCAGCATGCCCATCTCACGCACGCGTGAACGCTGGCCGCGCTTCAAGAAAACGACACCGCACACGGCAGCTCCGAACTCCTCGTGCGTGAGCCGGTACCTGAGCCGGTCGTCTCCAAAGGGGTCGCAGTAGCCGCTGCTGTCCAGGACCGTGACGCAGGCGTCGTCCATGCCGGCTACGACGATCCAGTGCGCCATGCCTGATGCGAGAGCCAGTGCGGGATGGGCGGACATTAGGTGCCGGCGCAGGGCGCTCCTGTAGCCGTCGTAGGCGCCGGCGGCGTGCGCCGTGTCGAAGCCGTCGCCGTGAAGGACCGCGAAAACGTCCGGGCACAGCGTGCCCTGGGTCTGCAGGCCCAGCCTATCCATGAGCGCCTCTATCTTGTCCCGGAACGGCATGAAGATGGGCACGGACTGGCTGTCGGTGCCCAGGCGTTGCCGGAGCCGGAGCCTGCGGTTGTCCAAGCCGTAGTAGCGGTAGACGCTGGCGCAGGCGCAGTAGCCGCAGCCGTGGCCGTCACGCTGGCGGACACTGCGGATACCTTTCAACATCACAGGTTTCATACAGGCCTCGCCTTCGCCCTGGGTTTTTGTTTCCCGCAGACCAGGCCCTCGCCGACAAAAGCCCAGTGGTATTTCCTGAACTCAAGCCACGGGTACTCTTTGCGGGAGACCAGGGGCAGGCCTGTGCCTGCGATGAAGACCCGGTTCGGCTTTTTGCCGTAGCCGTAGCACACAACCCAGTGCGCGGCGTCGGCGTCGTCAGTGTTCACGACTACAGCAATGGGCCGCTGCCTGTCGATAGCGTCGACGAAATCGGCGAACACCATGCCTGTCCTGTGCGAGACGCTGACGCCGTGCTTTCTCAGGGACCTGATGAGCTTTGCGACACTCGTGCCCTTGGCGGGTGTCGGGTTCGCACTGCGGAAGAAGGCTTCGGCGTCGCAGCCGGGCTTGAGGTAGTCCAGGATCATAATGCCGGCGACGGCCCCGCAGGTGTGCGGCTGCGTCTGGTAGCGGCCCCTGAGCTTCAGGGTCTCGGTGTCCACGCCGCCGGGGTGTTTCAGAATATCCGGCAACGCACGTATCCCCGTGGCCTCGGCGGCCAGGTTCAGCAGCTTATGCAGTGTCTCTTTCATGTCGCTCTCCAGCGTCTTGCGGTCAATGTTACAGGTGCCCCCGGTGAAAACGCAACCGCGTTTTCGGGCGACGACAACGGGTATCAGGATTGCCCGCCCCCGCGACACGGGGCGCGGGCCGAGTTCCTGATTCGCCGCCTACGCCGCCATGCGCTCCCTGCCGATATTGGCAAGGGCGTGTGCGACTGCCTGCAGGTCATCGGCGGCGGACTGCATGAGCTTGACCGCAGTCGCAAGCTGATCGTCGTCATTGGCCTCGGGGTCGAAGGACTCGTACAGTTCGCGGGCGATGAACTCCGCCAGCGTGTCGCCGCCTTCGGGATACGCGACGGGCTTCTCATGTTGCGTCGACCAGTATTCGAGGATAAACGCATCCGGATAAGCCGAAGCCGCCCTGCACACGAGCTGGTTCAAGGTCATGTTGACTCCTTTGTTGGTTTAGGTGTTGTTGAAGATCAGGCCGCAGCCTTGTACTTCAGGTTCTGCGCATCGGCCGTGCACTCGCCCGGCTCGATGTCGTCGCGCTCGCCCAGGTACACGGGCTGGTACAGGCTGCCGCCTGCTGCGGCGACGTAGAGGTAGCGCACCTCCACGACCTGGCCCTGACCTGGCACCTCATGGTTCGGCGGGATCGTGACATTGCCGACGCCTCTGCCGCCCAGGCCCAGCTCGACGCTGCGCCTGCCGGCGTTGACGCGCAGGACCACGCACGAGCACGTCTCCCAGAACTTGAGCTTGAGCGACGGTCCGCCGCTGGCCAGCTTGCCCTCGGTCCATGTCGCGTACAGATCCTTGAAGACCGCGCCCTCCCTGTTGGCCCGGCGCAGGCCCTCGACGAACGCACGCTTGGCCGCGGCACCGAACACGGTCGGCGTGATCTCGACGGCCGCGTCCGACACGCGCCCGAGAACAGACTCCAGCGCGCTGAGTCGCTCGCCGTAAACGCACTGGCGCAGGTCGTCGGCCGGGCTCTCCAGCAGGTCGAACACCCAGTATTTGTCGCCCACGAGTTCGCCGTCGGCCGTGAACGGCCCCTGGACACTCGCCAGCGCGTGAGCCACGGGCTCCGGGCACGCCACGGCGAGGCCCTTGCGGTTGGCGGCGGTCAGCGTGCCGTCAGCGGCCTTGCGCACCAACATGCGCCGGCCGTCGTACTTCTCCTGGGCGCACCAGGTGTCGGCGCGGATGCAGGTTGCCGCCTCTTTCTCCGTGACGGGGTTGGGGAGTTGGGGCCGGAGCCCCGTGTCCCTGCCGGCGTTGTCGGCCACAGGGATCGCCCGCGCCGAGTCTCCGTGTACGCGGTAGCCCTTGCTGGTCTTGGACTGCACCAGCTTCCTGTACACCGCCTCGGCCCCGGCCAGGGGCATCGGGCTCTCGGTCTTTGTGCCGGCGTTCAGCGCGGAGCCGCGCCTGCCGTAGGCGAAGTTCACGACGTAGCCGCCGCCGCTGCGCTCGATGCTGGCCATGTAGACCTTGTCGCTCGTCCCCTCCTGATACCTGAGTTCGACGCTCTCGATGACTTCGTTACTCATGTGAATGTTCCTTTCCGATGTTGTTAATCACTCGAAGTTGCAGAGCCCGCGCTCCCGCAATGAGAGCTGGACGGGCTCGCCCGTGTTCTGATCCCGGCCCACGATGATGTGGTCGACGACGCGGATGCCGACGATCCTGCCGGCCTCGATC
>CAYMLQ010000154.1:0-12657 GCA_964390795.1 uncultured Lentisphaeraceae bacterium
CACGTCCTCGCCCGCAAGGGTCGGTTTGAAGAATTCATCGTGCCGGAATTTTTTGACCAGCGCCAGGTGGCGCGGTTCGCCCGTCACCGCATAGACGTTGGCCAGCGCCTCCGCCATGCCGCCGTGCTCGGTGAGCAGCACCTGCTGCATCTGCTCCTCGGAGAGATTCTTCAAGACGTCGCCGTACCAATCCGTCATGATCAAAAGAATCTCTCGGGCTTTGGTGTTGCCGCAGAGATAATACGCGTCCAGCAACCCTGCCAGCACGATGTGCTTGCCATAGAACGGAACAAAGGTGCCGTTGAGCGTGCCGCCGTTGGCGCGGATCGTGCCGTTGCGGACCTCCTCGAAAGCCTTCTTCTGTCCGGGGGAGGTCAGCAAGCCTCCATTACCCTCTGCCTTCTGACAGGCGGCCATTTCTTCCACGATGCGGTTCACGCGCTCCAGCATCCGGGGATCGCGCGTCACGCGGAACATCTGCGAGCAGGCGGACAAGTAGTGGCCCAGGGTCCAATCCGCGCCCTCCGCGCCGATTTTAGCATCCTTCCAGCCGAGGAGGACATCCGTTCCGGTGAAGAGTCCCGCCTGCTTCTGCATAAAGGATAGCAAGCGGTTCGGATCGAGATTCAGCAGGTAGGTCTTGTCCGTCTCCAGCGCCTGCTTGAACGCGCTGTCCAGCAAGCGCACGTCCCCGAGGTCGAAGGGTTCGGCGGCACGTGTGATGGCAGGTTTGACCGCTGACTCAGGGCGAGGCGGCAACGAGCGTTCCTCCGCCTGCAATGCGCTCAACGGAAGTAGAAGGGAAATGAGTAAAGTGAAGGCGGTTTTCATATTCATGGAATGATCTCTCTCTCCTTTGCGGCGCGATGACGGTTGCTCGGGGTAACTGTTACGTCGTTGGCCTGGGCTTCCTCGATACGTACAAATGATCCCGCTGTGCCTAACGAGAAGCAGTCACGAACGGCAGCGCCTTTCACCTGCCGCAAGCGAATCACGGACGGCCCGGAAAACGTGGCCCCCAGTCTCGCGCCCGCAATCTCCAGCTGTTCCACGTTCTCGCAGACAACCGCAGGTCTGGCTTCTGGTTTGATGGCGTCAAAACGCACGTTCAACAGTGTGAGGCCACGGACATGTCGCGCATAGAAGCCGGCAAAGGAAACCTCTTTTCCAAGCACGCCGAATTCGGGACGACGGTCCACAAACTCCGGCAGCGTGCGGATCGCGGCCTGCTCAGCCGTGCCACCTCCGGGCGCGGTGAAGGAGATGTCGTCGAACGAGATGTTTTCAATGGCGTGGCCCGGAATGCCGCTCAATACGATGCCTGTCTGCGGATTGCCCAGCGTGGAGTTGTCCACTCTGATGTGACTGAACTGAATATCGCTCAATGCATTCATGGGCGGAAGGTCCTTGGGGCTGTCAACGCCCATTCGCCATTGGTTGAAGGTCATGAAGACTGGCCGCGGAACACGACGCATGACAATATTGGAGAACAACATGTTATTTATGAGGCCGCCCTCGCACATCTGGATCTTCAGACCCGCGTCCTGAATGTCATGAAAGATGCAGTTGGAGACCGTCACGTCGTGTAGGTTTCCCAGTGAGGAGAGGCCAATGCGGATGGCGGCCCACTGGCTCTTCATGACGCAGTTGTTGATGACGACGTTATTGCAGGGATGATCGGCGCGCGAGGCCTGCAGGCAGATGGAATCGTCGCTGGTGTCGAACAGACAGTTGCTCACGCGTACATTCTCGCATCCGTCGAAGTCAAGGCCGTCGCCATTGCCATTGGCGCGGCTCGTGATGGTGATCCCGTCCACAACGATATCGCCGCAGTAGAGCCAGGCGGAGGTCCACGATGCCGGGCTACATAACGTCAGGTCGCGCAGCTGGATGCGGTTACATTCTAAGAAACGGATGAGCATGGGGCGGTTCTTGCCAGGGTCGCCAGGGTTTGGAAAATAGTTCCGTTCGCCCTGTCCGTCAATCGTGCCGCTACCAGTCAGGCCGATGTTGACGGCCTTGCGGGCAAAGATGAGGCATCGGTCCATGTGTGGCTCGCCGGCGTAAATATTCTTGTGTGTGTCGGTGGTGTAGTGTGCAATGTTCGTGCTGCCAAGCAAAGCAGCGCCTGATGCGATATGCAACGTCACATGGTCCTTGAGATAGAGCGTCCCAGTGACGAAGCGCCCGCCCGCCACAAGCACTTGGCCTCCGCCGTTCGTGGTGCAGGCATCAATAGCCCTCTGAATCGCAACGGTATTCAGCGTTGCGGCATCTCCAGCTGCACCAAAGTCGCGAATGTCGAAGATCGTTTTCCTAACGGAGAGGTTATCTCCTGAGGCGTTTTCTGCGTGCAGCGCGTTCAGCGGAGCTACCAGCAAGGCGATAAATAGGAGGTTAGGTTTCACAGGTGACCTTTCATTTCGAACTGGAAGAAACAGAGATCATATCGCATCGTCCATCGGCTTTGTGCTCATGTAGGTTTTGCGCTTGGGGCTAAGGCTAAAACGCATTAAGGATACGCCCGGATTTCACAGAGGCCGAACGGGGCCTCGCTTTCAGTGACCAGTCGGATCGCATCGGCGGGCGCGGTTTTGACCTTGAGGACGTGCCGCCGCACCGGTTCAGCCGAGATGGCGGAAACCTCTTGCCAGACCCCGTTGTGACGAAACTCGATCTTGCACGCGACGCTCTGCTTCTCGAACGTCAGATGGACCTCCCCGAGGGCAGAGGGTGCCTGCAAAGAAAGCTGAATCCAGTGCGGCGGACGCTGCTGCGGCTCCGGTGCCCAAGCATTGCGGTTCGTTCCGACGACGCGGTTCCAGCCGTTCACGGCATTGGCCGGCAACGCCCCTTTGGCGAAGCTGGAGGCCGTGACGGTGGCCCTCTGGGCGAGATCGAGCGGGTCCTGTCCTCGCACGCCGGGAATGTAGCAGCCATCCTTGAGGAGCTGCTGCTGCAGCTCGACAAGGTGCTGCTCATAGACGCCGCGCGGGCTGGTCTTGTGCTTGCAGGCGAGCGCCGCTGCCGTGCCAGCGGCCTGACCCGTGGCGCACATCGGACGCATGACCCGCGTTCCGGCAAAGGCGAGCTGGGTCGCGGAGTGGCAACGCCCGGCCATGAACAGGTTGCGGATGTTCTTGGAGTAAAGCGTGCGAAAAGGGATGCAGACCCGTCGGCCTTGGTAGACGTGGATGCCGTCGATGCCATGCACCCAGAATCCTTCTGCGTGATGAAGATCAATGCCCCAATCGGTAAAGGCAACCGCATCGGCGGTCGGCGTGGGGTCATCGAAGTTGTTCTGGGTCATCACGGTGTCCCCGACGAGGCGGCGGCTTTCGCGCACGCCGGGCACATAGTTGAGCCAGACCATTTCGCGGCAGCGGTTCTGCGCCCGCGTCTCGGGATTGTGGTTCTTGGCGTAGTTCCACAAACCCAGACAGACCCGAAACAGCTCGTCACGGATCCGCTCGGCGTCATCAATGGTGTTGAGTATCCCTCCGTATTCGACCCACCAGACGCCAGACGCGGCACCATTCCCGTGGTTGTCGGGGTTGCGGCCTTTGCCGCGGGAGGGAACGTCGAAGTTGGACGGACGCGTAGGGCTTTTCAGCCGCGTGTGCGATTTCAGTTCCTCGAAGTCGGATGACTGCGTCCACGGGTAGGCCCAAGGCGGGCAGCTGAAATCCACGGGCTGCTGGTGCGTTCGGAACGAGGCGTTGTTGAGGGAGTTGCCCTGGGTCAGCTTCTGGGCGGTCTCGGGCGCCATGGATTCGTTGAACTGTCTCCTGGCTTCCTGCCCCATCATATACTCGGCGCCCGCGTAATAACCGATCCAGCCGTGACCGGTGCAGTCCACGAACAGCGGCGCTTTGAAGCGATACCGCTGTCCGGTCTTCACCTGCACCGCCAGCACCGTCTCAATCGTCTCCTTGTCCTTCATCTCCACGCCGGTGGCGCGGGTGTTGAGAAAGAGCCGCAAATTCTTTTCGGCCTGAACCACCCGGTCCATGCGTGACTGGTCCGCAGCGCCGCGTTGTTCCCCGAACAACTCCTCCGTGATGCCGGTCACATTGATCATGTCGGGGGGGGAACCAATGTAGCCTACCGGCGGAACCTTGATCTCGGAGGAGGCGTTGCCGCCGACGACCGGCCGGTCCTGAATCAGCGCCACCCGGAGTCCGAGCCGCGCCGCCGCAATAGATGCGCCCAACCCGGCCGGGCCGGCGCCGACAACAACCAGATCGAAGTCACCCAGCAGCTCCGGCTCCGCCTTGAGGCCGCCATATTGCAAACGCTGCTGAGCAAGCGCCTGCAAATCGCTGGACGGTTTGAAATCCCCCAGCGCCAGCACAACTGCATCGCAACGCCCCCACCAGCCGGTCAGGTCGTGCAGCCGTACCTCGGCCCGTCCTGCCTGCAGCTCAACGGTGCCGCCGTCAACCCACTGCCAGGCATCGTCCTGGGCCTTGCCAAAGGTGGTCGCCGCCGCCTTGCCGTTGACCGCGACCTGAAACCGTCCCGGGGAGTGCTGCGGCAGCCAGTCGCGGCAACGGACCCACAGACGGTACGCGCCCGTAACGGGCACGGCCGCTTGCGTGACCGCATCGTCAACCGGTTTTCCGCACCCGGTCGCGAGCAGCTGAACCGATCCCATCGTGTCAACGAACTGAGTGTCGGCTGACCAGCCCCCGGCTTGGTCGAACTGCTCGGCCTCAAGCCAAAGGACGTGCTGATTGTCGCTGCTCGCCCGCCCAGCGGTCGGCGCGGCTTTAATGTTGTTGCTGACAACAAAGACCATGCTCGCGTCTTTAAAAAACATCGGCAACACTCCGGTCACCGTATTGGTGAAGAGAAGCTCAGTGCCCGATAGCGTGACATTTCTAGCGGCCACAACTTGGAAACGGTTCAACAGAAGGGTCCCCAGATTGTTGGTACCGACCAGCGCGGCTGCACCATCAAAGTAGATTTGATTTCCAGCCCCACCCGGAGGTGTCCGGCCATCTTTCCATGAGGTGGAATCAGCCCAGTTGCCCGACAAGCTGTTGGTATAATTTTGCGCGTGCAGCAGACCGGCTAGGCCGCATAACGCCGTCATCATGATAAGTCTGACCCGTGTTTTCATCTACTTCTTCTCCTTGTTCCTCAAACGCAGGAGTCACACTGGCGGAAACCATCAAACAGCGGCCGCTCCCACCCGTAAACACGTAAAATGTACCATGTGCGAAAGCCGAGGGACAACGGAGCGCGTTACCGATCTATTACCGATATGAAAGCCGATTATCTATTATAACGGCTGACCGCTTCGGCACGGTTACGCACATGCAACTTCTGATAGATATGTTCGACATGCGTTCTCACCGTAGCAAAACTCACGTTCAGCCTGACCGCGATCTCCTTGTACATCAGATTCCGGGACAGCAGTTCGACGATTTCCTGCTCCCTCATCGTCAGCGCCTGAAGCTGTTCCGCGCCTGCACCGGGCGTCGCCTGCGTCACGCGGTAATGCTCCATCAGGCGCCGTGCAACGCTTCCCGACATGGGGGCTTCCCCGTTGGCGACCTCGCGTATCGCTGCGAGCAGACGGTCAGGCTCCGTGCTCTTCAAGAGGTATCCGTGCGCTCCCGCCAGAATCGATTGGAATACGTCCGAGTCCTCCTCATAAGCGGTCAGCATCAAGAACTTCGCGTTCTTCAGTTGCCCCCTCAACCGGGAGACGCATTCGATGCCTGTCATGCCAGGAAGGTGAATGTCCATCAGTACCACGTCAGGCTCGATTGCGACCATCTGGGCCACGGCATCCTCGCCCGTCCCAAACCGCCCGACGCATTCCATGCACGCCTCGGCATCAATCAGAGCGCCGAGGCTCTTGCGCAGGCGCGCATTGTCCTCGACCATGGCAACCTTGATTTTACTATCCATGACACACAGACTTCCTGTCTTACTTCACGGGAATGCTCACGCACACCGTTGTTCCTTTTCCGACACAACTTTCGATAACCAGATTTCCTGCGATCCCCCTGATCCGCTCGGTCATGTTCCTGATTCCGTTCCCATGGAAGCCCTCGCTGACAGAACAGGCCGCCGCATCAAAGCCCTGGCCATCGTCGACAATCCGCACGCAGAACATGTCGTTTTTCAGCGCAAAGGAGAGCCGTACCTCGGCCGCCTTCGAATGCTTGACCACATTCTGAAGCGCCTCTTTAAAGGTCATCAACAGCTCATGCCGCACCTTGGGATTCAACCGCACGTCAGCCCCCGACAGCTCCGTCTCGATCGCGCAAGCAATAATTCCTGCGGATTGCAGATACTCCTGAGCGTAGAGAGTCAGATGGCGAATCACGCTGACGAGCGTGTCGTTCAGCGGGTTGACCGACCAGACAATCTCGCTGCACGCCCGAATCGTCTCCCGCGCAACCTCGGCAACCTCCAGACATTTTATTCGCATCTCCGAAACCGCAACACCCTCACGCGACGCGATTGTCCCCAAGATGGATATGTGTGTCAGGTTGGCACCAATCTCATCGTGCAAGTCGCGCGCGATCCGCATACGCTCCTGGTCCAGCGCCTGTTGTTGCCGCATGGTCGCGATTTCACGCTGGGTACGCCGCCACTCCACATACCGTATTGAACCGAAGACCAGCGCGGCCACCGTCATGCCGCACAGCACGAGGAACCACGCCTTCTGCCAAAAAGGCGGATCGACGATCAAGACCCGCGAAGACTCCACGTCCGTTGGCTGCCCCGCAAGAGTCATCTCATTCATGCGGAAGATGTAGCGTCCGGGCTGCAGACGGCCATAGACGACAGGCGTTAACGTTTCCGCGATACCGATGCTGAAGCATTGCCGCCACTCGACCTGCAGAGCGCCCGCCGCCGCGCCGCCGATGGGCAGCCGCGCGCTCTGCCATTCGGCGTGGCTCTTGTTGTCCTCATCGATGACCGCCAGAAGCCCGCCGCCGGCCGCCGTCTCGGAGGCAACGATTTGAGCCATGGTCGGACGCGTGCCGGTCCGCCTCCAACCGTCGGGCGCGGCCTGCGTGTGGGCATCCGCATCCGAAGAAGCAAAGGCCAATTCCAAAACCGGCTTTGAGCCTATCTTCGCCGCTCCCGCCTTCCAAACCTTCAGCGCACCGACGGCCAGCGTACCGACGGCCTCCGGCGGCCCGGCCGAGGTCAGCAAGACGGAGAAACTGACGGCTCGCTCCGGAACCCGCACAACCTCGCTCCGCGCCACCAGGGGCGACGTGCTCGCCGAACCGCTCCAGCCGGGGCTCTCGCCTTTCACGGGAAAGGGCGCTTCGGCAACCCAGTCGCCCCGGCCGTCATAAAAGACAACGACCAGGCGCATCGGCTCCGTCGCCTCGCGCCAATCGTCATCATGGCCCTCCAGCCTGTAACGATAGCGCCGCACAGAAGAACCCTTGTCACGCGCATCCGGCCCAAAGCGGAGCGCCGCACGGCCAGAAGGAATCGTGATCGCCGCAGACTTACCCTCTGCAGAAGCAGCAACCGGGACCTTGTGGCCGTCCACCTCCAAACCTATCAGGCGCGGCAGGTCTTCCCCCCCGGCCCAAACCGTGCCAAGGGTGAAGCAGCTCATCAGCGACGCCATCAGATGACGAACTAACATGACAGTAACCATAACAAGTCAGACGCATGATTGTCCAGTGACCAGTACGATGGACTCCTGTGCTGTGCGGCCTTCAACGCTACCGCGCGATGCCCGGGACTGCAAACCACGGACGGCAGCATTTTGCTGATTGGCATTCAGCTCGAAGTCGCCGATGAGCCGGACCGATCCGGAGAGTTCCGCGTCGCGGATGCTGCTCATTACGGCCGAGATGTCGGCCTTGCCGTGGATCCGGCTCTTGTCTCCCTCGCCCACCCGCCTTGTCGCGACGTGGCAGGCCATGCCCGCCACCTACGCCACCGAATCCCAAGGCCGCGCCGCAATCGCCCACCTCCACTATTTGCTCGGCGGCGCCGACTGGTGAATCATTGAGAAAGACAGCGACCCCGACAATGCAGGCGAAATATCACCTTTACGAAACCGAGCTTATGAGAACATGAACCCATTACCGCCACACCTCAAATCAATCATGCCCTCTCACCAACCGAGACGGTTCCAACTGATTCTCAATCGTTGAACGTGTAGCTAAGCCGCAAATACCCGTCGGTTACCGCTGGGGGCGTGTATCGAATCTCCGCCTTGTCCGCTCATCCACCCAATTCAGGCAACGTTACCGGGGAAGGAAATAGGCGGCCTGATCCTTGACAATCTTTACGAGTGAGTCCTCGAACTCCGATTCTCCCGGCCAGATGTTGAAGCTGCCTCCGGGGCTCCACTGCCACATGACCGACACCGGCACCTTGGCCTCACGCATGGCGCCAAACGCGCAGGCCATGAAATCCCGGGCCGCCTCCGGCGAGAGTTCCAGCGGCTTGGCCCCTCCTTCAGCGGCTACCTCTGACCGCGCATCCAGATTCAAGCCCCACTCCTCCACAATAAACGGCTTAGCGATGCTGTCCGTGTAGGCAACATAAACGGAAAGGTTCTTCCACTCGCCCCACGGCATGGGCACCTGGTAGGGCCTCCGGACGGGACGCTCTAAAGCTACAGGCGGCTTGCAGTAGATGTGAATGGAGCCGAAGTCGATGTTCCGGTCGGCCCAGACCGTCTTCCAATACGGCTCCCCGCTTTTGTCTTTCACCGGCCCGGTGGGCGTGACATGCAGCAAGCCACCGGCGTTGACAAGATGGCGGGGCGACCAGCGTTTGATCTCTGCCGCGGCGCTGGCGACGAAGGCCACGTAGTTGTTCACGTCCCGGTTGTCAGCCTTCAGGTCGACGCTGCCGTCCGGACGCTTCTTGAAGCCGAACGGCACGATCTCGCCGAGGATCGAATAGGCCATGATCGTCGGATCATCCTTATAAAGGCGCCCATTGATTGTGTTCCGGCGGTTCGGGATGATGCGGTAGACGTCCTTGATGCGGCCGAAATTCTCTGGCGCGGTCACGTCAAAGGGCGGCACCGCGTGTTTGCCCGTGTCATAGGTCAGCGTGCTGAAGTCAATGATCACGCGCATCCCGAGAGTGCGGGCCACATCGAGGATCAGATCGATCTGACTCCAGACCGGCTCAGACAGATGCCGCTTCAGATCGCCCGAATTGAAGTCGTAGATGACCGTGGTCGCCCGGAAGAGCGTGAACCCGTGCTCTTTGGCGACGCGGAAGATGCGCTCGACCTTCTCCCGTGGATTCTTGCGCTGGTCCTTTCCGATGTTCAACTCATAGGCAGTGAACCCCATCGCCCGGTATTCCTGCGCCCCGACGCGGAACCGTCCGCCCGCCGCGGTAACGAACGGCTCCCGCACGGGGACGGGACGCGGCTCAGCCGACAGCGAAAACGGTCGCGAAATCCAAAGGACGGCTAACGCCAGCGAGTGCCACCTGCGGAGTCTGGCGAACAAAATGATATCCGGCGAATTGTTTGCACTCATTGAATGTTCCAAGCGTCGTTCATAAGAAGGAGGCATTTTATCACACAAACAAAGCCGGCTTCAAATCCGATTCGAGGAGCTGTAGAGAAGAGTATTACTAACGCGGTGGCCTCTGCGGGCCGAATGGCCTTCCGCCGACGCTTCATAAACAGCGGCCCCGACCAATCACATTCGCCTGATGCGTCCGAATCGGGGAGGAATGAGTATTCAGCACCACTGCGGTAACTGCATGAAAACTGAAAGGTGCTTGAAGCGGGGTACGCGCGTGTGTTACCGTACGTTATGGTGGAAGTACGGCACTGCTCTGTGGGATTGATTGTTTATCGAGGCCTATCAGTGAGGCGCATTCCTGTTCGCCAATAAATGGAGATCGGAGCGATGAGGAAGTCAACGATAGCCGGAACAATTTTCGTAGGTGGAACTACGGGCCCTGGATAGGAGGCGTACAGACCACCAAAGAATCGGAACCGGCCGGTGGCTGGTCCTGGGTCAGCGGTGAGCCTTGGTCTTATGTCAACTGGGCGAATGGTCAGCCGGACAACTCGGGGAACATAGAGGAACACGCCCATTTCCTCGCCAACACCTCTGGCCGCGCCTCAACGTGGAATGATCTCCCCAGCAGCTTGGGTGCGGCGGGATGGACCCATGGTTACGTGATCGAATGCGAGGCGTCTCCTGCCGGTCCGTAGCTCCTACGTGCGATCAAGTGTGGCGACGCGGTCAGACATGCACGCAATTGTGTCATGAAAGCACGAAGTAGAATAGCTTCACATTATTCCTGGAAATTATCTTGCACCTATTTGTTCGCAACTGCGGAGCAGTCGAACTTGCCTCTAACCCCAGACTCGCTTATTATCCTACCCGCCTATGTCCCTTTGCACCACACCTTTGACCCCGCCTTGCGAAAAGGAAGTCCTGCGGCTGATCGCGCTCATTCCCGACGCGGAGCTGACGGCCTTGGCCGCCACCGAGCCCGGCTTCCTGAGCGGCGGCTTCCGCGCGGGCAACACCGCTGTCCTGCGCAAGCGCGTGCAGCAGCTCGCCTGCGGCTGCCACGAGATTTCCGACTCCCTGCGCCGGCTGCTCGCACGGCGCTCGCGCTCCCATACGCTGACCGGGCTGCTCGCGCCGGACGCCCTGTCCGAGAACCGCCACGCGCTCGCCACGCTTCTGGGCAGCCACGTGCTGCTGGTGGCCTTGCTGCTCGACCCTCGCGGCGACGTGCGCGCCAAGGCCGAGGAGTGGCTAAGCGCCCCGCAGGCCTTCCTCGCGTGCGAATCCGCCGAAGCGCTCGCGCGTTTGCGTGAGGCGTTTGAAGGCCTGACCGGCCTGCTCGGCAGCGCGCCGGCGGGGGGCGCGCCAGCCACGCACGAGGCGTGGCAGAATCAGAAAGACCAACTGGAAAACCGGGTGCGCGACCTGCAGGCGGAAAACCGCCGGCTCAAGGGCGTGGACGACCGGCTCGCCCGCGTCACCCAGCAACTGAAAGCTTGCGAGGAAAAGCTCGCCGCGTCACAGGCGAAAGGCGAAGCTGCGGAAAAAGCGCTGCGCGAGATGACGCGCGCGTGGGAGACGGACTCAGCCGAACTGGCGCGCGAAGTTTCGCGCCGCGAGGAGCGCCTCACCGCAGCCCTGGATCTGGCGCTGGCAAACGAGTTTCACGGCTGGCTCGCAAACGCCCGCGCAGTGGAGAGCGCCGCCGCGGCACCCGAGCCGCAGGCGGACGTGCTGGCCCAGGCCGAAGCGGCCCTCAAGCGCCAGTGCGAAATGGACCGCCACAGCGGCAACCGGGCCGTGTTGGCCGACCGGCTGTCGCAACTGGAGACCGCCCACGAAAAGGTGGCGTCCGCCCTGCGCAACGCCTTGCGCCAGGCCCCCGAGCTAAAGGCGGCCGAGTCCGCCTTGGCCGCAGAGCTGAGGTCGCTGACGCGCCTGCTCGAACCCGATGCCGCCGCCACGCCGCTCGAAGCGGCGCTCACCGCGCGCATCCATTCGGCGCACGACAACGAACTGCCGCGCCTGCGCGAGTTGCCCGACCTCTTCGAAACGCTGCGCGTGCTGGACGACGCGGCGCTCGCGCGCGTCCGTCTGGCCTTCAAAAAGAGGCTGGCCGCAGCGCAGGCCGCCGGCGTGCCACCCGATCCGGACACGGAAGGGCGGGAGAACGCCGTCAGCCTGCTGGGCCGCGCGCTGGCCGGCCAGACTCCCGCCATCTTGCTGGTCGACGGCCACAACGTGCTGTTCGGCCTGCCCGCGCGTTACAACCCGCCGCGCGGCGGCGCGCTGCCCGATGCGGAGAAGCGCAAAAAGCTGGCGGATGACATCGTCCGCGTCACCGCGCCGAACCCGGCCGTGCGCGCCTGGATCGTGTTTGACGGCCCCACCCGCAGCGACACGCAGGCCGCAGCCAACGTACGGATCACCTACTCCGGCGGCAAGGGCGAGCACCGCGCCGACGGCGTGATTCTAGACAACCTGCGCTTCTTCAAAAGCTCAGCGCCGGAAACGCCCGTGCTGCTCGTCAGCAACGACAACGACCTCTGCCTCGCCGCACGCCGCCTCGGCGCGCAGGACATTCCGGTGCTCGACCTCGGCGCGTTCCTTTAGGGTCTCTACAGCTCCTCGTGTTCGCTGCTGACGACCAGCCCGTCGTCGGTGAACAGGTTGATGTAATACACCGTCGCGTTCGCCGGGATCTCGGCTTTGACCTCGCCCGAACAGGAGTTCGCCTCGACGGTCCGAGACTCCCACTTGCGCTCTTTCCAGGCTCCCGAGTCCGCCGTGAAGTTCAGCTCGGCTCGCGCCACCACGCGCGGGGCAGGGTTGAAGCGAACCGTCACCTGCCGCCCCTCACGCTTGACTTCCGTAACCTGCGGCAGCTCTGGCCCGCTCTTGGCGATATGGTCGGCAAAGGCAAGGATTTCCTGGGGGTTCTCACCGACTGCACCGTGACCGTGCGGCATGCGCACCCTGATGCAGAGCGTGCGCGGTGTCTTGGGCAGGCGGTAGCTTCTCTGCAGCGAGTCCATGGGGTAGGCGAAATCGTTGCTCCCGTCCACCCACAGGAACGGCACGCGCGCCTGTCCCAGATAGGCTGAGGGATCCCACAGCCCCAGCCATTTCTTCGCCCGCTCCTCACCCATGCTCGTGAACG
>CAYMLQ010000155.1:0-12490 GCA_964390795.1 uncultured Lentisphaeraceae bacterium
TGAAGTGGTTTTTTAAACATAACCGGAGTTGGTTGATAAGGTGTGGGCTGACGGGCGCAGCCGGACTGGCCGTATTCCTGGGTTTCTCGCAGGCCGAGGCGGCGGACGCCCAGCCGGGCCGGCGTTCTGTGGCGGCGGCCCTCTCTGAAGGAGGGATCAAGCTGCGTGACCCCGCCGTCCGGCGCCGCGTGGCGGAAGAGGTGGCGCTGGGCGAGAGGGAGCGGAAGGCGGCGGCGGCGGCGCGTGCGCGTCAGGCAGGCCTGCCGCTGCGAGGGGCGAAGCCCGGCGGCGGCGCGTGGGAACTGGCGGAGTTCGACGGCGACCAGCCGCTCTACCGGGCCACGCTCAACGCGAGCGCAGCGATCTCGACAGGGGCGAATCTGCTGCGTGTGGCGCCGTACAGGGCTGACGGGAACGGCGGCACGGTGGGCATTTGGGACGCCTGCGCGGCCCGGGCCACGCATCAGGAGTTCGGCGGGCGGGTGACCCCGATGGACGGCGCGCCCACCAACGTTGATCACTCGACGCACGTGGCCGGCACGGTGTGCGCGGCGGGTGTAACCGCCACCGCCAAAGGTATGGCGACCGCCGCGCGGGTGGAGAGCTACGACTGGAACAGCGACGTGAGCGAGATGACCTCGCGCGGGGCGGCCTATCCGGGCGAGCCTGGCGTGATCAACATCTCCTCGCACAGCTACGGCATGAGCTCTGGCTGGGCATATACGCTTACGCCCGCCTACACTTGGTTCGGCTCGGGAACGACGGCGGCGGGCCTTGAGGACGATTTCGGGAAATACAACACCTACGCGCGCGACGTGGACGCGCTCGCCTACAGCCTGCCCTATTACCAGATCTACTGGGCCGCAGGCAATGACCGCGGCGACAATCCCGGCACCGGCGCGGCGGTGGCGCTCTCCCCGGGAGGTGCGACCGTGGCCTACGACCCCGCGCTGCACCCGCCGGGCGACAACACGTACCGGGGCGGCTACGACACGATCGGTTTCATCGCGCTCGCCAAGAATGTTTTGACCGTGGGGTCTGTGGACGATGCTGTAACCAGCAGCGCGCGCGATCCGGCCAAGGCGCTCGTGTCCAGCTTCTCCTCGTGGGGTCCGACTGATGACGGCCGTATCAAACCTGATCTGGTGGCCAACGGCTATCGGCTCTACTCCACGTCGTATGCGGGCGACGCCTCCTACAGCTATATGAGCGGCACGAGCATGGCGACCCCCAACGCGTCGGGCACGTCGCAGCAGCTCGTCCACTGGTTCAACATGCTTTTCACCAACCAGGCGATGCGGGCCAGCACGCTCAAGGCGCTGCTAATCCACACGGCGGACGACCGCGGCAGCGCGGGCCCGGACTACGTGTACGGCTGGGGGCTGTTCAACGGCAAGGGAGCGGCGGATCTGCTGATGGCCTACCGCACCAACGCCGGCACGCGGCGGGTGATCGAGGATCGCGTGGCCACCTACCGATCGAGCGTCAACTTCAGCTTTGCTTGGGACGGCGTGAGCCCCCTCCGCGCCACGCTCTGCTGGACCGATCCCGCGGGAGTCAGCACCACGTCGGGCGACTCGCGCACGGCGCGGCTGGTCAACAACCTTGACCTGCGCCTCATCGGCCCGGACGGCACGCCGCATCAGCCTTGGGTCATGCCTTTTGTCGGCGACTGGAGCGTGGCGTCCTGCGCGTATCCCGCGACGCCCGGCTCGAACCTGACGGACAACGTCGAGCAGGTGCTGCTCGCCGCGCCTCCGGCCGGGGGCGTCTACACGGCCCGCGTCACCTACGCCGGCACGCTCGCGAACGGCGAGCAGCCCTTCTCGCTGATCCTGAGTGGTGTGGCGCCGACCCAGCGGGCGCCTGCGCCCGCACTGACCGCCTCGACGCCCGTGTCCGGCTCGGGCGTGCTGCCCTTGACGCTGACGGGCACGGGGTTTCTGCTGGGGGCGGCGGCGCGCCTGCAACGCGTGTCCCAGCCGGACGTGGCGGGAGCGAACATCGAGGCGCTCGGGGACACGCTCAGCGCGCGTTTTGACACGGCGGGCATGGCCGTCGGCTGGTGGAAGATGACCGTCGTCAATCCGGACGGCAGGCGGACGATCCTCTACAACGCCTTTGCCGTGCCTAGGCCGCTGTGGGGCGAGGACTTCGAGACCGACAGCCTAGCCGCCAAAGGCTGGAGCGTCCTTTCAGATGTCGGGACGAGCCAGTGGGCGCTTTCGACCGCGAAGAGCGTCTCGCCGACGCGCTCGGCGTTTTCTCCGGGCGACGCGGCGCGCTCCGACACGAGCCTGGTCTCGCCGGCCTTCGCGGTCTCCCCGGCCGAGACCGGTTTGCGGCTGACGTTCTGGCATGACTACGCGTTCACGGCCAACGATGCCGGCGTGCTGGAACTCTCGCTCGACGGCGGCGCCTGGTACGGCGTGACGTCCGCGGGCTCGGGCGCGGCCTTCGCGGCCAACGGCTATACGGGCACGGTGGGCGGCACCGGAAATAAGGCCAACCCGCTGAAGGGCCAACTCGCGTGGATCGGGGCGAGCGGCGGGTTCGTGCAGGTGACCGTGGCTTTCACCGACGCGGCGAAATACGCGGGGCACAGCCTGCGCCTGCGCTGGCGGCTCGGCACGGATTCTGCGACGGCCAGCGCCGGGTGGTACGTGGACGATGTCGAACTGTCCGGCGTCGGCGCACCGACTCCCGTGCCGCCGCAGGGCACGGCGCTCAGCGTCCGCTGACGCGCGCGGGGCAGGCGGTTCAGGCGTAATAAGCGCGGATCAACTCGTCGAAGTGGGGGTCGTGCGCGACGTCGAGGATGCGCATCTCGCGGCGGGCGTTCTCGGCCGAGTCGGAGGCGTGCGCGGCGTTGACCATGATGTTGGTGCCGAACTCGCGGCGGATCGAGCCGGGGCGCGCCTTGAGGGGGTCGGTGGCGCCCAGCACGTCGCGGATCTTGTTGACCGCGTCGATGCCCTCGTAGACCAGCGCCAGGCACTCTTCGGTGCCGGGGCGACTGCGCTCCTCCGGGAGGCAGTTGGAGGGGCGGCGTCCGGTCATGAACTCGACGATGTTTTCGAACTCGCGCTCGGCGAAGAGCGGGGCGAGCAGGTCGCACAGGCTGTTGAGCGGGGCGGCGTCCACGGGGAAACCGAACTCGCGCGAGAGCGCCTGAGCGGCGCGGTCCGCGCCGAAGAGCTTGAAGACCTTCTTGAGGTTCTCGCGCACCGGCCCGTAGAACTCCTCGGCCTGGGCCACGGACATCGCGAACTTCTTGACGCCCACGATGCGCAGGCCCGTGCTGGAGACCAGGTCCATGATGTTGCCGGCGCGCAGGGAGGGCTGGCGCCAGTTGTCGGGCTTGAGCATCACGAGTGTCTGCTGCACGTCGTCGCCGCCGGGCACGTCCATCGCGCCGCGCACGATGCCGGAGTCGGTGGCGAGGTACTTGAGCCAGATGTTGAGAATTTCGCCGACGACCTTGGTGGTGGCGCCGACTAGGACGGCGGGCTCGAAGTACTCCACGTGGCCGGTCTTGGGTTCGCGCACCAGGTCTCCGTAGGTGTCGCGCACGGTCTGTCCGCTGCACCAGCGCTGGCGGATGCTGCCGGTGACCTCGAAGATCTTGCGGACGGCGTCCTCGCCCTCGAAGAGCATCAGCAGGGAACGGTGCGAGTGGCCGCTGGCCTCGTCAGGCGTGTAGACGCGGCGGACGTAGCTCGAGAACAGGGCGCACTTCTCCGGATCGGAGGGGTCGTAGGCGCTCAGGTAGGTGGCGAACTCGTCGGTGAGGGCGTTGGAGGCGCCGATGATACGCGCGCCGACCAGCTTCAGGTCAGTCCGCACGAGGTAGCGCGCGATGATCCCACCGGTCCGCGATTTGCGGATCGGGTAGGGGTTGATGAGCACAAACGCCAGTTCTTTCGCCATACGTAAAAACCCTCTCAGTTGCCCTTGGCCGTTTTCCGAAAACTCACCACGCCGAGAGCCACCAGGGTGACCGACATGAGGATCAGGATGGCCGACGTGACGGTCATGACCCCACCCGCCTTGAAGCCGACGGTTTGCCAAAGCTTCAGGCTGCGGAGGAAAATGGTGACGACGGCCGCGCCGCTGGTGAGGATCATGAAAAACATGGGCAGCAGGACGATGCCAACCGGGCGCTTGTGACGCAGCAACCACAGGCTGGCGCCCAGCAGCGTGAGCGCCGCGAGGAGCTGGTTTGAGGAGGCGAAGATCGGCCAGATGCTTTTGGAGCCGCCGCCCAACAGGAGCCAGCCCGCGGCGAGCACGGCGAGGAGCGTGGCGGTGTAGCGGTTCGCGAAGAGCAGGTTGAGGACGCTCTTCGAGAGTTCGGAGGGCTGCTCCGAGCCGGCCTTCTCGCGCGGCAGGAAGAGTTCCTGCCAGGTGAAGCGGGCGAGGCGGGTGGCGGTGTCGAGCGTGGTCATCAGAAAGGCCGCGAGGGCCAGCGAAATGAAAACGATGCCGGCGTTGTGCGGCAGGCCGAGCTTGTCGGTGAAGCCCGCGACGCCGCTGGCGAAGAGCTTGACCGCGCCCTGCGCCTTCATGGCCGCGCCATACTCGGATTGGGTCATCCAGCCGACGGCGATGAGCGCGATGATGGCGAGCGCGCCCTCGATCAGCATGCCGCCGTAGGCTATAGGCCGCATGTGGCTCTCCTTGTCGACCTGCTTGGACGTGGTGCCGGTGGCGACCAGCGCGTGGAAGCCGGAGCAGGCGCCGCAGGCCACGGTCACGAACAACAGCGGTAGGAGCGGATCCTTCGCGCCGGTCACGGGGTTGAGCGCCTGCCAGCCGGTGAAGGCGTCGAGCCGGATGTCGGGTGCCGCGACGAAGATGCCGACGAAGCCGAGCAGCATCATGGCGTAGAGAAGGTACGAGTTCAGGTAGTCGCGAGGCTGTAGCAGCAGCCACACCGGCAGGACCGAGGCCGCGAAGCAGTAGACCAGCAGGACGATCACCCAGATTTCCTTGGCCACCGTCTTGTCGCAGCCGAACAGGCTCGTGAGGTCAACCGGGATGAGGGTGCCGAAGTACACGCAGGCGAAGGTGAGCGGCACGAAAATGCAGGAGGCGACGGCGATGTTGACGCCGCCTTTGTAGACCATCTTTCCGAAACCGACCGCCAGCACGATGAACAGCAGGGAGGCTGTAGCCACGGGGGGCATGTCCACGAAGGTCTCGGCCACGATGCGCGTGAACTCGGCGACCACCAGGATGAGGGTGAACCAGCAGAAGAAGAGGAAAAGCTGCCGCCCCTGGAAGCCCATGAGCGACTCGATCACGGTGCCGATCGAGCGGCCCTGATGGCGGATGGAGAGGAACATCGCGACCAAGTCGTGAAGGGCGCCAATGAGGATGCAGCCGAAGACAACCCAGAGCACGACCGCGACCCAGCCGTACTGCGCGGCCAGCACGGGCCCGACGATCGGCCCCGCGCCCGCGATGCTGGCAAAGTGGTGACCGAAGAGGACGGCGGGATGCGTCGGGACATAGTCGACGCCGTCCTTGTGCGTGTGGGCGGGCGTGGGCCGCGACGGGTCGACGCCCAGCAGGCGCTCGATGAACCGTCCGTAGAAATGGTAGGCGAGCCCGAACAGAATAAAGGATCCGACTAAGAGCAGCGCACCGTTCATACTAAAACTCCATTGTGTAGCAGTCAGCTTGACATGTTACCTGTTTGAAACAGGGGCGTCAAGGGAAGACGCCTTAACCAGGCCAGTTCGCGCCGCCGCATGCGGGCGCGCTCGGAGGGCGTGCGGTCGTCCGCGCCGGTCAGGTGGTCGAAGCCGTGCGCCAGATAGAGTGCGAGTTCGCGGTCAACGGACCAGCCCGCACGCCGAGGCGCGGTACGGGCCGCATGCTCGACGCTCACGAACAGCTCGCCGGTCAGGCCGCCGGGTTCGCCCGGGATGGGCTCGTAGCGCTGCGTGATGACGTCCGTGGCGCCCTCGTGCGCCAGGATCGCGGCGTTGACCTGCGCGATGCCCGCGTCGTTCAGCAGGTGGATTGTGACCTCCCGCCACGGCGGTTCGCCCGGGGAGGCGCGCCCGGAGGTCGCGCGCCACCTTTCGCCGTGCGTCTGGGCCAGTTCGGCCAGCGCGAGGGCCAGCCGCTTGAGAGCGGCCGTGTCGAGTTTGAAGCGGCGCTGGGCGTTCTGGATGGCTATGCGCATGGGCGTGCCTTGGAGAAATGCTTGACGCCGTCAATGGTCTTGAAATGGCTGTCTTGTGTCCAGAGCGTGGCTTCGAACGCACGGGCGGTGGCGAGGATGATTGCGTCAGTCATGGGCAGGGCATGCCGCAGGCTGAGCTTGCTGGCGGCCATTGCCAGCTTCGGGGTGAGGTCGACCACGGTGCCCTTCTGCATGGCGGCCACGGCTTGGAGCGCGGCATTTTCGCTCGACTCCCGGAGAACGACTTTGAACACCTCGTAGAGCGTGATCGTGGGAACAACGAGTTCCTGCGGCAGTTGCAGCGCCGGCGCGAAGAGCTTGGCATTCGGCTCGCCTGCAAAGTACGCAAGCCAGCCGGAGGTGTCGACCACGTTCATACCCGGTCCTCCTCGCGATCGATCTCCGTATTGATCCCCTTCAGGAAGCCTTTCAGTTCGGTGATGTCACGATCAGGGATGAGTTCGATCCGGCCTTCGTATTCGATAACCTGCATCTTCAGGCCGGAACGAAGACCCATGCTGCGGCGGACAGGCAGCGGGATGACGACTTGGAATTTCGGAGACAGCGTGACGGCATACATGACAATCCCCCTATCGATTAATGACGGTAGAACGATATCATGATCGATCTGATTCTGTCAAACTGATCCCAAACTGATCAAGCATGCACGTTACAAAGAGCGGCCGTCGCGCGCAGCCTTGTCGCGAAAGGCTTGAAGACGAGGGGCGGTTTGCGCGTCCGGCGCAGCCTGGCCGCTCAGGAACCCGTATGCGCGGCGGGCGATGAAAAAGTTGGGGTTTTCCAAAAGCTGTGCGACGTGTGCGGACAGGCATGGCGTGACCGCCCCGTGCTTCTCTGCCAGCCGCAGGAAGAGGTGGATCTCGTAGTAATTGGCCCAAGTCGGCAGGCCCGCGCTGAGCGTGTCGAAGAACGTACTCCGAAGCGACTTCTCCGACGCCAGCCTGTCCAGCAGCTCGGTGCGGCACTCGCCCGTGCCGTCGCTAATCACCCCTCCCACTTTGCTATAGAATGCGTCGGCGTCGGGCAGCGCCTTCCGCAGATACGCAAGGCCGAGGTCGATCCGCTCGCGACCGCCCCCGCGCATCACGGCGCAGACCGCCTCCTGCGCCTGCGGGTCAAACACGCGGTGGAGGCGGAGATGTTCGAGCGCGAAAAGGACGTAGTGCGGCTTGTCGGAGGAGAGGAAGCTCAGCAGCATCGCCGCTCCGCACTGCTGGTGGGTCAGCTCCTTCGCGGCTGCGGCGACCTCGCCGTTCGCCCAGTGCCAAAGGTTATAGCAGGTGAGCGAGGCGCCCTCGACGACGGCGTCGCGGAGCGCCGCGGGCGTGGCGCCGGTGATGCCGTCGACGAGATCCTTGTCGCGCGTTCCGCTCAGGCCGGCGAGGTTCTGCTGCGCCAGCAGGGAGTGCTCGTCGTTAAGGATCGCGTCGAGTTTCCTGTAGTCAGCCTCTGTGAACGGGACGCCTTTCCAAGGCGCCGCCGAATCCGCCGCCGCCTTTCGCTTGTCGGCGGGCAACCCCTTCTCTAGGCGCTCGCCCGGCGGAAGCTCGTAGCGCTGGTAGTGCCCCAGGGCGTCCCACGTCACGCGGACGGTGCTGAGCAGGCACACCTGCTCCGGGCAGATGACCGAGTCGACGGTCATCGTGTACTCGGAGGGGAACCCGCTCTTGTCTTTGACCTCGCGAAGCGTGTAGGCCTTCGCCCCTTCCGCGTGAAGTCCCGGATGGCGCGCGCGGATGCGGTGGGTGACGGTTCGGCTGTCAACCTGCCGCGTCAGAGGCAGGCACGCCGTCAAAAACACGGGCACTATAATGATCCAAGAAATTCTCATTGTTACCGCCGCTTGCCGATCCAGAGGTAGTCGATGCGGCAGGTGCCGGTGAGCGGCGTGCCGTCGGAGAAGTCGAGCCGGAGTTGCTTCAGCCGGCCACTCCACCCGGCTGCGCCGCACAGGTTCACCGTGTAGAGGCGCGAGGCCTTGTCGTTCGGGGTCACCTCAAACGACTGTCCGAGTTTCGCGTCCCATGCCGGGGCGTCCTTCGTCGTAAAGCGCAGGCACATCTGCGTGGCGGGCGTGTGATTCTGGAAGCAGATCGCGACGACGCCGTTCGCGTCGAGATCCACGCCGAGAGCGTCGGGCGAGAGCAGGTGCGCATCGGGCGCGTCCTTGAGCGCCACGATGTACTCGCCGCCCGCGACGAGGCGGACCGGGCGCGAGATACAGCTCCACTTTTGCCCCATGAACTCCTCGTCCCGGGTGCCCAGGTTCCCGTCGGCCCAGCCCTCCTTGTCCAGCGGTGTCGCGAAGCCCCAGGCTTTCGCGACGGTCGTGCCGGGCGGCAGCACGTGGACAGTGGTGCAGGAGCTGCGCCACAGCTCGCCGTCGTCGGCCTTGAGCCGCAGCGCGTAGTCGCCCGGCACGGAGAAGTCGGCCGTCGTGGTCGGTTTGGCCGGGTTGCGGAACGCGACTGCGCCGGGGCCGTGGAGCAGTTCCCACACCGTCGTGAGGCGGCCCGAACGGGGCTTGCCGTCGTCCGAGACCTTGCCATCGAGGCGTACGGTCGCGCGGTCGGTCCAGATTTCGAGGCCGGCGTCGACGGTCGGCGGATTGTCGTACGGCAGGGCCTTGTCGAGTGCCTTGGCCGAGGCGTATTCGGTGTTGTTGGTGAGGCTCCAGCGGGTCAGGGTCGGGGCCTGATTGGTGAAAAAGATCACGCCGGGCTCCAAGACATACCCGTTGTCGCGGATGAGGCCGGAGCTGCAGCAGATGGCGGGGTCCCTGCTGCCGCCCCAGATGAAGATCTCCGAGGGGCCGAGTTTGTGGGCGACGTTGTTGCGGTCGAAGCGCGAGCGGGCGATCTCGACGTTGGGTGTCTGCGGCGACTTGAGGCCGAGCATCTCGATCGCCGCGCCCGCGTTGTTGCGGAAGGTGCAGCGGTCAACCAGGCACCCTTCGCCGCCCGCCTCGAAGTCGATGCCGCCTTGGTCGTGCGAGCCGGAGTCGGGCTGGTTGAGAAAGTGGCAGTTGCGAATGATCAGGCCGAACTGTCCGCCCAGCATGATGCCCATCGTGCCGGCGTGGGCGTGCCAGCCGGAGGCGTCGAAGATGCTGTTCAGCAGGTAGGCGCGGCTGACGGAGGTGAGGAACGGGTGAGGCGAGGTGTTGTGCGCGAAGTTGTCGTGGCAGAACACGCGGTCGATGAAGACGTTCTTGCCCGCGAAGCGGAAGCCCGACGAGCACTGGAACATCTCGCAGTCGCGGAAGACGATGTCCTCGCCGGTGCCGTTGGCGACGATGCCGCCCGCCGCGCCGCCGTCGCCGGGCGCGCCGCTGCGGTCGCGCCACTCCGGAATGCCGTGGGCGTTGAAGCGGTAGAGGCCTTCGATATGGTGGGCGATGCAGTCTTCGATGAGCAGCCCGCGATGGCCGCTCTCTGAGTAATGCACGATCAAGCCCTTGCCGGCGTAACAGACGGTCAGGCCGCGGATGCGCAGATAATCGGGGTTCTTGACCAGCACGCAGCGGTCGTCGATGTCCCGGTTGCGGCGGATGACCGGGCGCGCCCCTTCGCCGTAGGTGCCGATCTCGGCCCAGGCTTGTGCGGTGCCGCACGCGGAGATCTGAAGCTCCTGGTTGATGATGCTCCCGCGCCGGAGGAGCAGGCGCTCGCCGGGGCCGAGCGTGCGGTCGTTGACCGGCGTAAAATCGTGCCAGGCGGCTTCTGGCGAGGTGCCCGCGCGCGCGTTGTCGCCTGCGATACCGTCCACGTAGTACGTTGTGGCAATGCCGTTCGTGGTATCCGGCGGATTCCAGGCGCGGGCGGAGTAGTCGGGGTCTGTCGGAGGTAGGAAGGCCAACGCTTTGTGCATCTGCACGGGACGGGCGCCATCCGTTTTCAAGGTGACGGTGGCGGTCGCGCTGGCGGTCTCATCGGCGCGGACGCGCCAGGCGACGGAACGCTCTCCGCCCGCCGGCAGCGCGCCGAGGTCAATGGCGGTGGGCGTCTCGCAGACAACACCGGGGGGGAGCTTCAGTTCGACGACGCACCCGGTGACCGCGTTGCCGTGGTTGCGCACCACGCCGGAGAGGCCGGCGGGAATTCCAGCGCGCAAGAGCGTGACGTCGGTCGTCAACGCGCTCAAGCGCACCACGGCCGGTTTGGGGTTCTCGATGCGCAGGCTGTCGAGCAGGCCGTCGAGGCGTCCGAGGGTCAGAGGCGCGTTACCGGGCCTGGCCGTGCCGGCGCGCAAGATCTCTGCGCGCTCGCCGTTCACCTCCAGCGACAGTTCCAGCGCGTCCCAACGGGCAGACACGCGATACCATTTTCCGGTCTCGACGCGGCACTCGGAGCGCACGCGGGGCTCCCAGCGTCCGTCCAGATTCACAAAGAACGCCAGCTTGCCCCCCTCCTCTTGGGAGTCGAGGCGCAGCATGTACTCGCCCTCTTTTGCGAGGATGGACGTGTAATTCTTGGGAAGCTTATGGAACAGCACCGAACAGTCGATGTGCAGGCCGGGGGCAAGCTGCAGATCCGGGGTGTTGGTTGCCGCGAACGATCCGCTGCCGAGCTGGAGCGCCCGGCCGGCGGCGCCGGGCGCGTACGCGCCGGTCTTTGCGGCAAAATCGTGCCCGTGACCTGACGCGTCGCGCAGATCCCCCTCGAACGGCCAGAAAGCCGTACACGTGCGGTGTCCGTCCGGGCTCGCGATCCGCAGGTCGTCCAAGTCGCCGTCGAACGGCCCCACGCGCAGCGGTGCGTGCGTGAGGGCGGGCTCGCCCCGGCGGGCGATGCGCGTCGTGTCGCCATTGACGGACAGCCACAGGCTCTGGCCGTCCCAGCCCGCCTCCACCTGATACCACACGCCGGGCTGGATCGCCGCGCGCGAGGAGACGCGCGGCTCCCACGTTCCGGTGTGAACGAAGAAGCTCAAGCGCCGGCCCTCGGCGGCGGGATCGACGCGCAGGAGGTACTCGCCCTCCGTGTAGTCGCCCTTCATGGCCACGCTCGTCCACGCGTTTCCGGCGGCGAGGCTGGCGAAGCGCACGCGGCAGGCGAGTCGGAAGCCGCGCGTGAGACGGAGGCCCGGCGCGTCCGGGATGTCGGCCGACGTGTTGGACAGACGCAAGGCCTGGCCCTCTGCCACGGGCGTGAACGCGGGCGAGTCGGCGTAGGCGTCCTGCCCGTTGCCGCTCGCGTCGGACAGGGTGCCGTCGAAGCTCCAGAGCCCGGTCCACGCCGGGGCACTTGCGGGCGGCGTGTCCGCGTGAGCGACCGACGAGAAGGCGGCGATGAGGGCGAACAGAATCGTTTTCATAGGCTTCAACCGGTTATGTGTGGCTTTGAGACGCGGCTCGGCCGTTCCCCCGGCCAAGACCAGAATCCCTTTTACAGTGACGAATTATAACATTACTCAACAACATGGGGATACCAAGCGCGGATGGCCGAGTCGCGGGTGAGCAGGGGCAGCTTGTGACGGGCGGCGAGGGCGACGATCAGGCGGTCGGCCGGGTCGCGGTGCGCCCAGGCCAGCTCAAGGCTTGCAAGCCAGAGATCCGTGTCGACGGGGACGATTTCAAGGCCGGCGACGCTGGCCAAACGCCTTGAGAATTCGCGGATCGGGCATCCCAAGTCGAGTTGTCCGCGCTCGGCTTTCAATCCGAGTTCCCAAAGCGAGACGGAGCAAACCTTCGCGCCACGGGTGGGTATGGCGCGGCATAGCTTGCTGGCCGCAGGCGAGAGTTTGTCGGGTGCCAGTGTCCACCAATAGAGCACGCAGGTGTCGAGTACAAGCATCTACGTCTCCGGCCATTCGGCTGTTAAGGGTGCCAGCAGTGTATTCTCGCTTGGGTGCTTGGCCTTCTTACGCAAGTCACCGAAGGCCTGTTCGACGGAGACCGATTTCTGAAGGGACGTGATTGTGAGGACGGGACGCCCGCGGTCCGTGACCGTCAGTTCCTCGCCGTTCTGCTCGACAAGCCGGAAATAGGCCGGCATGCGTGCCTTCAGTTCGCGTTTGGCGACCGTGATCATAATCCCTCCTTATGAGACCTCATTTGAGACTACATTAACAGGGTGTGAGGGGACTGTCAAGAGGTGGTCGGGATCATCGCAACAATTTAAATTTTAACCGATCCCTTTACAGTTTCGGCATGTGCTCTGGGCCGGCTGAAGCCGGTACAACATACATGTCAACGAGGGCCTGTGGAATTAGTACGTGATCTTTATTTCCAACTTTTTGCAGGTTTGGGCCTCAACTCTTTTCTTATTTTCA
>CAYMLQ010000156.1:0-12489 GCA_964390795.1 uncultured Lentisphaeraceae bacterium
TGCAGCACTTCATCAAGATGCTCAGGGCCGGTGGCAGGGCCGGCGTGGTCATCAAGAACACGTTCCTGTCCAACACCGACAACGCCTCCGTCAGCCTGCGCAAGCTGCTGCTGGAAAGCTGCAACCTGCACACCGTGCTGGACTGCCCAGGCGGCACGTTCCTGGGCGCGGGCGTGAAGACCGTGGTGCTGTTCTTCGAGAAGGGGGCGCCCACGCGCAGGGTCTGGTACTACCAGCTCGATCCCGGCAGGAACCTCGGCAAGACCAACCCCTTGAACGACGCCGACCTCGCCGAGTTCGTCACGCTGCAGACGGCCAAGTCCGACTCGCCGAAGTCGTGGAGCGTGGACGTGAAGGGCATCGACAAGGCGACCTATGACCTGTCCGTCAAAAACCCGGACGGCGGCGAGGCGGTCGTCCACCGCACACCGCAGGCGATCATGGACGAGATCGCCGCGCTGGACAGGGAGAGCGCCGAGGTGCTTGCGAACATCCGGGGGCTGCTGTGAAGAAGGGGTGGCAGGCAAAGACTTTGGCAGAGGCTTGTCAGTTCTCCAATGGGCTCTGGAAGGGAGAAACCCCACCATTTGTGACTGTAGGTGTCATCCGTAACACCAACTTCACAAAGGAAGGGACACTGGATGATTCAGATATCGTGTATCTTCCTGTAGAAGAAAAGAAGTTGGAAAGACGCCGTCTTCGGTTTGGCGATATCATACTTGAAAAGTCTGGCGGTGGGCCGAAGCAACCTGTGGGGCGTGTCGTTCTATTTGACAAGAAGGATGGCGACTTCTCGTTCAGCAACTTTACAGCTGCACTCCGTGTCCTCGAACCTCGTGAACTAGATTTTCGCTTTCTTCATAGGTTTCTGCACTGGATCTATGTCTCTGGTGTGACTGAGGGGATGCAGAGTCACTCCACTGGGATACGTAACTTAGACGGTGAAGCCTACAAGTCCATAGCCATCACTTACCCCCCTATCCCCGAGCAGCAGCGAATCGCCGGCATCCTCGACGAGGCGTTCGAGGGCATCGCCACGGCCAAGGCGAACGCCGAGAAGAACCTCGTGAGCGCCCGCGCCCTGTTCGAGAGCCACATGAACGAGGTGTTCACGCGCAGGGGCGAGGGGTGGGTGGAGAAGCGGTTTGGCGAACTGGCCTCGTTCAGAAACGGAATCAACTTCACAAAATCCAGCCGAGGCGAATCGATGAAGATCCTCGGGGTTAAGGACTTTCAGAACTACTACTGGGCACCTCTTGATGATCTTGCTTCCGTTATTATCGATGGCATCTTGCCAGATTCGGATACGCTGAAGAACGGCGATGTGGTTTTTGTCAGATCGAATGGCAACCCTGAACTTATCGGGCGATGCCTATTGGTTGGTGAAATCCACGATAAAATCACGCATTCAGGATTTACGATCCGAGCACGCCTGAACGTTTCCACTCTGTCACCGAGATACCTGTGCCACTTCTTAAAATCCGGCACGGCCCGCCAAGAACTGATAGACGGTGGTAACGGCGCGAACATCAAGAGCTTAAACCAAGGCACACTTTCTGGTTTGGTCATCCCTTTTCCTTCAAGCAACGAACAGAAACGAATCGTAGAAGAACTCGAAGCCTTGTGCACCGAGACCCAGCGCCTCGAATACGTCTACCGGCAGAAGCTCGACGCGCTGGAGGATCTGAAGAAGTCGCTGCTGCACCAGGCGTTCAGCGGGGAGCTGTAGACCATGGATCTTACGCCTGTACATATTGCGGTCTTGGACAAAGCTGAAACGCTGATGTTCCATTGTGATTTCTGCCCCTACCTGGAACTCAAGGCGATGTTGGCTGCCGGCAAGCCTTTCGATAAAGTCCGGTTTCAGATCCTCTTTCACGATTACTACGGGCTTGGCATTGGCGGGTTGACACCGGAATTTGAGGAAAAGTTCTTCGAGATTCTGTTTGGGGGCAACGTGATTGTGAATGGGCAACCCGACTACGAAGGGATTCTATTCGCCCTATATAAGATCCCTCGGAAGAAAGGTGATTATGCGTTGCCCTTGTCCTTTGTGTCGAAACTTGTGGCGATCCATCGGGAAGACCGCCCCATATATGATAGCCGTGTGCTTGAGTTCTTTAACGCGAAAGCCCCCCTGTCCATAAAGAACACCGATCCGCAGCTGCGCATTGACTGGTATGTGAAGTTCCTCAACGAGGTGGCGGCTGACTATGCTGCATGGGCGCAGAACCCATCAGTAGCACCCATTCTCAGCAGGCTTAAAGCGCGTGACCCGCGTCTAGGCCAGTGTCACACTGTCCGCTTGATGGATTTCCTTGTCTGGAAGGTGGGTAACCAGAAACTCCTTTAACGTTATGAACGAAGCCGAAACCAGAGCCGAGCACATCGACCCCGCGCTGAAAGCGGCGGGTTGGGGCGTGGTCGAGGGCAGCCGCATCCGCCGTGAGTACCCGATCACGCCCGGCCGCATCGAGGGCAAGGGCCGGCACGGCAAGGCACTCACCGCCGACTACGTGCTGGAGTACCGCAACACCAGGCTGGCGGTTATTGAGGCCAAGGCATGGGATGAGGCGCTGACCCTGGGCGTGGCGCAGGCCAAGAACTACGCGGGCAAGCTCAGTATCCGATTCACCTACGCGACCAACGGTAAGGGCGTCTACGCCGTGGACATGGACTCGGGCAAGGAGGGCGAGATCACCCGCTACCCGACTCCTGACGAACTGTGGGCGCTGACCTTCGCCGTGCCCAATGCCTGGCGCGACCGTTTCGCCTCGGTTCCGTTCGAGGACAAGGGCGGCTCGCATCCCTGCCGCTACTACCAGGACATCGCCGTGGAGCGCGTGATGGAAGCCATAGCCGCTAGCCGCCAGCGCATCCTCTTGACGCTGGCGACGGGCACGGGTAAGACGTTCATCGCGTTCCAGGTCGCGTGGAAGCTGTTCCAGAGCCGCTGGAACCTCGGCCGTGAGCCCACGCGCCGGCCGCGCATCCTGTTCCTTGCCGACCGCAACATCCTCGCCGACCAGGCCTACAACGCCTTCTCCGCCTTCCCCGAGGACGCGATGGTCAGGATCGCGCCCGACGATATCGCCAGGAAAGGTAAGGTGCCGAAGAACGGCAGCCTCTTCTTCACCATCTTCCAGACGTTCATGAGCGGCCCGCCCAAGGACGGCAAGCCCAGCCCCTGCTTCGGCGAGTACCCGCCTGACTTTTTCGATTTCATCGTGGTTGACGAGTGCCACCGGGGCGGAGCCAACGACGAGAGCACGTGGCGCGACATCCTCTTGTATTTCGCGCCCGCCGTGCAGCTCGGCCTCACGGCCACGCCCAAGCGCAGGGACAACATCGACACCTACGCCTACTTCGGTGAGCCGGTGTTCGTGTACTCGCTGAAGGACGGCATCAACGACGGCTTCCTCACGCCCTTCCGCGTGAAGCAGATCCAGACCACGCTCGACGAATACGTGTACAGCCCCGACGACCGCGTGATGGAGGGCAGCGTCGAGACCGGTAAGCTCTATGACGAGAAGGACTTCAACCGCATCATCGAGATCAAGGAGCGCGAGAAGAAGCGGGTGGAGATCTTCATGTCGCAGATCGACCAGCGGGAGAAGACGCTGGTCTTCTGCGCCAACCAGGCCCACGCGCTGGTGGTGCGCGACCTCATCAACCAGATGAAGGCAAGCCCAGACCCGAACTACTGCCACCGGGTCACGGCCGACGACGGTGCCCTGGGCGAGCAATACCTGCGGGACTTCCAGGATAACGAGAAGACCATCCCGACCATCCTGACCACCTCGCAGAAATTGTCCACCGGTGTGGACGCCCGCAACATCCGCAACATCGTGCTGATGCGGCCGATCAACACGATGATCGAGTTCAAGCAGATCATAGGTCGCGGCACGCGGCTTTATGACGGCAAGGACTACTTCACGGTCTACGACTTCGTGAAAGCGCACCATCATTTTTGCGACCCGGAGTGGGACGGCGAGCCCTTGGAACCCGACGCTTGCCCCAGGTGCGGGTGCCGGCCGTGCGTGTGCGTGAAGCCCGAGCCCAGGCCCTGCCCAGTCTGCGGCCAGCGCCCGTGCGTGTGCGAGAAGCCCGTGTGCCCGGTCTGTGGTCAGCGCCCCTGCGTGTGCGAGAAGAAGGCCAGGGTGAAGCTCGCCGACGGCAAGGAGCGCCAGATCCAGCACATGATGAGCACGACCTTCTGGCACCTGGACGGCACGCCTGTCTCCGCGCAGCAGTTCATGGAGCTGCTCTTCGGCAAGCTGCCCGAGTTTTTCAAGGACGAGGCCGAGCTTAGGGCCATCTGGAGCTTGCCGGGCACGCGCCGCAAGCTCTTGGACGGTCTCGCCGACAAGGGGTTCGGCCGGGATCAGCTCAGGGAGATGCAGAAGATCATCGACGCCGAGAAGAGCGACCTGTTCGACGTGCTGGCCCATGTCGCCTACGCGCTGCCGCCGGTCACCCGTGAGGATCGCGCCGCGAAAGCCAGGGCCGATATCAGCGCGCTCTTCAACGGCAAGCAGCGGGCCTTCCTCGACTTCGTGCTGTCGCACTACGTGAGCGTGGGCGTGGAGGAGCTTGACCAGGAGAAGCTCACGCCGCTGCTGCGGCTCAGGTATCACGACTCGCTTGCCGACGCCCTTGCCGACCTCGGCAAGCCCGAGGAGATCGGCAAGGCGTTCAGCGGTTTCCAGAAGTACCTGTACAGGGAGGCGGTGGTGGCTTAACGGTGCGAAGGTGGGGTCGCCGGGGACGAACCCGGAACACCCTACAGACGCCGAAGGCGCCGGCAAGCAGTGTACGACCGCGCCGCGCGGCGCGGCCTACACTGCCTCGGCAGGCAGGCCGCGCCCTTTACCCCGCCCATAGTCACACCCGTTACGGTATAGACGCCCTAACGCTGAAGAACCGGCTCAGTGGTGTGGGATAGTGGCGCTCCGCATGGGGCGTCCCTATCCCGATCGCCTTTATTTCTGGTTTATCGGCGGTGATGGCGGGCGCGGTGGTGGTGGCACAACCACTCCCAATTCCGGCTTCGGTTGAGCGGGCGGCGGCGGTGGTGGAACTTTGAAACCTCTGTCCGTATGCCTAGGCCCCTGTCCCAACGGTTCTTTACTCATGGTACATTTCCTCCTACGAAGACACAGATCGCAATAACCCCCAGCAAGAAAAGTAGTCCTGCCAACGGATTCAAGATACTGGTCACGATGTTCCACGGCCCGCCGACTGCCTCCATGTACATCGTGCCGATGTCAGTCTGTCGAACAGCGCGTCGGAGTGCCATGGAACTAGAGAAGAACGAGAACAGTACACCAGTGATGCTGAGCCCCCAACAAATCCACGCGCAAAGTAGCCAATTCGGCGCATGGAGCGGAGTCTTGCTTGCCACGTCCTTGATGAACGTCAGAGAGATGCCAAGGGCACCACCAGAAAGTGTCATGACGGCCTTATCATATGAGGACTGCATCTGCTGCTCCAATTCGAGCAGCTTTTCTCGGTATTCCCTCAACATCTCCGGGATATCGTTCATTTTGTTTCCCATCTCTTGCTGGCGAACGTTCGGTCTTTGGGTAACGCGTCAGCGACGTAGCTAGCAGACCGTGGTTCGGCTCATTTGTCGATGATTTCCATGCGCAAGCGGTTCGGCCCCTCATCCCTGTATGAGCCCCAGTCGAGATCGAAGACCCAATCCAGTCCCTTCCCGCGGTGGGCCGCAACCCCGAGCCACGGAGCATCGATCCCAGTGATTAGGGGTGGGCTTGCCATGTAGTGCTTGGGCGTAATGGTGATAGATGATGTGCAATTCGACTTTGTCAGAGTCAGTCCTGTAACCTGCATGTCCGATATGTACTGATAGGCACCCATATCAGCCAAGACAGATCCGGAGGTGTCTATGATCATCTCTGGCTTCGCTGCCGCCGCTATGCGTTTAAGCGTCCCGGGATCATCGAGAGCACGAGAGATGCGGGAGTCGATATACTGCTGTGCTCCATAGATGACGGTTACAACCGCTGCGATACCTACTGTTGGCCCAGCGAAGTATTTCCAATTCTGCTCAATCCATCTCATGGTTCTCTCCACGCTAACGAATATCGTTTTACCCCTCGTGCCGAACAGTGTATCACGCAGCGGGTGCGCGGGAAAGTTGGGAATTGAGGCGACCCACGGAACGTTGACAACCTTGACCCGCGTCTGCGTGGCAGGGCTTTCTGTCGAGTTAGCGGTCGATTGATCCTAGCATGGTCGCTGGCAGTGCCGGTCGCATGTGCAGCGGAACGAAATAAGCCCTGCATAGTCTGGCGTATTCGATTGCCAGCACGCCCACGTGACCCCCTGCGCTATATCCTCACCTTGGGCCTGACGATGTTGCGCTCGACCCAGATGTCCAGATCACTACGCCGGTATAGATTGGGCTTGCCTGGCAAATACGCGATGTCCCCGCGGTGGAGTAACCAGGAAGGGGATTTGCGCATGTACTCAGCGGCTTCGTTGGTGGTCAGCAGCACAAGGTCGGTATCTTTCATGGCGCAGAGTCTCTATGGTTGGGGCGTATGATCCAAATCGTAGGCATTCAGCACTGCTGTGCGAGTAGCTGGAAGGGGGAGGTTGAGCTGTCCCACGAGGGCACTTCCTCTTTTACCTGTTGCACGGCGCCCAGCTTCGCCGGGAAACTGTATCCCGCTCGGCCTTGAGCCGCTCGATGTACGCGTGAATCTCCGCCATCGACATCCTGGACGCCCTGCCTATCTTCAGTGGCGCAGGCAACTCCCCGGATGCGATGAGCCGGTAAAACGCCCTGATACTGATCCCAAGTGTCTGGGCGGCCTCTTTGATAGCCACCAGCCGTTCCTGCTCTATAAATGCCTGCGGATCTTTACCCTCGTGAGTCATAATGCCTCCTTTACCGGGTCGCATCATTTTCCTTATGACGACGCTCTCCACACCTTCAGGGGCCAGTATCCTCAAGACCGCCGTTGAGGCGAACGCGGTTCCATGTTCTGCCGCAGCGCGAGCGCGGCATCACTGCTTACGCAGACATGCCGCGCCCTTCACCCCGCCCATTGCCGCAACTGTTACGGCATGTCCACGCGGATCTTGAAGAACCTGGTGGTCGCGTTGGTCGGCCCCCAGGCTGCATCTGTCAGGTTGGTTCGGCCCTCGACGGTGTACACGCGGGCGCTGCCGAGGTCGGGCGTCCACGTCAGCGACGGCACGGCGTTGCTCACGTCGATCATCGTCCTCAATACCGATTCCCGGTTCGTGGGGTTCGACCCCGCCACGTACTCTTGCCACGCCATGTGGCCGTCCCCATCAACGTCAGCAATCGCGGCGGCCTCGTAGTTGGCGCCCGCGATCAGCCCGTACTGTACAAGCCACAGGTGGGGCGTGCCCTGGGTTGTGGTCGTTAGCGTCCACTTCGCGTACAGTGTCTGAGCCGCCGTGATCGTGACGGTCGTCGCCGAGTTAACCTGCGTGCCGCTTCCACCCGATCCAGTCCACCATCCGCCGAAGGTGTACCCGTTCCGTGCCGGCGTCGGCAACGCTCCATAGGCCAGGCTGTTCGTCACCGTCGAGCTTGCGGGGTTCACGGTTCCGCCTTGCGCGTCGAAGGTCACGGTCGCGGTCAGCGCGTACTCGTATGCGCCTATGTCCACAATGGAGACGCCGTTGCCGTTGCCGTCGAGAGGGCGCGGCGTGCCCTCCAAGTCAATAGCCGGTGCGCCAGAAGAAGCGCCCGTGTCGATGCAGGGAGATGATGCGGAAAGCCTGTAATCCCCCGTGCCCGCATTCACGTATAGAGGGTCGGTCGCTATGTTGCCCGACCTGCCGGTACCGGTCGGCGCCCACGAGGAACAGGTGTTCATGACATAGATGACATAGCTTGTATTTATGGGGTTTGCAGTAAGGGTGAGATTGCCGACCGAATTGCCATAAATCACGCAGTTCTTCAATGACCCCGCATAATACACGTCCACACCACCCCCGGCGTTTCTGGCACTGTTACCCGCGACCGTACAGGATTCGAGAGACGGGCCGTACTGGTAACTGGTTCCGGGAACAGAGATGGAGACTCCCCCTCCCTTCACCGTAACGGTGGGCTCTGTGTTGTTGGCGGTGTTGCCGATTATCAGGCAATTGCGGGCACAACCGCTTTCGACCATGCGAATTCCGCCACCGCTGGCACTGTGTCCTGATGCTCCCCATACCCGGTTGTCACTGACGACACACCCCTCGACTGTCCCTCCGTTGTCTATGAAAACGCCGCCGCCGCCGTTCCCGGTCATCGTCGAGTCGTAATAGCCGTTGCGCACCGTAAACCCGACCAGATAAGCGCTTGCGTGGCTCATGTACACGCACCGGGATTTGCTGTTGGCGTCGATGATGGTGGCTGACGGGCCGTTGAGGCTGCGGACGGTCACGCCTTTCGTAATCGATAGCTGGGCCGAGAGCGTGTAGACACCGTTCGACACGAGTACGGTGTCGCCGGCCGCTGAAGCTGTGATCCCTGATGCGATATTGGTCGCCGCAGTCGGCCACGACGTGTAGGGCGAGGTGTGAGAACCCGCCTTTGAAACGTAATGCACATCCGCCAGCGCGGATGTTAACGCGTGAGCGCAGAACAGGGGAAGCGCATAGGCAGTCTTCATGGCGGACACCTTCCGTTTCGATTTCGTTCCCTTGAAAAAAATGAGGGACGCGGACATTCAACCCCACGCCCATCCGGAAGGCCCGCCAAGGCCCGTGAGAGTGACGCAAAGCAGAAGCCGCGCCCCCCAAAGGGTCGCGACCTCGCTGAAAGCGTACGTCTCACTTGATAACTTGGCGGTTTTCCGGATCGACGGCTTTCTGCGAGAAGCAGAAAACGAAGTTATGTCAACGCTCTAAACTGTCTGAACAGTTCCTCCTGTGAGGCACACATGCGCCCCGTTATGACGTGTATAAAATACACTGATCCGGCCATGAAAAAAAGAGGATTCTCGAACTGGATCAAGTGGGCCTTCCAAACGCAGCGGGTGGGAGACGCTGCCGTGCCACTGCGGTTACCCCTGATCGGTGTCCTCGGATAGCACCATTACCGAGCGCAGCCTTAACTCCAGCCCCTTCCCGGTTATAACATGTACGGGAGGCACCGCCGTACGCTGGTGCTTATGTTCAGCCGCCCGTGGCTACTTAACCTAGTGGCCACGGGGGCGTCATGCCCCCATGGTCGCTTTACTTGAGAAAGTGAGGTGACCATGTCACCAAGAACAGGGCAGATGCTGCTGGACAGCGTCAGGCCGATCATCCGCGCCGCCATCGCCAGGGGCGCGGTTAAGACGGTGGGATGTGAGGATCTTCAGGAGCTTGAGGCCGACGGCATGGCGCAGGCCGCGAACATGCTGGAGGCTGCGGAGAAGGCCGGCAAAGCCGTGTCGCCCAACAGCGTCGCGTTCTACGTGCTGCAGGCCTTGCGCAGCGGTCGCCGTCACGGTAGTGCCTCAAGGACTGACGCGATGTCGCCCGCGACCCAACTCGACGGCCATGCCGTCATGCTGTCGATGGACGAGCCACTTGACGTGTTCGACGAAGACGACGACGAGGTGGATCTGCACTCGTGCCTGGCCTCGACCGGGGAAGACCCGGCGGCGCAGGGTGCCCGTGAAATCGACTGGGACGAGATGATGGCCGCGATCAACCCCGGCGACCGAGACCTTTTGCTCAGTACCGCAGCCGGCGTGCCTGGCATCGACTTAGCGTTCATGTACAACGTCACGCCCGCCCGCGTCACCCAGCGCAAGCGCGAACTCGGGTACAAGATGCGGTCGGAACTGGGCGACAACGTGCTCGCTGACTGCGTGCGTGAGTCACCTTGGGAGGGCCACATGCGGGCATATCGAGAGAAGAGGGCGTGCCGGTACACGGCGGCCCCAACCAGAAAGACCAAGAAGAAATGAAGTCGAGTACGATTATCAGAAAGATACGAAGGCTTAAGATCCCGGCCAGGGCAAAAGCTGAACTGCTGATGCTCTGGACGCGGGCGCGGCGGCTGGCGGAGGCCGTCATCAAATTCGTCAGCGCGCACCGCAGGTTCGGAGAGGCGTTGGTATTGGGTGCGGTGGTAGCGTTCATGCTCAGCCAAGTTGTACCATGGATCGGAGGTTTCTTAGCGATGTGCGCGCTGGTGACCGCGGCATCCATCGGACTGCTCAGGGAACTGAGGGAGGACGTTGCCCGGTTCTTCGAGGCAGCTTCGTGAACAAGGACAAGGAGGAACCCTGGTATCTCGAGGGAGGCACCGGGGTGCCCGCTTGCGCCCAGCAGTAAAGAGAGGAGGCAGACATGTCCGTCCTGAACGTAATCCGCGACACCGTCGCTGAAGTGACCGGTATTCGCGCCGTGCCCGACATCCTGAAGCATCCACGCGGCGCCAACGTCGAGACCCTGAAAATCCCGGCGTACTGCCAGACCCAGAGCTTCAGCTGCGGCTTCGTCGCGGGGCTGATGGTCTTACGGTACTTCCGGCCCGGCGCTTGCGCTGAGGCGTTCTTTGCCAGCGTGAACGCGGATCCGGAAACGGGCACTAGCGCGGGCATGCTGACGCGGGCGCTTCGCAAGCACGGCGTGTCGGTCTCCGTACGCGCTGATCTCACGTTCGCGGCAATCGTTGCCGCCATCGACAGGGGGCGGCCGCTGGCACTGATCGTCAACACTTCCAGCCCCGATTACTCGCACTGGGTCGTGGCCTACGGTTACGGACGTAGGCCCAGCAGGGTGTACGTGGCCGGCAACGGGTTACCGCTACTCGCACGCAAAGTGTATACCTGGCGGGAATTCAGGGGGTATCACTGGCGGACGCCCGGCCAGGGGCTGGTGTGTTACAGGGGCAAACCGAGAAAGCGGGAACCCGTCCGCAAGACAGGGAAACCGTGATCGCGGGGTCGCGTGAGCTGTTTGCAAGCGGCCTCCTACCCCGTAAAGGTGAGGAAGGGGGGATGGGCGAGTCTGGTGATTTGTCACCATGACCTCAATACAGGTGCGCATATTCGCCTGCGCCCAGGTCACGGTAAACACGACACAGCACCAAAGCCCCCCCTCAAAAGGACTTAGGTGCCCTATCGCAGTTGCACTGCCTAAACCGGGTCATTTTGAATCGGGTAAGGTTCGGACACACGGGGCGTTTTCACCCTACAGGCGGGATTAGGAGACACCTAACGGAGGGTAAAAACATGAGAACAAAGGCCATCTATGATCCCAGGTACCGTTCGCTGGTGGCTTTCATCAGCGACACGCGTGCCCGGCAGGGGCTGACACAGTCCGCCATGGGGCGAAAGATGCGGCTCAGCCGCCAGACCATCCAGAAGATAGAGCACTGTGAGGTCAAGTTAGACCTCGTCAGGTACGTCGCCCTGTGCCGTATTCTGGGGTTGAACGCCGGCCAACTTCTGGGCCGGCTGGAGGATCCGTCCGACGAGGACGATCCTCTTTACCTACCAGAGACCTTGAGTTACTGGCCACTTTTGATCCGCTGCGGTTCTAGCAGGTGTGGATTTAAGCCAATGCAGCATTGCCTTGAAGCAGGGTATTTTACTGGCCACTTTCTGGCCACTTTTTGACTCCAGATGGCACTTATCAACAGGTTTGGCACTTTCTGAAATGAGGCATAAGCTGCTGTAAATAAGCTATATACATCATAATCAACGACTTACGAAAAACGGCCTGCCTCCCTTGACATGCAAGGGGTCGGTGGTTCGAGTCCACTATCTCCCACCAGAAAACAGCCTGAAAAAGCCTCGAAAACCCCAATGTTTTCGGGTTTTTTTGCTTTCAGCCCCCCGGCCTGATACATTTTGCTACAACGTGCCTTTTGTAGACACGATTACAAAAGAAACTACAAAAGACTTTCCCCGTGGTATCCCCCGTTCTGCAAAAGGCGTCCGGCTCAAACGACCTAGCCCGTACAAAAGACTACAAAAGCCCCCCCCTCGAAATATATATCCCGGTGCCCCCGGTTCCCAACACCTCCCAGCCCGACACCCGCGCCGCGTGCCGTGCCCCTTGCGCCGGAAGGCCGCGCCCCCTGTCCACGCATAGGCCAGCGGCCCGAAGCGCCTGACGCGCTCCTGACGCTGTTTCCTGCGGTCATGCCCCAGCGCGTCTATCGGTCATTGCCTGTTTGCCGGGTTCCTGAGCCCCGAATCCGACTGGCCCAAGATTCAAGAAGCCATGGTGGACGCGATGACCCGAATGGAAACCGCCCTCAAACCGGCCCTCGATTCGTTGAAGTTATAGACGACAAGACAAGCAGTTATATTGTCACTGACCGCCCGGAAGCCACACAGACTTCGTTGAAGAGAGTTCATAACCACCAGGTTAATGATGGCAGCGAACGGCCGCCGGACGGACGGTGGACGGACGGTGACGGACCGGTGAACCAAGATGGGTGCGATTTTCTTCTGTTGAAGGGGGATGGCCGTTTTTTGAGCGAGGATTGTG
>CAYMLQ010000157.1:0-12353 GCA_964390795.1 uncultured Lentisphaeraceae bacterium
GGTACTCAATAAACTCGCAGCCTAGAAACGTTCGTTTGATCTTGCAAGTCACCGCCCGTAGCATCAGAGAATCAGAGGGGCTCTTCCGGGCATAGCGTGCGAATTGGGATTGGTTTCTGGTGAGCGAATGTGAAATGCGGACAACGATTCATGCGTGTCGCGTCACACCGGTAGGGCGGGGTCCCCGAACCCGCCGCCGGTCTCCGTGCCCTGCGGACGCCTGCGGGGAGGCGTCCCTGCCAAGGGGCGTCGTGTTCTAATAAGCGATGATGTCCGCGAAGCGGAAACAAACGAAAGGGTTGCTTTTTGCCCCGAATGACGCCAATGTGTGCGAAAGGAACGCCGCGTATTGATTCGCGCTATTCGCGGGATTCGCGGGCAAAATTTTGACGCTACTAACAACCTGTCTGTCTCCCTGTGCGCCCTACGTCAAAGGTTCTTGAACTCTCCGTTGTGGTTCGTGATTGGAAACTCGAAAGTGGAAACGGGCGGGGACAATCGCTACCTGCTTGTGCAAGTATACGCCTTCAGGCGGTACTAGGTCGAGGGCTATTTCGCGGATCGTTGCGACTGGGGCGCATGGCAGTTCTGTTTGCTCTTTATCTTGTCAAAGGGAAAGCGCAAGGGGAAGCGGGCGAGATTTGGAGTGCGGTGACAAGCGCAGCGCGGCACCGCTTTCCGGCACGCGCTTGACACGCGCAAGCAAAGCGGCGTCGCGCGGGATACCGCTTGCCGCCGCACTCCATAGCCAAACGTACGCCTCTCGCTTCTTCAGGCGGTGTGGAACGGACGGAATGCGGCAACCGCCCGCTCTCCTTGCGCTCCTTTTTGATCTCCCAAAGAAGCACCAACAGAACTGCCATGCGCCCTTGCGACTGCTAGGGCGGGATCCCCGAACCCGCCGCCGGCCCCCGTGCCCCTCGGACGCCTCGGGGAGGCGTCCCTACCAAACCGGCGCTTTTTCCACGACCACGTTGTCGATGTAGAAGACCGCCTCGGTCGTCGCCATTGAGATGAAGCCCACCCAGCTCAGCCGTTTGAACGACGGGCTGCACGGAAGGTCGGCGAAACGCTGCGGCTCGCGGCCGGGCAGCGTCACCGTGAGGTCCCACTTGGCGTCCGCCGAAGGACCCGTGTTACAGCGCATGTCGATGTGTACCCACTGCCCGGGCGGTAACACCAAACGTTTCTTGCCACCCGCAACCAGCGAGCCGTCGGCATCCACGCGTACCAGCGGCCCCGCGCGCAACGTCTGCCCCGACGGCCAGTCGCGCCACTCGCAGGAGAGGATCGCGCCGGTCTCGTGCCGCAGGTCGAACGCGCCGCGCAAGCATCCCTCGGGAAACTCCCTGTCGTAGTAGAAGTGCGGATCATGCGCGTGCGTTTGCCCCGGCCCGTCCGTGACGCGCAGGCACTGGCTCGGCCCCGCCACCCCCGCCGCGACCACGCGCACGACCGCCTGCGAGTTCTCCTCGCTGACGCGCGCGAAGTCCGGCAAGTCCCCCACGGCCTCGTCCTCGAACCCTTGGCGGAGCGCAAGCTCTTTCACAGGGGCCACCGCCGCCTCGTATCGCCTGTGCTGCACCGCCTGCGGCAGCCGCACCCATTTCGAGTCTCCGTACAGGCCGGCGGCCGAGACATCCACCGGCGCGAAACCCAGTGCGAACGCGGGCGAGCCGGATAGCAGCCGGAAGTCGCGCACCGCCGCATTCACGAATTTCGGATCGGCCACGGCGCCGTGGACGTCATACCCTTCGGCCTGCCACGCGGCGAACGAGCGCCCTGAGAAGTCCGGCGCGTTCGTGGCCGTACTCCAATACAGGTTGCGGTCCGCGCTGAAGTTGCTGCCCTTCTTCCAGTTGCCGCCGCCCAGCGCGCGCTCCGAGGGTCCGTAGACGATGTTGCGCGCGAGCAGGACGTGGTTCGTCTCATGCTCCATGACCGCGTTGCGCATCAGCTCGGCGTCCTGCGAAAAGGCGAAGATGTTGTTCGTGACCACGTCGCCCCACGGATAGGCGTAATTATGCAGGTGCAGCCCGCCGTCGCGCGTGTCGTAGACCACATTGTTCGCCACCGTAATCTGCGAGCTGCCCGCGTCGAGGTAGATGCCCCAGCCGCCGTAGCCGTCGCGCCCGCGCTCGAAGCGGGTGACGTCGTGAATCCGGTTGTGGTGCAGCACCGTGCCCGGCGAGACGCCCAGCGTGTAGATGCCGCCGATGTCGTTGAGCACGCCGTTGCCGAGGTGGTGGATATGGTTGTAGCCGACCTCGTTGTGGTGCGTGAAGGCGGGCGCGCGCCCGGTCCAGCTCCAGCCGAGATGAACCCCCATCCAGCTCAGATCGCAGATTTCATTGTGCGTGATCGTGTTGTAGCTGGCGCTGCCGCCCAGGAAGACGCCGCACGCGGCGCGGTAGATGAGTCCGCCGTCGTGGATGAAGTTGTTGTCGACGGTGTTGTGCGCCGTCAGATATCCGTCGTCCTGCTTCGCCGGCGCGCCTTCCGAGAGGTACACGCCCCCGCCGCCCAGATCGTGGAAATGGCACTGCCGGACAATGTTCGACGCGCACCCTTCGCGCAGCGACACGCCGTGCTCGCCCAGCCGAGTGAACTCGCAGCACTCGATCAGCGAGTTCCTCAGCCCTTTCGCGAAAATCGCGCCCCGCTGCGTGTGAGCGCCCTGCACGCTGTGCGGATAGCCGGGCGAGAGGTCGGCGTCCGTGTGCTGGAAGGAGAGTCCGCGGAAGGTCACGTGTTCCACGAACGCCCCCTTCGCGGGCTCGCCCTCAGCCGTCACCAAGGTCGACACGAGCCACGGCGCGACAACCTCGGCGCGCGCCAGGTTCTCGCCCTTTTTCGGGCAGTAGTAGAGCAGCCCCTTCGTGCGGTCCGCAAACCACTCGCCCGGCGCGTCCAGCGCCTCCAGGCTGTTCTCGACATAATACCGCACCTCCGGTCCGAGAAAAAAGATGCCCGCCGGACGCGCGAAGTCGATGCGGCGCTTCTCGGCGTCCACCGACTTGACCCGGTTGTACGAGTTCACCCAGTTGTGGAAAAGCACGATGCGCACGTCCTGCTGCCCGATCCAAGGCAGGGTGTCCTCTTTCGAGTAGGTCAGCCCCAGGCACGGGCCGGGGTTGCCCGGCGCCAGCGTCAGCCGCTTGGTGTAGGAATAGGAGCCCTCGTCGGGCGTACGGGCGCACGGGCGCCGCTCGCCGTTGACGAAGAGCTGCGTGAACGCCTCGGCCCGGTTAGTCACCCACGGCACCTCGGCCACCCACAGCCAGTCGCCGTGCTTGCGCCAGCCACCGATGCGCATGCCGCCGCTGATCACAGGATGCGTGCCCGGCACGGCTTCGTACGTGACTCCTGAGTCGGCGGGAGTCAGCGCCAACGGTTCGGAGAGCACATGCGTGCCCTCCGCGAGTCGCACGGTCACCGGACGCGGCAAAGCCCGCGACGCGTCACGTGCCCGTGCGAGCGTCGCGAACGGACGTGCTTGAGTTCCGGGGTTCCGGTCGTCGCCCTTCGGCGAGACGTGGACAACGCTCCCTGTCGGCTGGTCGACTCCCGTCGACGCCAGTCGACATCCGCCGACACCTGCGAGGAACGCAACTAGCAACAGTGACCCACACGTGAAACGATTCAATGACCTCATCTGCCCCCCCCTTACTCTTACTTGCTCCATTCGCCCATGCCGGCCTCGAAGAGGTCGGCTTTCTCCATGAACGGCTCCGCCGCCCATGCTGTACCGCATGCGAGCAGGCTCACCGCCTTCGCGACACATAGCCATTTAGCGTTCATTCCTAATCCTTAAGTTCGTCCTTATTGCCTGAAGGAAGCCGTCCGGCAAGTTTCCCCAGCCTCTTCTCTTCCGATTTCACTCGGCGCTCCAACTTGGCGAGATCCTCTTCCGGCGGCAGGGTCTCGGGCTTAATACCCCGCTGGTTAAGCATAGCGCGGACGCTCTGATTGTTTTGTACGTGCTCGCCCGTGATGGATGACTCGCCACGCAAATCGGCTTGCAGGACGTTATGATTTGTCATTTCAGTCGCCAGATTCTTTGCCGCGATCATCAATGTCGGGAGAAAATCAGCGAGCGGACGCGTTTGGGTGATGCCGAATTTCGTCTTCATCATTTGAGTTGTGTGTCCACCAAACAATGCGGCATCGCCTTTGGAGCGGATACGACCGAAGCCCTCGTCGTCAACCCCGCGTTCATAGATGTTCTGCGAAAGCTTCTTCTCAGAATCCCGAAGCCGCTGACGTGCATCCAATCGAGCTTGTAGGCGCAAGCGCTCTTCGAGCAGTTCCTGCTTGCGGGTCTGAATGGCGAAATAGCTCTGCGCAAACGCGATCTCTTCTTTTCGAGGATCGCCGTTCTGTGCGATCAGGTAACAGGCGTAGCGGGTGAGCATGAAATCGTCGATCGCCCGTTCAGCTCCGCTGCCCAACGCGACCATTTTCGTGACGCCACGAAAATGGTCGCTGGCGGTGTGATCCATGGTCTCACACGAGGTTATCGCCCGCTGGATGGCGGTGAGGAAATTCTCCCATCGGACATAGCCCAACGCTTCCATCAGGTCTCGTGCGAACCAGAACTCAACGTTCTCCTCCGGAACTATTTTCGCCCGTGCGTCAAAGTCATTTTTCAAACTGTGAATACGTTCGCTGTCCATGGGAATAGCCTCCGGCTACGCTTGGCGTTCGTTTCCTGTCTTGTTCTCTCTCTTTGTCCGATACTTCGCACGCCTCTCGCGGACCGAGAAGCCGATGCGCGGGCGCGGCGGCTCCTCCTTGTCGTCGGATGGCGGGGGCGAGAGAAGCTGCATGATCTGCTGGATGATATCCGAGATCGCGTGCTCGTGCGTGTCCAGCCGCTCGGTCAGCGTGCGCTCGAGGTCGGCCAGCTTCTTGGCCAAGTCCTGCTGCGTCAGGAGCAGCGACCGCATGGCGACAAACGCCTTCACCACAAAGACGCTCATCTGTACCGCCTGCGGGCTGTTGAGAATCATCGCCGCCATAATCGCGCCGTGTTCGGTGAAGGCGTAGGGCAAATAACGATCATTACGTTTTCCTGATGCGGTCACAAATTGTGACCGCATAGCCTCTTCCGGGTCGTTTGAAGTCACAAATTGTGACTTCAAACGTGTAACCTCTTGTGATTCAATAACAAACACAAACTCATCCGGGAACCTATCGCGGTTCCGTTTCACCGCTTGGTTGAGCGCTTTCGTCGTCACGCCATAGGCTTTAGCCAAGTCGCTATCGAGAATGACCGGCACGCCTCGCACCTGCACGATCAGGTCTCGGAAGTCCGCGACCGCTTGACTCAGCGACTTCTTTTTCATGCACGTGTTCTCCTCGCCTAACGGCCTACAGCCTAAACCCCTTCTACGCCACCTTGATCTCGTACAGCGTCTGGCGGACGGTGATTGAATTACAGCCCCAGCGGCACGCACCCACGGAGCACTACCCCGCCCTCAATCGCCAGTTCCGCGCGGATCGCCTCGCCGCGCTCGTTCTTTCCGTCGTACGCCACAGACTCTGCCACGCGTTCTCCGGGTTTGAGGTCGACGTCCAAAGTCTCCTTTTGAAGCCTGATGCCCTTGGGCGCCGTCAGCGTCAGCGTGCCCTTGAGGCCGGACGTGAGCGGCGCAACCGCCACGACGCGGCAGCCGTTTTTCTTGCCCTCTTTCTGGAGTGTCAGGTTCAGATTCGGCGCGCGCGCTTCCGGCACGTACGACAGCGTCGGCACCTGGAAATAGCCCATCGCATTCATCGTCGTCCGCATGCGGTAAGGCTCGTCCTGCATGAGGCATAAACGGCGATCCATGGCCGGAACGGGCGTGGTGTAGATCCGCAGCTCGCCTGCCACGGTCGTGAAGACCTCCTCGCGCCAATCGCCGACCACATCCGCGACGAGCACCACGGTTCCCTCGATCTTCTCGCTAACAGGCCCGCCCTCGTAGTCAAGCATCTGCCCCCGAACCACCTCGCGCTGCAGGTCCGCATCCCACCACGCGCTCGGCACGCCGAACTTAAAGTCCACGGCTTTGCCCGCTTTCAGGATCCTTCCGTCGCTCGCGAAGAGCCAGCGGTGCTCGGTCAGGTTGTGCCCATCCGCGTCCGCCCCATAGATCTCCAGTCCGGGGCTCATCACATCCATGTCCGTACACATGCCGCAGCTGTGGACATGCGCGGACGGTTCGCCGAGTTGCCACAGCATCTTTCCACTCGCCGCATCGAGCAGATGGATGCCGCCCTCCTTGCGCTGCCGCGTCTCGATAATGTACGCCAGCTCCATGCCGGGGCGGCGCGGGTCGACATCGCCGTAGTAGTGCGCGTCGGGATGGCCTTTGCCGGAACACCACAGAACCGAACCGTCGTCGTCTAACGTAACAGACCCCAAAATGACCTCGTCGCGTCCGTCGCCATCCACATCCGCGCACAGGCAGTTGTGCGCGCCCTGGCCCCGGTAGTTGCCGGGCAGATCCTCGTTGCTGAAGGACCAGAGCCGCTCCAGCTTCCCCCCCTTGAGCTGCCACGCCTCGGCCAGCATCAGACCATAGGTGCCGCGCAGCGTCAGCAGGCAAGGCGTCTTGCCGTCCAGATACGCCACGGCGAGCTGGTTGCGGGAGGCGAGGTTGTAGGTCTCAAACGCCTCGCGCGGCGGCCACGGCGCACGGGCGATCTCGCGCCCGGTGAGCCCGTCGAGCACGGCCACCCACTCAGGCCCGGACTGCACCATGCCTGCGGCGTCGCGCAAATCCTCTTCCGGGCCGATCTTCGCGGCGACTTCCGCCCGCCCGTCGCCGTTGAGGTCGCACACGACCATCGGCGAGTACCACATGCCGCGCTCGATGTTCCAGCCGAGATCCTTGAGCCACAGCAGCGTGCCGTCCTGCTTGCGCGCCTCCAGCTTGAAGGTGTCGGGCGACTTGTACCAGTACTTCACCCACGGGTCGACATTCTCGCCCGGCTGCTTGATCACGTAGTCGTACACGCCGTCGCCGTCCAGATCGCCCACGCCCACCTTCTGCGCGGTCGCGTTCGTGGTCGCCAGCGGGATGCGGATATACGGCGTCTTGCGCGTCCCCAATGCGACCGCACGCACCGTCTGCGCCGGGCCGCCGGTGCCGGACACGGTCTCGACCGTGTAGGCCGCCGCCTCGGCAAACGCATTCGTATCCAGAAGATCCGTCGTCTGGCGGACAGGCGCAACAGTGAGCTTCACCCGCTGGCCACCTGCCTCGCGGAACACGTCGAAGGCGATTTCCGCAGGATCGCCCTTGAGCAGCCGCCAGCTCACCTGCACGCCCTCGGCTGTCTGCATGGCAGAGACGCCCCGGCCCATCTGCTCCACCGGACGCTCCTGCGCCCAGCCGCTGACCTTCGGCCCTTTGGGCGGCAGCGTCATCACGCCCGGCGCCACCTGCACGTCATCCACCCAGAAATCGGTTTTGCCCGCGCCGACCACGCGGATGTACGCGGTGTCGACCCCTTCCGGCACGGTGAAGAACATCCGATACGCCTTCCAGCCTTCGCCGCGGGCGTCAGCGGTCCTGCCGATCGCCCAATCGACCAGCTTGCCGCCACCGTTGCCCACCACGTTCACAACGCCGGCCTTCGCCTCTCCGTTCCGCTTGATCCAGCACGACATCATATACGACTCGCCCGGCTTGACCGGCGTCCGCCGCGCGTTGGACAGCGCCCAGTCTTTCTCGCCCTCGTGAACGATCCTCAGGGCGCGCTCGCCTGCATGCCGGTCTTCGGAAACCTCGACACGCCCCTTGCCCTTCTCACGTGTCCACAGGTCCCACTCCGCGACCGTCTTCTTATCCGTCAGCGTCTCGAAACCCGGATTCGCAACCAGCTCCGCCGCTTGAACGGCGACGGCGACCAGCCATGCGGCAAGCATCGTGATCTTCTTCATGTGCCCCCCCCCTTTGTCCGGCGAAGCCGGCCCGTCCCCTATCAAATAGGACCGGCATCGCCATCACGCTATAAAAATCAACAAACGCTCGCCGTCACTCGCGTTCCGGCGGCAGCGAACGCACATCGCGCGAGATGACCCAGATGCAGCGCGAACGCGCCTTGCCGCCCTTGTACGCCGCGACGTGAAACCGGCGGTACGCGAGGTTCTCCTGGCGCAAACGCTTTTCAAACTGAGCGTCAATCGAGCCCGACCAGATCGAGAGGCACCCTTTCGCGTGCAGGGCGCGCAGGCACGCCTGCAAGCCCTCGCGGCTGTAGAGGCGGTCGTTACCCGCCGAGGTCAGCGCCTCGGGGCCGTTGTCGACGTCGAGCAGGATCGCGTCGAAAGCATGCTCCGACTGTTGGATCAGGCGCGTGACGTCGCCCAGCCTGACCGACACGCGCCGGTCGCGCAGCGGGTGGGCGTTCAGCTCGCCAAGAAAGGTACGGTTCCACGCCACGACGTCAGCGATCAGTTCGCTCACGACGACCTTCGCGCCGGGCTGGAGCAGGTCGAGCGTCTCGCGCAGCGTGTAGCCCATGCCGAGCCCGCCAATCAGCACCGTCGGATCCTGGCGCTCCCGGATGCGCGCGCACCCGAGCCGCGCGAGTTCGAGTTCCGATTCGTGGGCGCGGCTGGTCATCAGCTCCTGCCGGTCTACCTTGATGGAAAAGTCGGCGTCGTGCTGGTAGAGCGACAACACCTCCCCGTCAGGGGTCTTGGCCGTTGCGAGTTGAAGGGTCGGTTTCACCCCGATAAAATCCCATACCTACCGCCTCTCCGTCAATCCCGCATTTTCTCCGCGAGCGTCAATGATTGCAGCTCAATGATTGCCGCTCTTGAATATGGGCGTCCGTCGGACTATACAAACGTGGGTTTCGCCCACAACCCAGAAGCCTCACCGCAATTTTGCACGCCAAGGCCCAAAGACCCAAAGATAAGATAAGAACGCCGAACAGTGAACGCTGAAGTTATCGAAGGGCTTCTCCAAACTTTGCGTCTTGGGCGTGAGACCTGTTGTTTTATACGTCGCTATCCTCGTGTCTTCAAGGGATTGATCAGGCATTGCGTTCAAAGGCGACGCTGCATATCTATGGGAGTGCGGCCTGCATCCTTCTGGACGAGCCGGACCGGACAAGTCTCGATATCGATGTCGCGGGGCCGTATTCCGTGGTTGATCAAGGCGATCTGCGCCAAGCCGCCGAAACGGCGGGTATTCCCGTCAACCCGGACGAAAGCTATGCGGGAGACCACATCGAGTGGGTCGGCCCCCTCAGACTCTGCCTCCAACCCCCTTTGGAGGGAGGGTGTCTGACCCTGTGGCAAGGTGCGCGCCTACAGATACGAATCTCAAGGCCGACATGTCCTTGTGGGGACGGGGGTGACATGTTCAGCCGTGCAAAACTGCAGTCTTGCTATGAACTGGGCGAATTGCTCGATGCGGCTCTTCTGTTACACCAGGCCTTGCCCAGCGAGGGATACGCCTCACAGCGCGCGCTGACAAGACTGGCCCTTTATCAGGCAAAGGCACGCGCCTTCGGCACCGTCCGCTTTCTCGAAAATCTCCGGCAACGGCTGGGCCGCGGGCCTCTCGGGCAAACGGTGATCCCCGGATGGATGGTGCGCGATATTGGCCTTCCTGCGCTTTCCCGTAAGGCCTGCCAGGGTTAACAAGAAAGTAGGTACGACGGAAAACCCGGATGACAGTTCCTTGTTCACCAAGACCGACTGGACTGCGGCCAAAATGAACAGACCTACTTCCTGATGGGCAGCCTCAGTACCGTCACGGAATTCCCCGGGAAAGCGTGCGTGAAATTCTCGGCGGCGCTGTCGATGGCGACGGCCACCGGAGCCACTTTCGTAGGGGCGTCGAGCGCGTTTTCGTCCATGGCGTCGACCGACGTCAGCACCCAGCCTTTGGCCTTCCTGTCCACGCCCTTTGCGCCGTTCAGGCGAAGGTCGGCGGTCTGTTCGGAGGCTGACGTGTTGACCACTTTGAGGATCACCTCGCTGCCGTCTTTCGAGAGCGTAGATGAGGCGTACAGCGCCTGCATGGGTTTGGCCTGCACGTCGTGGATCAGCTTGCCGTCCAGATAACACTTGATGTTCGCGCCCTTCAGCTCGACCTTGATGTCGTACCAGCGGCCGGTCTCGATTTTTCCGTCCACGTCCTCACTCTCAATGCCGGGCGCTTCAATCCCGTGCCGCTTGTTGCCCCAGCCCCCGATATTCCACCACGATTTCTGATTGTCCTTGTCCGCGCCGAAGAGAATCAGGAAGCCCTCCGCGCCGCCGAGTTTGCGCGCCTTGAGCGTGTAGGTGTAGTTGTTCCACTTCATGTCACCCGCGACAGCCCTGACGTTCTCGTCGCCCGCACTCTGCTTCAGAACGCCGCCCTCGGCTTTCCACGTGCCGCCGTGCAGCTTCCACCCCTTCGTGCCGTTCGCAAAATCGCACGTGAAGAGAACCTCGTCGCCGCGCGTCACCTTGATGTCTTTGTACTCGGCCTGCGTCAGCCACGTGCCCAAACCGATCATGCCGCTCTCCGCCGGCGCCTCCGCCGGAGCCGACACCACGTCGCAAGGCACCACCGTATCGCCGCGGTTCTCGGCGAACAGCTTCTGCACGTAGTAGGAGGGAATGCCGTAGGCGCGCGAGCTGTCGAACACGATCAGGTCCGGGTTCCAGTGCCTGTGGTTGGCGTGTACGAACAGGGGCGCGTACGCGGCCATCACCACGACGTCCGAGTTGCGCTCCATGCCGGTCATAAAGGCCGCCTCGCCCACTGCGCCGCGCAAGCTGCCTTCGCCCGTGCCCTGCGTCACCGCATACTCGCCCACAAACACTTTGTAGGCGGAGCGGTCATACGTGTCATACTTGCTGGCGTTCGCCATGAAAAACTCGGGGTTGCTGTAATAGTGCTCGTCTACAATCTCCAGAGGCCGGTTCTTGGGCATGCCGTTCCAGACGTTCGCGATGAGCTTCACGTTCGGGTACTTGGCTTTGATCGCATCGTGAAACAGCGCATACCGCTCATGATACGCCGGCCCGCCGTTCTCGTTGCCGATCTCCAGATAGTTCATGTTGAACGGCGCAGGGTGTCCGGCCTTGGCGCGCACTGAACCCCACGTGCTGTCGGCTGGCCCGTTCGCGTACTCGAGCGCGTCGAGCGCGTCCTGCACGAACTCGCCCATCTTGTCCATGGGCACGTTCTCGCGGTGCGACATGCCGACATTGATGCAAAAAAGCGGCTCCGCGCCGATGTCTTCGCACAGTTGCAGGTACTCGTGATAGCCGATGCCGTGCGTGGCCATGTAGCCCCACAGATTGTACTGGGAGCGGCGGTCTCCGATCGCGCCGATCGTCTCCTTCCAGCGATACGACTCCTTCATGGTATTGCCTTCCACCCAGCAGCCTCCGGGGAAGCGCATGAAAGCTGGCTTCAGGTCGGCCAGCATCTGGGTCAGGTCCTTGCGGAAGCCATGCCCCTTCCACGTGTCTTGCGGGAACAGCGACACCACGTCGAGCCAGAAAGTGCCGGGCTTGTCAGTGCTGATGACCAGACGCGCCTTGGGATCCGTCGTATCGGCTTTGAGCGTGAGCGTGAACGTCTGCCAGTCCGCCGCCAACTTCTTGATCTTCTCTTTGGCGTAGACCACGCTGTCGGCGCTCTCCAGCGTCACCGTGAGCGGCCCGCTGAAAGCCTGTTCCGCACGGGCACAGAGCGAGAGGTCGTACTTCTTGCCCTTCACCAACGACATGCCCCAGTACCCGCCGTTGGCCACTCCCACGCGGGAGACGCCGGTATCTTTGACCGACACCTTCAGCGCGTGCGGATTCTTGGCGCTCAGCGGATTCTCGGCATCAATCGCCAGCTCGATCTTGGCGTTGCCGCTGCTCACGGACGTCCACGAGTCCGGCTTGTCCGAGTCCTCGAAGGAGCGGTTGCGCACGAGTTCCGCGTAGATGCCGCCGTCCGTGGACAGGTTGATGTCCTCGAAGAAGATGCCCCACAGCATCGGACTGACTTTGACGCCGGGCTTGTCGACGCTCACGCTGATCGAATTGTCGGCAGTAAGGGCGCTGCCGCATACGCACGCGGCGGCCACAACACACATCATCGTCCGTTCCATATGATCCTCTCTTCGCTTGTTGTACCGGCTTGTCTCAGGCCCCGGCCCACGGCAGCGTTGCCGGCTAAAGCCGGGACAACATACCTTAGCCGCACAGGCCTTCGGCGTCCGTACGTTGTTTGGACGTGGTTTTCCAAAACACGATATTTTGCTGCTTTATGCGGGTATTTCACCACAAAAAGCCGCTGTCTTGACCGTTCGGACTATATAGCCTAAGTTGTTTTGGCACAGTTTAGCCACAGTGG
>CAYMLQ010000158.1:0-12292 GCA_964390795.1 uncultured Lentisphaeraceae bacterium
CCCGCTTTGTAGAAGTCAGGATACAGGAGCAGCCCGCGCAAGGCGTTCTGACCTCCAGCCGACCCGCCGTAGATGCCGACCCGCGTCAGATCCATCCACGGGCGGGTCGCGGCGGCCGCGCGCAGCCACGCGATGCGGTCCGGGAAGCCCGCGTCGCCGAGGTTTTTCCAGCAGACGTCGTGAAATGCTTTGGAGCGGTGGGAGGTTCCCATGCCGTCGATCATCACCACCACAAAACCCAATTCGGCCAGTCGCTGCTGGCCGTAGAACGGGGCGAATGCTTTGGGCACAAACGAGCTGTGAGGCCCGGCGTAGATGTTTTCAATGACCGGGTAGCGCGCGGTTGGAGAGAAGGAGGACGGTCTCCAGATGACCCCGCAGATGTCGGTATTTCCGTCGCGCCCTTTGGCCGTGAACGGTTCGGGCGGCTTCCAGCCCGTGGCGAGTAACGCACCTGCGTCGGCGCGTTCCAGCGCGAGCACCTCGCGGCCGGTCTCGCCGTCGCGCAGGACGCTGACAGGAGGCGCGTCGACGCGCGACCAGGTGTCGATGAAAAAGCGGCGGTCCGGTGACCATGCGACGTCGTGAGTGCCGTTGCCGGAAGTCAGCACGGTCAGGCCCGTGCCGTCGCAGTTGACTCGCGCGTGATGGATGAGGTAGGGGTCTTCGCCGGGACGGATCCCGCCGAGCGTGAACCAGATGCGGCCGCTCACGTCATCCACCCGCTCGACCTCGCGAACGACCCACGGGCCTTTAGTGATCGGGTTCTTCACGCGTCCCGTGGCCACGTCATAGAGGTAAAGATGGTTCCACCCGTCGCGCTCGGACATCCAGATCATTTCGCCGTGGCCTTCGCGGAAGTGGCAAAAGTGCTTTCCGGCATAGTCGAAGAAGGTTGGCGAGCGCTCCTCGATGATCGCATGCACGGCGCCGTCGCGGCTGACGGCGATCACGCGCAGGAGCTGGTGCCCGCGCTGGTTGTAGGCGAGCGTGAACGCTCCGAGGTCGCTGTTCCAACGGTGGTCAGCCACGCTCCATGGGTTCGCAAACAGATCTTCGGCGACAGGAATCATCCTCAGCGAGTGCACATCGAAGAGACGGGGCCGCGGCTGTCGGAGCCGGTCCCCCGGCTTGGGGTAGTCGATGGTGCGCGTCTTCGGCTGCAGTTGGTCGGATGGGGAAGACTCCACGAGGGTCACTTTACGGTGATCGCCGTCGCGCGTTTTCAGAGCCAGCATCCTCGTTGCGTCTGGCGACCACGCAACGGGCAGGGCGTAGCTGTCATCGCGGGTGCCGTCCGCGCTGAGCGCAACCGGCGTGCCGCCTGCCGTCGGTTGCAGCCAGAGGTTATGGTCGCGGATGACCGCGAGCCAGCGGCGGTCGGGCGAACGGTTCGGGTCGGGCGGCGGGGGCGGCTCGGGCGGGAGGGTGCCGTCGAAGACCGCGAGCGAGGCGCCCGCACTCGCCTCCACCACGCCCAGATTCGTGCCGTCAGGCCGGGTGGCCTGCCACACATGACCTTGGAAGGTGTGCTGGCTGCGTTCCCCGTTGGCCGCGATGCGGCCATAGCTGTGGCGCTTGCCTGCTGTATCGATCCACCAGATTTCGACCTCGCCGCCCGTGCGGTTCCGGATCAGGAGCCGGGTTGCTTCGGAACTGTTGCGGCTAGGCCGGGGGGTGCGCTCCAGCGTCGCGGTCTGATGCTGCGTGCTTTGCGAGACGGCGTATGTGTCCAGCGCGCAGCTCCAGCTGCCGCCCGCGCCGTCGAAGCTGAGCGTGGCGCCGTCGTCAGAGAAACGGAGTGCGTCGATGGGCAGCCTGTAAGGGTCGACGGGTTTGCCGAGCACGCGCTGCCAAGCGGCGGCGAGCCGGGCATGGTCGAAGGCCGGGCGCGTCGTGGCGGCTGCCGCATCGACCCGAACGAAGGACGTTCGGTTGGTGGCGGCCTCGCGCTTGTACCAGAATTGAGGTCGGCCTTCGAGCCAGTGCGCGTTGACACGCCCGTTGAGAACGGTGTTGCGGGCGCGCGACTCTAGGGTCGCCGTCTCCTTCGCCTGCAGGCTGGCGACGAGAGACGCGCAGAGCAACAGGACGCACGGTAACGTTTTTATGGGCGATGCTGCGGGTGTCCGGCACGTGGTGTCATCGAGCGCGTGCTGGAACACGTGGAGGTCGTCACGGCGAGTCCAGCCGAGGCGTTCCCAAAAAGCCTGCCCGCCCGCGTTTGAACGCATGACAAGGATCGTACACTTGGGGATGCCGCAGGCGGTCAGCGACTGTAGGGCACGTTCCGCCAGCGTACGCCCGAGTCCCAGGTGGCGGTGGGACGAAGCCACGGCGAGGTGGTAGACAAAGCCGCGGCGCCCGTCATGGCCCACCAGGGCTGTGGCGACGAGTGCGCCCGCGTCACTGGCGACGATACTCAGCCCTGGGTTTCGCCGCAGGAACGCCGCAATGCCCGCGCGCGAGTCGCTTGCGTCGTCTAGGCCGATGCCGGGCAGGCTGCGCCATAAGGCCAAAGCCGCTTCATAGTCACGGAGGGTCATTCGACGGATACGGATACACATGGGGCTCTCCTGAAGCGTGAGGTTGGTGAGGGTCGGCAACGCAGCAAACAAAGGCAAGATATCATACACACACCAGTGGCATTTGTGAACTGACTTCATCAGACTCGCGTCACCAGGCTCGCGTCGCTCGGCGTCGCTCAGGGTAAGAGTCTGACTCGGTAGAAGCGCTGGCTCGCTGAGCCACCGCCAAAGTCGACCGCTTGAAAAAAGGAGCCGGTTCCTATCAGGCTGCCGGCCACAGGCAGCCACGAGGTCGCGGCCAGCGTGTCGGCGTGCTCAAGTCGATATGCCTTGCCGGGGGCCGAGGTGAAGAGGCTGAGGACGTTGGTGCCGTTGACCTGGAGCGTGGTGATGCGCAGGGCGCTGGCGGCGTCGTTAGGGTCCGTGCCCGCCTGATACTCCTCGTGGTTGGTAAAGCCATCGACGTCCGAGTCCAGCAGGGCGTCGGTGCTGTTAAAACGGGACAAGCCGCGCCAGACTTCCCACCAGTCCGGCAGGCCGTCGCTGTCGCTGTCACTGAGCCCGAGTGCGGCAAGCGCATCGATGCGGCCCCAGCCATACGTGTTATTGGGGGAGGGGCCTCCGAGGGGGACGGCTGTCTGTTCGATGATGCGCTCAATCGCCTCCACCTGGCCCTTCAGCTCCGGATGGGCGGACAGCAGCAGGGCCACCAGTCCGGCCACATGCGGTCCGGCCATGCTGGTGCCGCCCATGGTCATGTAGCCGCCCGGTACGCTGGAGCGTATGCTGACCCCTGGCGCGGCGATGTCCGGCTTCAGCCGCAGGCTGCCGTCGACCGTGACCGGCCCCCGGCTGCTCGAAGAGGCGATTGTGTCGTCGCTGCTGGTGGATCCCACGGTGAACGAGGCGTCGTATAGGGCGGGCGGGTCTCTGACCGAACCGGCTGCGGGTCCGCTGTTTCCGGCCGAGACAACCACGACGATGCCGGCTGCGCGGACGCGTTCGACAACGGCTTGTAGGATGAGGGGGTCGAGCGCGCCCTCTTCCGGCGGACAGCCCCACGAGTTGTTGATGACGTCGGGCGCCTTGGACGGGTCGGGGTTCTGGTTGTTGAGGTCGGTGGGGGCGAGGAACCACTCGAAGCACTCGGTGTAAGTTGCGGGTGTGCCCCAGCCGCGATCCATGTTGCGGCAGCCGATCCAACGCGCGCCAGGTGCCATGCCGACCTGGTTTCCGAGTCCGTCGTCGCCGACCATTGTCCCCATCGTGTGAGAGCCATGACCTTGGTCGTCGCAGGGCGCCAGGGTGTTGTAGCCAGAGGGATTGGCGCTGCTGTGGTGGCTGTTGTTGGTGTGGATGGCGTCGTGCCAGTTGTAGTTGTGATCGGCGCCGCCGCCGTCCCAGCCGCGATAGCTGCGGACGAGCGCAGCATGGTTCCATTGATATCCTGTATCCTGCCCGCCGATAACGACGCCTTGCCCGGTGTAGCCGAGCGCCCACACTTCCGGTGCGCGGACCTTAACGATGTTCCACTCGACGACGCCGGCGACGGAAAAAGAAGCCTGGTCGGGCTCTTGGAGACGCAGGCTGGGGTTTGCGAGGATGCGGGACACATCGCTCCGCAGGCTGAGCGTCTGGAGCGCGTCGCTGCCGCCGCGCACCCAGATCATGTTCACGAGCCAGAAGGGGCGGTGCGCCAGACCCCGCTTCTTGAGCATGCCGAGCAGGGGTGCCTGAGTCCGCTGCGCCACCTCGTTCAGGCCGTGAAACACGTGAGCGCTCTTGGACGCCTTGGTTTGCAGTGCCGCCGCATTTCGGACGTCTGCCTGTTCCGTAAGGAAAACGAGGAACTCGCACTCCCCGGCCGCCGCGCTTCGCAGGACCCGCGCGTCGACTTTGCGCTGCCAGTCGGGGGCCATCTCGCCAGCCGCCTGCAGCTCCAGCGCCAGCAGCACGGCGATCCACGCCCGTACGCGTGCGGCGGCGGGGGGCGTGCGAAGGGTCTTACGGTCTGTTGAGTGTATCATGGCAAAGTACGTTGAGTTTGACGGTTCGTCCAGCCAAGGGTCTTTGGAGCCGCTGAATGTGAACAGTGTACACATTCTGGCATGTTCCGTGCAATCAGATCCAAGGCAGCGTTGCCGGCGTTGCCGGCTGAAGCCGGGACAACATACGGACGCCGCAGGCCTGTTCAGCCAAGGCATGTTGTCCCGGCTTCAACCGGCCCCGGTCCGTACGTTGTGCCCGCTCAGGTCATTGCGTGCGCGTCTCAGCATCGTGGCGGCATCGTGGGGGCGCTGGAGATAGCGGTTGACCTTTTCCCGCCTGTCTCGTCATAATGATGTTGTCATGTTAACAGGGAGGTTGCTATGCGAGTCATTCGTTCGTTTGCGTGTGTGACGGTTCTGTGCGCGGGGATCGTGTGGGGTGAGGGGGCGAAGATCGCGGTGGCGCTGGCACCGGTCGACGGGGCGTCCGAGTCCGGCGTGGTTTCCCAGCTCATGCAGGCGGAGCTGTCGCAGTCCGCCACGCTGATGCTGGTAGAGCGGGAGCAGATCGACAAGGCGCTGCGCGAGCTGAAGATGGACGCGCAGGGGCTGCTGAATCCCGGCACCGCGCAGAAGCTCGGGGCGATCGTGGGCGCGCGCTATTTCTGCAGCAGCAGCGTGAGCGTGACGGGCGGAAAGTCGCTGGCCATCGTCAAGGTCGTGGACGTGGAGACTACGCTGACGAAGCTGGCCTACGCGCCGCTGTCGAGCAAGGACGACGCGGTCGAAGCGGGCAAGGCTCTGGCCCGGCAGGTCGAGGGGCTTGTCGCGCAGTTCGAGGCGGACCGCGCCGGGCGCGTCGAGGCCGTTCCGGCAACACAGGCAAAGCCAATCCCGGCCGACTGGAAGCGTCCGACCGTGATGGTCATCATCCGCGAGCTGCACGTGCGCCAGCCGCAGCTCATCGACCCTGCGGGCGAGACCGAGATCGTCAAGCGCCTGCTGGCCGAGAAGTTCAAGGTGGTGGACTCCGAGTACGTGGTCCTGATGAAGCGCGGCCAGGAGCTGGCGGAACGCTTCCGCTCCCTCAAGACCTGCGCCGAGTATGCCAAGGACAAGCGGGCGGACCTGCTGCTCTACGGCGAGGCGATCTCCGAGCGCGGCGCGAGCGTGGGCGATTTCACGGGGTGCCGCGGGCGCGTGGAGCTGAAGGCGATCGATGTGAAGACGGACGAGATTCTGGCGTCCGACAGCGCCGAGGCCGGGGCCACGGATCTCGCGGAGACGGTCGCTGGCAAGAAGGCGATCCAGCAGGCGTCCAACCGGCTGGCAGACTCGTTCCTGTTCGCCGTCGCCGAGAAATGGAACGCGGCACACAGCAGCAAGTAGGATGGAGAGATCGGGGCGTTGGAGCGGCTCGCTCGGCGGCGTTCCCTTGCAGATGATGAGCACGGCCATGAAAAGACTACTTTTAGTCGCGGTGATGCTGGGCGTGGGCACGCTGTACGCCGACGAGCGGATGACCGTGGTGGCGGTGACGCCTTTTAGGCAGTACTTCAACATGGTGTACAGTTGGGAGCGCCAGATCGTTGCGGTGCGGGAGCTGGTGATCATCGAATTGATGCGCGATTACGACTGCGTGGTCCTCAATCGTTCCTACGCGTGCAGCTTTGCGCTGGAAGACGCCATTAAACACCTGGGCGCGATCTGCGAGACCTCGTATAAACCGCCGGTTCTGTATGGCGCAGACCTTTCGTTTACGGGAGTGTTCCAGGCGGGTGTCACCAATATCGAGTGTGTGCTCCGTGTGGCGGACCTGCGCCCCATGCGCAGCCAGGTGACGCAAACGATGACGCTTGAAGTCTCATCGATTGAAAGCTGCGCACCGCAGATCGCGCAGGTGATCGCGCGAACGGCTGGCATCGAGAAGCGCTCTCGACCGCGGGTTAGCGAGGCGGATGCCAAGGCTAAACACACGTGGGTTACCCTGCCCTACATGGTTGCGCTTCCCGCAGTGGATTTAAGGGAAAAGGGAGGCCTGCTGCGCAACAAGTTGCAGTTGCACACGGAAGCTGCTCTTCTGAGGGATGCGCGAACCCGGCTGGTGGATCGAACCGTGCTGGATGCGGTATCGAAAGAGCACGCGCTGCGGAGCCTTGCGGATGTGCCGGACGCCGGAAGCTTAGCTAAGCTGGTCGGAGCGGACCGGATTCTGATCGGTCTCATCAGTTTTGAAAGCGGCATGGTTTTCCACGTGAATCTACTTGCGGTGGATGCGGAAAGCACCGAGGTGCTTGCGGCTGTGGGGCGTCGTTTCAACACGCTGAAGGTGGCAGGGGAAGAAGCGGAAAAAGCGGTCGACGATCTGCTTGCGGCGCTCGGGCGGAAGAGCCCGCTGGTTGCCGCAGGATCGGAGCAGCGTTTGCGCGAGGCTCAGTTCTATCTTGCGGCTGCAAAGGCCGACGGACGTGCGTATTCATTCTCTAGCCTGTTGGCGCTCGTTGAGCACGCGGAAATGGCGTATCTGTTGGCGAAAGAGCAGTCGCAGGTCGTCGAGCAGATCGCCGCGACCCTGTGTGAGTGCGCAATCGTGGCGCCGGACATGGCCAACGATCTCAGGGTCGAGGTGATTAAGATCGCTGAGAAGATGGTCGGCGCGCAAGCTGACGCAGCGGCAGGGGGCGCAGATTTGCTGGTCTGGCGCGCGTTGGCCTGGCATAAGGCAGGCGCATTCGCCCAAGGCGCGCAACTGATGTGTACACTGGCCCGCGTCTATCCCGACAAGTACGACGATGAGGCCCGGTGGGTCTGCTCGACATGCCTGGAGGCACAAGGAAAAGCCAGTGAAGCACTGGCGTGTATCGCATCCTGTCAGCCGACACCCCGGGTGCTCAGAACGAGGGCAATGGCCTATCGGCGGATGAAGGACGACGATGCGGAATTCGCAGTGCTGTCCAGGCTTTCGCCTAATCAGATGCAAGAGCTGCTGACGCGCTTCATCGACCTGCTTGCCGCGCGCAAGGGGCCGCAGGCGGCTGTCGCTTACTTGAACCGCAGCATGCGCGAGGATTATTGGCTCTCGACTCATGCGGACAGCCAACTCCAGCTTGCGCAGTACACCTTGGAGGCCGGAGACAGAACCGGTGCGGCTGCGCTTTGCCAGAGGCTTTGGGACGTGGGAGCGGCCGGCGCTTGGAATTGGAAAGGGGTCGTGGATAATGAGGTTTTCAAGAAACGGCTCGAAGAGTTGAAAGCCCGCGCTGGCGCGAGCGACGAGAAGTGGCTCAAAGCGTGTGAGGTTAATCCCTTTCCAACCACGTGTACACTCTACATCCAACCTTTGGGCACAGTGGATATGGGACTCATCGAGCAGGTGCGGGCGGGCGTACACGAGTTCTTCGGTGCCAGGACCGTGATTTTACCGCCGCTGGAATTATCGAAAGACGAACCCTCATTTAACAAAGAGGGCAACACGTTCGACGCGACGAGACTGCTGCCAGACACAGTAAGGAAGTTAAAAGTTCCCGCGGACGCATTGGCCGTTGCCATGGTCACAAAGGAGCACCTCTGCACGCCAGACCTTATATGGATCAATTTCCGGTATGAAAAGAAAGGCGTTCTGTGCTCCTATTTTGTTTGGGCACAGCGCTCCCCAACGGACCGGGCGATCTGTTTGCGAAATTCGGTGATAAGCAGTATTTCAGGCACGCTGGAGTTACAGGGGCGTTTTCCTTGCATCACAGCCGGCACCGGTGACGCCGGATCTTCGCTCCGCATGAAATTCGCCTTTTGTCCGGAGGTGCAGGCACGCTACAGAACGCTTGACCTTGCGGCTGAGCAGCGTAAGGCGATCGAGCAGTATAGGAGATCGGGCGCAACTATTGTTGCGCGGCCTTGACTCCTGCGCGAGCACGCCGGGCGTGCAAGATGAAGGGAGTGGCGATCCGTGTCCTTACGGGTATGGTTCCGGAGTACGGCAGACGCGCTCAGGGCGCAGCACCGGCAGCAGCCGCTGCTGGCGGGGGCCGCGCTTATTCTGGCGGGCATCGCGGGCGGCTACCGGTTCGGCGTGTGGCCCGCCGCAGTGGCAGGTGCGGTGGCGTGCGGCTGCGCCCTGCCGTGGCTGGCCGGAGCGGCGCTGCGGCAGGGGGTGACGGCGGTTCTGGTTCTTCTTCTGGGGTGGGGGCGCGCGGCGTGGGATGCGGCGGGCAGGCGGGAGGAGGCGGAGGCGCTCAAGGGCCTGGCAGCTAAGCAGACGTTCGTGTGCCGGGTCGGGCCGGAAGTGACGGTGAAGCCCATGCGGGGCGAGGCGGCCAAGTTCACCTTCCGCGCGGAGCGGCTGTGCACCGAGCATGATCAGCGTGCGATTCACTATCTGCCCGCCGAGATCAATTGGTACGGGAACCTCCATGCGGCGACGACGAGCGCTCCGCAGCCGGGTGAGGTGTGGCGGGTGACCGGGCGGGCGGCTGTGCAAAAGGGGCGTGACGGACTTCTGTCGATGGAGATCAACACCGGCGAGGAACGCTCGGAACGGCTGGCCGACGCGGATCATGGGTCGTGGTTGGTTCGCGCCGCGCATGCACGCCGGCAGGCGGCGCGGCGCGTCACGATCGGGATCGAAGAGTGGGGTGTGGTTCCGACACTCAATGCGGCGATGATGCTGGGATGCCGCAGCGAGATTCCCTTCGACATGAGGCGCGTGTTCAAGAATTCGGGAACGATTCACGTGTTTGCCATTTCCGGCTTGAATATCGCGTTGGTGGCTGGGCTGCTGATCGTCGTCGTTTCGGCGCTGGGTGTGCCTCGCCCGTATTGGGTGCTGGGGGTGGCTCCCGTGCTGATCTTCTACACGGTCGTGAGCGGCGCGCAGCCCAGCGCCGTGCGCGCCTGCGTGATGGCGCTCATCTATTTTGCAGCCCCCCTGTTCGGGCGAAGGCCCAACGGCATTGCCGCGCTGGCTGGCACTGCGCTGTGTGTGTATGTCTACGCCCCCTCGCTGGTCTTCAATATCGGTTGCACGTTGTCTTTTGCGGTCATGGGCGGGCTCGTGGTTTTTTGCCGGCCGTTCTGCGAATTCGGCCGTTCACTTTTCCGGGTCGCCTCGCTGGAACAGAAAGTGCGCCTCTATGAGCAAGCGGGGAACGTCAGGGCGGCTTGGCGCCTGCGGTGTGTCATCGGCGCCGCGCGGTTTGCGATTGATTCGGTTGCCGTGTCGCTTGCGGCATGGCTTGCTTCCCTGCCGCTAAGCGCCTACTATTTTGCGCGGTTTACACCCGGCGGTTTCTTTGCCAATCTGGTGATCGCGCCGTGCGCGTTTTTGGTAATGGTGGCCGGGAGCCTGGGGCTGGTCGCCAGCTTTGTCAGCGAGTGGGCCGCGTCGTGCTTCAACCACGCCGCCGGCCTTTTTACGGTCGTCATGATCCGGACCGCGGAATTCACGGTCAGCTTCGCTTGGGCCAACTTCCGCATTGCACGGTGGGAGCCGTGGATGGTCTGGCTGTGGTTTGCCGGGCTGGCGCTGCTTGCGGGCTGGCTGCGCGTGCGGCGGGCGGCGGACGGGCTGGCGTGGCTGGCGCGGGAGGGGGAGGGGCGGTCGGCCTCTGACGGATGATTGTGCAAGAGTCTCAAGTGACCTAATCGGGTGGAGGGGGATTCTGAAAATGAAAAGTAGCCCAGGGACATGTTCCACATTGAGCCCAGAAGTTGGGAGGCGGATTCGCTACTTCGGGGACTATGAACTGCTCGGCGAGATCGCTCGCGGCGGAATGGGCGTCGTCTATAAAGCCCGGCAGATGCGCTTGGACCGCGTGGTGGCGGTCAAGATGATTCTGGACGGCGCGCTGACCGACGACACGGCTGTCCGCCGCTTCCACATCGAGGCTCAGGCGGCGGCCACTCTTCAGCACCCCAACATCGTTGCCATTCACCAGATCGGAGAGTATGAGGAGAAGCACTTCTTTTCGATGGATTTCATCGAGGGCAGCAGCCTTTGCCTCAAAGCCGTCATGCCCCGGGAGCACGACCATGATTAAGCGTAACAGATCGCGTACGTCTTCTACATGGGATTGCGCCGCAGAACCCTTGTATGTGCTAGACTCTGAGTGCGACGCGGGCTTGTACATCGGCTATACATGCGACTTGAGCCGAAGCGCCGCAGAGCGCCGAAGGGGGAACACGGGCGGGACGCCCGTGCCACATGGATTGGGAGAGCGCTGAACGCAGAACGTCGAACGTTAAAGGGAGGGACGAAGCCATGAGAGTGTGTGTGATTGGTGCGGCTGTCGGTTTACTTCAGGCGGGCGCCTTTGGCGCGCCGATCAGCACGGCAGTGACGAACAGCGCGTCGCCGATCGCGTTCGAGCGCGTGGGCACGCGAGTGGGCGCCGTTGTCTTCGGGCAGCCGGGCACGTACGACGGTCTGCCGTTCGTCCTGTGGCGGCCCACGGACGCGTCGCCGTTCGAGTTGGGCGGCGGTGTGCGCGCGAGCATGGAGTCGGACGGCTACCCGCTGGCGACGCTCGGAGGCGGGGGGCCGTATGAGACGGAGCAGTATGCGGGAGGCGGCGGCTCGCAGACGCTGACCTTCACGGGGCTGGCCACAAACACGACGTATGCCTTTCAGTTCGCCCATTTCGAGAACCGTGTGGGCGGGTGGTCGCGCTATGCCGGCAAGCAGGTCTTCACGGCCAGCGACGGCTATTCCGCCAAGCAGGAGCTGGTGTTCGGGCCGGGCGCGACGGGCGACACCTCGCGCAACTACGCGCTGCTCACGGTCACGGTCAGCGGTACGGCGAGCCTGCGCTACCGCATGCCGCGGCCCGGCGCGCGAGGCCCGTCGATGAACGGCTTCAGCGTGCGGGTCGTCGGCGCGCAGACGCCGTCCTCCGCCACGCCGCCGCGCGAGGCTGTCTCCCAGGCGGCTGACCTGAAGATGCCGTCAGAAGTGGAGCGCTTGATTTTCGTCAAGCGCCTGACTTACAGCGCGAACCACTACTACACGGAGCACATCAACAGCGACTGGATGTCGGGCGGGAATCTGTGCGTGTTGGACGTGAAAAGCGGCGCGGTCACGGAGCTGGTTCCCGAATTCGAGGGCGGCGTGTTCGAGCGCTACGACGTGTCGTTCGACGCCACGCGTGTGGCCTTCGCGTGGAAGAAGGGGCCGCAGGAGGGCTACCGGCTCTTCGAGGTGACGCTCGATCCCGCGACCGGGCTGCGCAGGGCCGGAACCGGCGTGCGGCAGCTCACCTTTCCGCAGCCGGACGAGCCCGAGCTGGTTCGGAAATATCGGGTTAATCCGAACTATCACCACGGCACAGACGACCTGAGCCCGTGTTACCTGCCTGACGGCGGGATCGTTTTCATCTCCACGCGCTGCCAGTACGGTATCCTGTGCGATCCGCCGGACAACTTCACGACCACGGTGCTCTACCGGATAGACGGCGACGGAAAGAACCTGATCAAGCTGAGCAACAGCTCGGTCAGCGAGACGGGCCCGTCGATCCTGCCCGACGGTCGCGTGCTCTACACCCGCTGGGAGTATGTCGACAAAGGGGCTGTCAGCGTCAAGGGGCTGTGGGCGATGCGTCCCGACGGGACCGCGTCGGTCGAGGTTTACGGCAACGACATCGCGTTGCCGCCGACGCTGAACTTCGGCCGGGCGATACCGGACATGGCGCACGGCTATGTGGTCATGGGTGTGCCGCATTGCCCGCAGAACAACGTGGGCACCGTGATCCGGCTGGACATGTCCAAGCCGATCCGCACGCGCGA